>NZ_CAKKTM010000164.1 GCF_920888515.1 Protofrankia sp. CiP1_Cm_nod1 | reverse complement strand
GAGCCGGTGGCCCGGACACGGCCGCCGGGCCGGCCGGCCGGGCCCTCCTCGGCCGGGCCCTCCTCGGCGGAGCCGGCGTCCAGGACGCTGCGTGCCCGGCTCGGCGCGGCCCCCGGCGACACCCTCGTCCTCTACATCGGCGCCCATGGCATCTCCCAGGGGCTGGTCTCGGTGGTGGACGCCGCGGCCGAGCTTGCCCGGGATCCGGTGCACGTCGCCCTCGTCGGCGAGGGAGCCGACCGCGGGCGGGTCGCCGACCGGGTCGCCGAGCTCGGGCTCACCAACGTCACCATGCTGCCCGCAGTCGACCGCGACGAGGTGCCGGCCATCGTCGCCGCGGCCGACATCTGCCTGGTCCCGCTGCGGGACGTGCCGCTGTTCGCCACCTTCATCCCGTCGAAGATGTTCGAGCTGCTCGCCGCCGGCCGGCCGGTCATCGGCGCGCTCGCCGGTGAGGCCGCCCGGATCCTCTCCGAGGCGGGCGGGGTCGTCGTCCCGCCCGAGAACCCGTCGGAACTGGCCCGGGCGATCCGCCTCCTGGCCGCGGACCCGGCCCGGCGCGCCGCCATGGGCGCACAGGGCCGGGCCTGTGTGGTGGCGCGTTTCGACCGGCGGGTGCTCGCCCGCCGCTACCGTCACCTCCTCGAGGAGGTGACGGGCCGTGCCATCACCGTTCCGCGACAGCGCCCACAGCCCTCGGAGGACACCACCGAACTGCACTGGCCACCGGTGCCACCGCCCCGACCGGCTGCCGAGCCGCGCCGGCCAGCGGACAAGCCGTCCCAGCCCGTGGCCGAGCCGCTCCGTCCGGCACCTCTGCCGCCCCCGCCGGCGGGCGGGGCAGCAGGGACGGACAGGACGGCGGGCAGGACGGCGGGTACGGCGGAGGGCTCCGGCGCGCCCGGCGCATCCGAGGCCTTCGGGACGGCCGACAGCACGGCCGACAGCACGGCCGACAGCACGGCCGACAGCACGGCCGACAGCACGGCCGACGTCACGGCCGACGTCACCGGGCGGCGAGGACGCGCATGAGGCTGCTGGTGACCGGCGGAACGGGATTCCTCGGACGCCGGGTGGTCGCGGGCGCGCTCCGGGACGGCCACCACGTCATCGGGCTCGCCCGCGGCGCGGCGGCCGCCCAGGCCCTGGAACGCGCGGGCGCGCAGGCCGTCGCGGGCGATCTCGACGACCCCGCCTCGGTGGACGCCGCGTTCCAGGCCGCCAAGGGCGACGTCCTGGTCAACATCGCCTCCCTCGGCTTCGGGCACGCGGACGTGATCGTCTCGGCGGCCGAGGCGTCCGGGCCGCATCGGGCGCTCTTCATCTCCACGGCCGCGATCTTCACAACGCTCCCGGCCGCGACAAAGCGGATCCGGACGGACGCCGAGAAAACGATCACCAGCAGTGGCCTCGACTGGACGATCCTGCGCCCCACCATGATCTACGGAGGCCCGGACGACCGGAACATGGCGCGGCTGCTGGCCGCGCTGCGCCGCTGCCCGCTGCTGCCCCTGCCCGGTGGCGGCAGGCGCCTGCAGCAGCCCGTCCACGTCGACGATCTCGCCGCCGCCGTGCTGGCGGCGGTCCGGTCGGACGCCTGCGCCGGCCGCGCCTACAACCTCGCCGGGCCGGAGGCACTGACCTTCCGGACGATCGTGGCGGAGGCCGCCGACGCGGTCGGGCGCCGGGCCGTCACCGTCCCGTTCCCGCTGCGCGCCACGCTCGCCGCGGCCCGCGGGTACGAACGGCTGGCGGCCCGCCCGCGGCTGCGCGCCGAGCAGATCGCCCGGCTCGCCGAGGACAAGGCGTTCCCGATCACCGACGCGGCCGCCGACCTCGGCTTCGCGCCACGGCCGTTCGCGCGGGGCATCCGGGACGAGGCGGCGCTGCTGGCCGAGGGGCGCCGCTGACATGGCGGAGCCGCTTGACGTGACCGGCCCATGCCCGCCGGCGGGCCACGGGATCGCGGCTGTGGCCCGCGCCGCCGGCTGGCCGGCGCCGGCCGCACGGTACGCGCGGACCGTGCGGCACCTGCGGCCACAACAGGTCACCGCCCGGGTGCGCCTGCGCGGCCAGCGGGCCTTCACCCGGCGTTTCCCCGGGACGACCGACCGGCTGCTGCGGCTGGCCGCCCCGGAGATCGGCTGCTGGCCGTCCGCCTTCGTACCGTTCGACGGCCGCTGCGCCGCGTCCTGGCCGGACGTGGCCGAACTGCTCGACGGGACGCTGACCCTGCTCGGCCACCCCCGCCGGCTGCGCGCCCCGGGCGGCGGCCCGGCCGAACTCGACTGGGCGCAGGCCGGCGCGCCGCTGCTGTGGCGCTACCACCTGCACTACTGGGACTGGGCCTGGACGCTGACAGCGCACGGTGACCGCGACGAGGCCCGGGCTGCCTTCGCCCGGCTGTACACGTCCTGGCGGGCCGCCACGATGATCGACAGCAGCCGGGGCGCCGCGGCGCTCGACGGCGGCCAGGCCGTTACGCGCCGCGGCCGCGGTCGTGGCCGCGGGCCTC
>NZ_CAKKTM010000163.1:2222-3484 GCF_920888515.1 Protofrankia sp. CiP1_Cm_nod1 | reverse complement strand
CCCTATGTCGCGTCCCTGCGCGCGTGGACGCTGTGCGGGCTGTTCGAGCCGCTCGCGCGGGGCGGCGCGGCCGAGGCGGCCGTGCGCGCCGACCTCGGCCGGCACGCGGCCTTCCTGCGGCCGCACCTGGAGACCGACGTCGGCGGCAACCATCTGGTCAAGAACCTCAAGGCCCTGATCGGGCTGGCGGTGGCCGCCGGCGACACCGCGGGCCGCCGGCGGTGGGTCGAGAGGCTGCGCGGCGAGGCCCGCCGGCAGGTGCTGGCCGACGGTGGTCACTACGAGCGGGCGCCCGCCTACCACTGCCAGGTGCTCGCCGACCTCGACGACGTGGTCGGCCTGCTCGCGGCGAGCGGCGCGGCGGTGCCGGACGACCTGCCGGCCGCGATCACCCGGATGCGCGACTGGCTACGTAAGATAATCGGCCCGGACGGGACGGTGCCGCTGCTGAACGACGGCTACCCGGTCCCCGCCGACGCGGTGGAGCACCTGCTGTCCGGCGACCTGCCCGGCGGCCACGAGCCCGTCAGCGGCGGACCCGCCGGACCAGGCTGCGCGAACCCGGAGACCACCGGACCGAGAACCGCGGGACCAGGACCAGCAGGACTGACAGGACCAAGCAAAGCAGGAGAACCAGCGGGGCCGGGAACGGCGGGACCGGGAACGGCGGGACCGGGACCTGGCCGGCGGCGGACGGCCCGCGACAGCGGTGACGCCTGGCCCGACGCCCTCCCGCCCGACGCCCTCCCACCTCCTGGCGTCCTCCCGCCTGACGGCATCTCGTCCGCCGGTGCCTGGACCGGGTCACGGCTGCTCGCCGACAGCGGTCTCGCCGTGCTGTGGGCGGGCGGCTTCCACCTCGTCGCCGATGTCGGGCCGGCCTGCCCGGACACGCTGCCCGCGCACGCCCACGCCGACACCCTCGCGTTCCTGCTCTGGTACGACGGCGTCCCCCTGATCGTCGACACCGCGACCTCGACCTACGACCCGGGAGCCGTCCGCGACCACGAACGCTCGAGCGCGGCGCACGCGAGCCTGGTCGTCGACGGAGCCGACTCGACCGAGGTCTGGGGCGCCTTCCGCGCCGGCCGCCGCGCCCGCCCGACGATCGTCCGGCTGGCGCTGGACGGCGACACGGCGGTCCTCACCGCGTCCCACGACGGCTACCGGCACCTGCCCGGACGCCCGGCGCACGAGCGCACCTTCACCGTCCGGCCGGAGCGGGTGACGCTCACCGACCGGGTGACGCGCACCGGGCGGGC
>NZ_CAKKTM010000163.1:0-1661 GCF_920888515.1 Protofrankia sp. CiP1_Cm_nod1 | reverse complement strand
CAGCGGCAGCGGCAGCGGCAGCGGGGAGATCGTCCTGCGCGTGCGTGGCGGCCCGGCCGCCGCCGGGACGGGCCGCTGGGAGCTGCGCCCGACGCACCGCGCGCTCGGCTGGCAGGACACCGTGCCGGCGCTCACCGCCGCCTACGTCGTCGACCACGAGCTGCCTATCGAGATCCACACGGACATCGAGACCGGCCAGCTGGCCGGCGTCCGGCCGCGGCCACCAGCTCGACCACCAGCTCGACCGACGGCGGCGGACCGACCGGACGCGCCGGACCAACCAGACCCAACAGACCCAACAGGCCAGCCAGGCCAGCCAGGCCAACCAGAAGAAGCACCGGGCCGGTCAGGGGCGCCGGGCCGGCCGGAAGTGCCAGGCCGGGCGGCGATGCCGGGCCGGGCCGGAGCCAAGGGGGTGCAGCGGACGTGAAACAGGTGGTGCAGGCGGTCAGCGGAGGCGCGGTCGAGGTTCTCGACGTCCCCGCACCGCGGATCGGACCGACCGAGGTGCTGGTCCGTACCGCGGCGAGCATCGTCTCCCCCGGGACGGAACGGGCGGTCACCGCGCTCGCCCAGTCGGGGCTGCTGGCCAAGGCCCGGGCCCGTCCCGACCTGGTCCGCCAGGTGGTCCAACGGGCCCGGGCCGACGGGATCGGCCCGGCCGCCCGCGCGGTACGGGCCCGCCTCGGCGGGGACATCCCGCTCGGCTACAGCGCCGCCGGGACCGTGCTGGACGTCGGCGAGATGGTCGACGGGACCGGTATCGCGCCCGGACAGCTCGTCGCCACCGGCGGGGCCGGCTGGGCGAACCACGCCGAAGTGCAGGCGGTGCCCGGTCTGCTGTGCGTGCCGGTGCCCGCCGGGGTGCCGGCCGCGGACGCGGCGTTCGCGACGGTGGCCTCCATCGCCCTGCACGGGCTGCGCCTGGCCGACGTCGGGCCGGGCGCGAAGGTGGTGGTCGTCGGGCTTGGCCTGGTCGGCCAGCTCGCCGCCCGGATCGCGCTGGCCAGCGGATGCGACGTGGCCGGCATCGACGTCGCCGACCTGCCGCTGGCCGCGGCCGGCCGGGCCGGCGTCCTCACCCTGCGTGAACAGGGCGAGGCCACCACGGCCGCGGTGGCGCGCTGGGCCCGTGGGCGGGGCGCGGACGCCGTGCTGGTCTGCGCCGCCACCCGGAGCTCGGATCTCATCGGCCGGGTGCCGGCGCTGTGCCGGGACCGCGCGACCGTGGTCATCGTCGGGGACGTCGGGCTCGAGCTCGACCGCACGCCCTTCTACGACCGGGAGCTGTCGGTGCGGTTCGCCCGCTCGTACGGCCCCGGCCGCTACGAGCGGGCGTACGAGGACTGGGGGGTGGACTACCCGGCCGGCCAGGTCCGCTGGACGGAGGGCCGCAACCTGGAGGCCGTCGTCGACCTGCTGGCCACCGGCCGGCTGAAGGTCGCCGATCTGGTGACGCACAGTTTCGCCATCGACGACGCCGCCGACGCCTACGCCCTGGTCGAGAGCCGGAGCGAACCGTACCTGGCGATCCGCTTCGACTACGACGTCTCCCGGACGCTGCCGGCGAGCATCGTCCTGCCGCCCCGGCGCGGGCAGCCCGGACGGCCGGGGCTGGCCGGGCTGCCCGCGCTGTCCGGGCAGCCCGGACGGCCGGGGCT
>NZ_CAKKTM010000162.1 GCF_920888515.1 Protofrankia sp. CiP1_Cm_nod1 | reverse complement strand
GGGCTCTCCCGGGCCGCCGGCGGGCTGCCCACCCTCCCCGGGCCGGCCGGGGCACGCCGCGCCGCCCGCGCCGCCCGCGCAGGCAGTGGCACACCCGACGGCAGCACACACGACAGCACACCCGACGGCAGCACACACAGCGACAGCACACACAGCGACAGCGCTCGGGCCGCCGGGCGGGGCTACGGCATCGGCTGGATCGGCGCCGGCGCCTTCTCCGCCACCGTGCTGCTGCCCGCCTTCCGGGCCGCGGGCTTCGACCGCTTCGTCACGGTCGGCTCAGCCGGTGGCCTGCGTGCCCGACGCTTCGGGGAGCGCGCCGGCTTCACGAGGATCGCCGGCGGCCCGGACGCCGTCATCGACGATCCCGACGTCGACGTGGTGGTCATCGCGACCCCGCACGACGCCCACGCCGACCTGGTCGTACAGGCGCTGGAGGCCGGCCGGCACGTCTGGTGCGAGAAGCCGCTCGCGCTGTCCTTCGACGAGCTGCGGGCGGTGGCGGACGCCGCCAGCCGCTCCGACGGCGTCCTGTTCACCGGCTTCAACCGGCGCTGGTCACCCGCGGCCCGGCTCGCCCGGGAACACCTCGACGCCCGGACGTCCCCGCTCACCCTGATCTACCGGGTAGCGGCCGGGAAGGTCGCGGACGGGCACTGGTACGCCGACCGCCGCCAGGGCGGGCGGCTGCTCGGGGAGGTCTGCCACTTCGTCGACACCTGCGCGTTCCTGAACCCGTCGGAGATCGTGTCGGTGCGGGCACATCCGGCCGGACGCGGGGGCGCACTGCTCGCCGACGACGTGACGGTCGTGCTCGGGCACGCCGACCAGTCGGCCTCGGTGATCGTCTACTCCTCCGCGCGCCCGGCGGGTATCGGCAAGGAGCGCCTGGAGGCGCTGGCCAGCGGCACGCACCTCGTCCTCGACGACTTCCGGTCGCTTACCGTCGGTGGCCGTACCGTCTGGCAGGGACGCCAGGACAAGGGGCATGAGGCGGCCGTACGCGAGTTCCACCGCCGCCTGCGCGATGCCGCCGCCGGCACGGCCGGGCAGGCGGACGGCGGCCTGGTCACCTCGGCGCACGTCCTCGCCGCCGCCGCGGCGGCAGCAGCGGACGCAACGGCAACCGTGTCGGCTGGGCAGGCTGGGCAGGCGGGACCGGCAGAGCCGGCGGGACCGGCAGAGCCGGCGGGACCGGCAGAGCCGGCGGGACCGGCAGAGCCGGCGGGACCGGCGGGACCGGCCATACCCGCGGGACCGGCGGTGACCCGCGGCGGCGCCCGGCCGCCGGACCACACCGCACCCGGCACCCCGAGCGGCACGAACACCCCGAACACCCCGAACGGCACGGACGGCACGGCTACCCCGAACGCCGTGCCGTGACGACGCAGGACGCCCGGGCCGACGGCCCCGTCATGAGCACCGTCGCCAGCCCCGCCGTGGGCCCCGCTGCGAGCCCCACCGCAGACCCCGTCATGAGCACCGTCGCCAGCCCCGCCGTGGGCCCCACCGCAGGCCCTCCCGTCACGGCCCTCGGCAGGCCGTCCACGGCCCGGCACCGGCGGCCCCGGCGGCTGGCCACGCTCGCGCGCCCGGGCATGCCGTCGGGGATCGCGGTCGCCGCGGGCAACGCCGCCGCGATCCTGATCGGGCTGGCCTCGGGGATCGTGACCGCGCGTGTTCTCGGGCCGACCGCCCGGGGCGCGTTCGTGGCCACCCAGACGATGTCGGGGGTGGCGGCGGTCGTGCTGACCCTCGGCGTGACACAGGCGGTGGTGACCGGCCGTGGCAGCGACCGCGACCTCGCCGGCCCGCTGCTGGCGCAGGTCGCCGTCGTCGCGCTGGTGGCGGCCGCGCTGTTCGGGACGCTCGCGGGCGTCGGGGCCCAGCCCTGGCTGGACGGGTACGGGGTCATCGGGGCGGCGGCGGCCACCGCCGGGGCGGTAGCCGCGTCGCTGGCCTCCGGGATGGCCCAGCGCCGGTCACGGATGACCGGCGAGTTCCAGCTCGTACGGCTGCTGCCCTCGCTGGCGGGCCTGTTCCTGCTGGTCGTGGCGTGGCGCGCGGGCACCCGCGAGGTCGGTGTCTGGCTGTTGTGCTCGGGGGTGGGCGTCGCCGTCCCGGCGGTGGTGATGCTGGCGCGGACCCTCGGCGAGCCGGGCACGCCACGCCGGCCAGCCCGCTTCCTGCCGTCCCGGGCGCTCGTGCGGGGCGCTGTCGCGGCGTTGCCCACGGCCATCGGGGCGCAGGTGATCTACCGGCTCGACTCGGTGGTGGTCGCTGCCGCCCGGCCCACTTCCGACGTCGCGTTCTACGGTGTCGCGGCCACCGCCAGCCTGACCTGTACCGCGCTCGGCCAGGCGGTCGGGATGCTCGCCTTCAGCCGGCTGCGGCACGCCCACGGCCTGAACCAGCAGCGCCTGCTGATCCGACGCGGGGTGAGGTGGGCGCTCGGCGTCGCGGCCGGGGTGGCCCTGCCGGTCATGCTCCTCGCCCCCGAATTGATTACCCTCTGTTATGGTCGGGAGTTCCTACCCGCGGTGGCGCCGACCCGGGCGCTCGTCCTCGCGGCGATCCCGCTGTCCGCGGACTACCTGCTGATCCACGCGCTGCTGAGCCTGTCCGGTCAGCGCAGCGTGTACGGGACGCAGGCGCTGGCGGCTGCGCTGACCGTCGTCGGCCTGTGTGTGACCGTGCCCACCGGAAATCTCGCGCTGATCGCCGCCATGTCGATCGTCATCTACACCCTGTCCGCGGCACTGATGTTCGGCGCGGTGCTGCGGCGCACCGCGCCGAACCGCCGCGACACCGCGCCGAACCGCCCCGCTTCCGCGGAGCGGTCATGAGGAACCAGTCATGAGGAATCAGCTATGAGGAACATCGCGGTCATCGTGCACTGGGGGCCGGCCGAGCCCACCGTCGAACTCGCCTGCGAACTGGACCGCAGCGCGCTGCTGCATCGGGTGGTGGTGGTGGCCAACGATCTGTCGGAACGCCCCGCGGGCATTCCCGCGGAGATTTCCTGGATAGTCCCGTCCCGCAATCTCGGTTTCGCCGGCGGTTTTCAGCACGCCACCCGGGTCTATCCGACGGCGTCCTGCTATCTACTGCTCAACAACGACATCCGGATGGATGACGCGACGATCGGGGCGTGCCTGGACCTGCTGGCCACCGACCGGGTCGGTGTGGTCGGCCCGACGCTGGTCAACGCTCGGGGGCTGCAGTCGGGCGCCGCTGTTCTCACCCGTTTCCTCGCCGCGCCGAGGGTACTGCGAACGCCGTCCGTCGGCCAGCCGTGCGAGGCCGAATGGGTCACCGGCGCAGCCATGTTCATCAAGGCCGAATGTCACCGGGACGTGCCGATGGACGGACGCTACTTCCTCGGTTTCGAGGATGCCGACTTCTGCCACCGTGCCCGGGAGGCCGGCTGGCGCGTCATGCTCAGCCCGGCGCGGGCCTGGCACGCCAGTGGCGGGACGATCCCGGCCGGCCGGTACATCTACTACAGCGTCCGCAACAGGCTGTGGTTCGTCCGGGCCCGGGGCTGGGCACTGCGCACGGCGCTGGTGACGCTGTGGTCGATGCTGGTCCTGGTGCCCGGCACCGCCGTGAAGGACGCCGTGCGCAGGCGCGGGTACGCCTCCTGCCTGCTCGCCTTCCACGGTCTTGTCGACGGGCTGCTGCGCATGCCCGCCGAGGCGGTGCCCCTGCCCGACGAGCCCCGTCCCGCCCGCTGGGTGTCCTGGTCCTGACACCGCCTCGGCCGGTCGGCCGCGCGCGCCCCCGGAGAACCACATCCCGGAAAAGCCGCCCACCCGACGGCATCCGCACCCCGGAAAAGAGAAGTATCCCCGGAGAAGAAAAGAAGGAATGACAGAGATGACGGATCTCGACGTGTCACCGACCGTTGGAGAGGAACTTCCGCAACGGTATGTCCATCTG
The DNA here is from genome assembly GCF_920888515.1 of Protofrankia sp. CiP1_Cm_nod1. Lineage (GTDB taxonomy): Bacteria > Actinomycetota > Actinomycetes > Frankiales > Frankiaceae > Protofrankia. The sequence continues at coordinate 854 of NZ_CAKKTM010000162.1, read as the reverse complement.
CTGAAGGAGGTGCTTTCCTTCTCGTTGTGGGACGGACGGGACGGCGCGGTCTGGCGCGGGCGCCGCAGCGCCCGGATTCTGCAGCGGCTGCTCGAGCGGCGGAATCTCTCGGTGGCGAGAATCGTCTCCCCCGAGGTTCGCCGCAACGGCCAGGACTGGCCCCGGCTCGCGCACACCATGGTAGGCGCCAAACGTCTGGACAACCTCCAGGAATGCGTCGAGACGATTCTGCGCGACAACGTTCCCGGGGATCTGATCGAAACCGGTGTCTGGCGGGGCGGTTCGTGCATCCTGATGCGGGGAATACTCGCCGCCCACGGGGTCGAGGACCGCATAGTGTGGGTCGCGGACTCGTTCTCGGGGCTGCCGGAGCCCGATCCCGGCCGTTATCCCGCCGACACCGGCGACCGGCACCACACGGTGGCCGAGCTCGTCGTCCCGCTGGCAGAGGTCCGGGACAACTTCCGCCGGTATGGGCTGCTCGACGACCAGGTGCGCTTCCTGCCCGGCTGGTTCTCCGAGACGCTGCCGGGTGCGCCGATCGACAGGCTCGCGCTCATGCGCCTGGACGGCGACATGTACTCCAGCACGATCGAGGCCCTGACCACGCTCTACCCAAAGCTGTCCGACGGCGGCTTCTGCATCATCGACGACTACGGTGCGGTCGAGGGCTGCCGCCGCGCGGTCGAGGACTTCCGGGCGGCCCAGGGCATCGACGCCCCTCTCGTCCGGATCGACGCCTGTGGCGCTTACTGGCGGCGGTAGGCCGGAGCCGGGGCGCCCGGCGCGGGTCACGCCGCCAGGTGGCCCACGCCGCGCGGCCGGGCGCCCGGCCGGCTCACGCCGCCCAGCTC
>NZ_CAKKTM010000161.1 GCF_920888515.1 Protofrankia sp. CiP1_Cm_nod1 | reverse complement strand
GCGCCCGGCCGGCTCACGCCGCCCAGCTCGGCAGCGGCCGGGCCAGGAACACCGCCTGCGCGCACAGCAGGTTCGGCCGCCGCCGGGCCGCCCACCGGTCGAGCCGCCCGGTCACGCTCGACGACAGCACGTTGCGCAGCCGCCACCAGGGCAGCCCGCCGTCCGGCAGCGTCGTGACCACGTCCAGACCACTGTCACGGACCATTCGCAGGGCGGAGTCGAAGGTGAAGAACCGCAGGTGGGTGGCGTCCATCACGCCGGTCCGGGTGTATTCGAACCGGCCGCGGACGAACTTGGCCCGCTGGCTGTAGTGCAGGACGTTGGGCAGGGCCACCGCCACCAGCCCGTCCTCGGCGACGACCCGCCGGGCCTCCGCCAGCAGCCCGGCGGGGTCGGCGAGGTGCTCCAGGACGTGGGAGAGCAGCACCAGGTCGTAGGAGCCGTCCGCGGCGAAGGGCAGCCCCTTGGTGAGGTCGTGCAGGTGGACGGTCTCGCACACCTGCTCCGCCGCCGCCAGTTCGGCCGGGTCGTTGGTGATCCCGGTGACGCTCCACCCGCGTGCGGCCAGCAGCCGCGCGTTGTCACCGGCCCCGCAGCCGCAGTCGAGCGCCCGGCCGGGCTCCCGGCGGATCAGGTCGAGAAGGATCTTGTTGCCGGCGTTGCGGTATCGCAGATCGGTGGAGATCTCGGTGGACATCATACTGTTCCCCTACGTGCGGTGACGATGGAACGATGCGGGTTCACTACTATGCGCAATATATCGCGTACTTGAAGTAACAGAAAGAGGGTGTCACCGCATGCCACACGCTCTGATCACCGGCATCACCGGCCAGGACGGGCTGTACCTGGGCGAGCTTCTGCTCAGCAAGGGCTACGAGGTGTTCGGCCTGGTCCGCGGCCAGTCGAACCCGAAGGTCGCCGTGGTCGAGAAGATACTGCCCGGGGTCCGTCTCCTGGAGGGCGACCTGACCGACCTGCCGTCCCTGATCGGCGCGGTCGAGACCGCCCAGCCCGACGAGGTCTACAACCTGGGCGCGATCTCCTTCGTCGGCCTGTCCTGGCGGCAGGCGGAGCTGACCGGGGAGACGACCGGCATCGGCGTCCTGCGGATGCTCGAGGCGATCCGGATAGCCACCTCGGACGAGATGTCGCGCGTCCGCTTCTACCAGGCGTCGAGCTCGGAGATGTTCGGCAAGGTGCGCGAGACCCCGCAGCGGGAGACCACCGCCTTCCACCCGCGCTCCCCCTACGGGGTCGCGAAGACCTTCGGCCACTACATCACCGTCAACTACCGCGAGTCGTACGGCGCCCACGCCGTGTCCGGCATCCTGTTCAACCACGAGAGCCCGCGCCGGGGCACCGAGTTCGTGACCAGGAAGATCACCCGAGGGGTCGCCCGGATCGCGCTCGGGGCGCAGGAGAAGATCGCGCTGGGCAACCTCGACGCGCGGCGGGACTGGGGGTTCGCCGGCGACTACGTCGACGCCATGTGGCGGATGCTCCAGCGCGACACTCCCGAGGACTACGTCATCGCCACCGGGAAGACGCATTCGGTGCGCGACCTGCTCGACGTCGCGTTCGGCCACGTCGGCATAGCCGACTGGGGCCCGTACGTCGTCCAGGACCCGCGCTTCCTGCGGCCCGCCGAGGTCGACGTGCTCGTCGGGGACGCGTCCAGGGCGCGGGACCTGCTGGGCTGGCGGCCGGCCGTCGACTTCCGCGCCCTGGTCGCGATGATGGTGGACGCCGACCTGGCCGCCGCACGCGGCGAGCGTGACCATGAGCAACATGTCGCGCCCGCCGCGCCCGGCGGGCAGCGGTGAGCAACGTGCCGCGCCCGCCGCGGCCGCCGCGCCCGGCGGGCAGCGGTGAGCCCGTCCCCACGCGCGGCGGCAGCGTCCCGCGGAACTGAACGACCGCCAGGCCGTCACGGCCGTCACCGCGACGTCCCGGTGTCGTCGTCATGAGGAGCGCTCAGCCCGCCAGGACGCCGGGACGGGCCTCCTCGGCCGGGGCCGGCGCGTCCCGGCCGAGGAGGATCCGGCGGGTCTGCTCGGCGTAGGCCTCCGGGTCGGTCACCATCCGTGCCCATTCGCGCGCCCGCCCGCCGGACTCGGCCAGCCGGCCCCGGTCCGACAGCACCTGTCCCAGCAGCTCGGCCAGGGCCGGGGCGGACTCGTCCACCGGTGACCAGCCGGTCATCCCGGCGACGTAGGCGTCGGACGAGCCGCCGGAGAACGGCGCGACGACCGGGCAGCCGGCGAGCTGCGCCTCGACCAGCACGATGCCGAAGCCCTCCCCGCTGCTGGGTGTGCGCACCCTGGTCCGGGTGCACAGCGCGAACAGGTCGGCGGCCCCGTAGAGCCGCGCCAGCTGCGCGTCGGGCGGCGAGACGTACAGCTCGGTGTCCGCCCGGGCGAGCAGGTCGACGAGCTCGGTGGGCGCCGGGCCCTGGCCCGCCACGACCAGGCGCACCGCGCCGACGCGCTCGCGTGCCCGGCGGGTCGCCTCGACCAGCTCCGCCACGCCCTTGCCGCGCCACTCCGGCAGCCGGCAGACGGTGAGCACCACCGGGACGCGGTCCGCCGCGGCCGGCCGCGGGGTGCGCAGCAGGGTCTGCCGCCAGCCGGGGTCGATGCCGGGCGGCAGCACCGCGGGGACGCCCAGCGACAGCATGGCGCCCGCGCTGAAGCTGCTGATCGTCAGCGGCCGGGCCCGGGAGAGCCTGGTGAGCAGTGTCCGGGACAGCGGCCGGGTGCCCCAGATGTCGGTGCCGTAGAACGCGACGAACGAGCGCGACGGCCGGGCCGCGGCCGTGACCGCCGCCGCCACCGGGATGAGGCCGGGATGCCCCACCAGCAGGCAGCGGATGGGCGCGTGGCGCCGCGCGGCGAGCACGGCGCGGGCGGCGAAGTCGGCCTTTGCCGCAAGCGTGGGGCGGCGGCCGGGGGCCAGCAGGTCCACCCTGCGTACCCGCGCGCCCGACCCGTCGAGTGCCCGTTCGACCGTGGCGAGGTAGCGCTCGATGCCGCCGCCGAGTCCCAGCGACGGGGCAAGTAGCAGAACGTCACCGGCCTGGCCGGTATGGCCCGCATGACCGGCCCGCCGCGCGCGACGATCATTACGTATGGAGTTCATCATGTCACACATTGTGCTCGAGAAAGGTGCGGAACCGACGACACCGGCAGCACCGACGCGCCAGCCCCGAACGCGCGCAGTGCCGCCACACCCCGACCAGGGCGCGGCTTCCCGGTGATACGACACACCCGATCCAGTCCTCGCATTCCGTAGTAGAGTCGTTACTCTGAGGTTAGATGCACCACCGTCCGCTATCTACCGACCATCCACTCGCAGGCCGGTACGCGCGACACCCGACCGCCTCGGCCGTGGCGGCACCCCCACGGCCGAGGCACTCCTACCGATAAGGCCGGACATGCCGGGAATGCCAGAGAACATCACCGCCCCGTACCGGGTGGCGGTCACGCGGACGCGGACGGCGTCCTATCCCGACGTCGTCCCCTTCTCCCCGGACACCGCGTATCCCGAGTACGCGCACGGGCACCTCGGCCCGGCGGCGAACCCGGTGTACGCCGGCGTCCGCCGGGCCCTGGCACTGGCCGGGCTGGACGCGGCGAACGTGGACACCGCACGCTGGAACCCGCTGGCCGGCCTCGTCCCCCCGGGCGGGACGGTCGTGCTCAAGCCCAACCTGGTACGTGAGCGCCACCCGCGGGACCCGCAGGGCTGGCGGTACGTGCTCACCCACGGCTCCGTGGTGCGCGCCGTCGCCGACTACGCGTTCGCCGCGGTCGGGAGCGCCGGCCGGGTGGTGATCGCCGACGCGCCGCAGACCGACTCGTCCTTCACGGCGATCGTGAGCCTGCTCGGCCTGGACGAGCTGCGCCGGTTCTACCGGGAACGCGGGCTGCGCCTCGACCTGGTCGACCTGCGCCAGGAGGAGTGGACCACGGTCGACGACGTCGTGGTGGCCCGCCGCCGGCTGCCGGGCGACCCCGGCGGCGCGATCGCCTTCGACCTCGCCGCGGCCAGCGAGTTCGTCGGCCACGGCGGCGCGGGCCGCTACTACGGGGCCGACTACGACAGCCGGGTGGTGAACTCCCACCACAGCGGCGGCCGGCACGAGTACCTGCTCTCCGGCACGGCCCTGCGGGCCGACCTCGTGGTGAACCTCCCCAAGCTGAAAAGCCACAAGAAGGCCGGGATCACCCTCGCCCTGAAGAACCTGGTCGGGATCAACGCGGACAAGAACTGGTTACCGCACCACACCGAGGGCCGGCCCGGCACCGGCGGCGACGAGCATCCCAGCCGCAGCTCCCGGCACTCGCTCGAGCGGGCCGCGGCCACCAGGCTGCGCCGGGTGGCCATGCTCTCCCCCCGCCTGGGCGGCGGCATGCTGCGGCTGGCCCGCCACCGCGGCAGCCAGCTGTTCGGGGACGGCGACACCGTGGTACGCAGCGGTAACTGGTGGGGCAACGACACGGTGTGGCGCATGTGCCTCGACCTGAACAAGATCCTGGAGTACGGCCGGCCGGACGGCACCGTGGCCGACACCCCGGACCCGGGCCGGCGGCACATCGTCATCGTGGACGGGGTGATCGCCGGGCAGCGCAACGGCCCGATGAACCCCGACCCGCTGCCCGCCCGGTTACTGGCCTGCGGGACCACGCCGGCCGCGGTCGACGCGGCCGCGACGTACCTGTTCGGCTTCGACCCCGACCGGGTGCCCGTGGTCCGCCAGGCGTTCACCTGCCGCGCCCTGCCACTCGCCCGTGGTGACTGGCGTGACATCGAGATCATCTCCGACCACGGCCCGTGGCAGGGACGCCTCGGCTCACTGCCGGTCGAGACGGTCCTGCGGGCCGAGCCGCACTTCGCCTGGCAGGGGTACGTCGAACATCGGCCACCGCCGGCGGTGGCCCGATGACCCGGGCCCGGGCGGTCCCACCGGCGTCCCCACCGGCGTCCGCATGGACGTGTTCCCGGACGGCCGCCAAGGCGGCCGCGCGGGCGGTCCCGGCGCGGGCGGGCTCGGTGTTCGGCTCCCGGGCGGCCGCCGCCGTGTTCGACGCCGCCTGCGCCAGCCCGCTGGTGCGCGGCCACCTGCGCACGCTCGCCAGGCTGGAGGCGGCCGACGCGGCCGAGGTCCACCAGTGGCAGGTGTCCCGGCTGGCCCGGTTCCACCGGCGCTGGGGCCGGTCGGTGCCGTACTACCGGGAACGCCCGGAGTATCTCCAGGCCTGCCTGGAGGGCCGGCTCGACGGGCTTCCGGTGCTGGGCAAGGAGACCGTCCGCGGCCTTGCCGGCTCCTTCACCGGCCCTCGGGTGCCCGCCCGGCGGGTCACCACCGGCGGCACCGGCGGGCAGCCGCTGGACCTGCGGATCTCCTACGCGTCGTTCTTCACCGAGTGGGCCCACATCGCCCACGTGTGGGGACGGGCGGGGGTGCGGCCGACCGACCCGAAGATCACTTTCCGGGGCGGCAGCCTCGGCGCGGGCTTCGCCGGCCGGCCCGTCCTGTTCCAGCCGACGTACAACCACTTCCTGGTCTCCCCGTTCCACCTGTCGGACCGGACCTTCGCCGATCTGCTGGAGCGGCTCGGCGACTTCCGCCCGGTGGCCATCTGGGGGTACCCGTCGGCGGTCACGCCGTTCGCCCACTGGGTGGCGCGGACCGGGCCGCACCGCGCGCTCAGCCGCGTCCGCGCGGTGCTGCTGGCCAGCGAAGGGGCCTTCGACTGGCAGGTGGCGCTCTTCCGGGAGGTCTTCGCGGCACCGGTGGTCCGCTGGTACGGGCAGAGCGAGAAGGTGGTGTTCGCCGGTGAGTGCCCCGCCCGCCCCGGCGCCTACCATCTCGCCCCCACCTACGGCCTCACCGAGGTCGTCGACGGACGGATCGTCGGCACCGGGATGACCAACGCCGCCATGCCGCTGGTGCGCTATGACACCGAGGACGCCGGCACCCTGCTGCCCGCCGGCCCGCACGGCGCCCGCTGCGTGTGCGGCTCGTCGTTCCCGGTGCTCACCGACGTCCGCGGGCGCTGGGACCAGTCCCTGGTCTACGGGGCGGACGACGAGCCCATCTCCACCGCGGCCCTGAACTTCCACGACAGCGCCTTCGCCGTCTTCGACCGGTTCCAGTTCCGTCAGGAGCGCCGCGGCGAGGTGGAGCTGCGGGTGGCCGCCGCCCGGCCGCCGGGGGCCGGCGACCTGGCCCGGGCCCGCCGCCTCCTGCAGGAACGGGTGGGCGACCGGCTGCGGGTGTCGGTGACCGTCGTCCCCCCGGAAACGCTGCTGAGCGCCCGCGGCAAGGGGGTGACGGTGGACCAGCGTTACCAGCCGGCCCGGCCACCGGCGCGGGAAACGCGGGAAGCGCGGGAACAGCGGTGGGCACCCGGGAGCGCCGACGTGCCCGGCACATGACCCGAAGCGGCCCGGCCGGCTCACCCGGCCGCCGCCGGCGGGTTTCCGGGACCCTCCCGTTCCCGTGGAACCGCCAGTTCGCACAACCGGCCGGCTCCCGGACCGGAGGCCTTCCGGACCGGGTGTTTTCCGGGCCATCCGATTGCCGGGCCGGGAGTTCTCCGGGCCGGCCGAGGAGAGAAGTGGGGCGATCATGGACGTCACAACCGGATTCGGAACCACGGGGACGCCGCCGCCGGCGGACGACGGACCCGTCCTCGTCGACTGCGCCGGTGCCCGCATGGGCGGCGCGCTGCGTTTCCTGCTCGAGCTCGACGGGCATCTGGCCAGGGTCGAGCGCCCCAACGTCCGGGTGATCGGACGCGACCGGCCGATCACCGCGACCTGGCTCGCCCGGCGGGAACGGCTGGGGCGGTTCGCCCGGGTGATCTCCCTGAACAACGTCGGGTTCGCGGCGACCGCCGGCTCGCGTTACGTGCTGCTGCGCAATCCGCTGCACTTTCTCCGGCCGGCCGAACTGGAGCTCATCGGCACCCGGCTGGACTCCCGCATGGCCCGTCAGACCAGGATCGTCCGGCAGGCCGCCCGCCGCGCCGACTTCGTGGTCGTACCGGCCGCCAGCATGGCCGAACGGGTTCTCGACGCGGTCCCGGACCTGGTGTCCCGGCTGACCGTCCGCCCGCATCCGCTGTCGATGCCGCAGGCCGCCCCCGCCCAGCCGCGCGAGCCGCACCTGCTGCTGTGCCCGGTGCTGTTCTCGCCGTGGAAGGCCATGGCGACGTTACTGCGCCTGGTCGACCAGGCGGTCACGACGCTGGCCGCCGAAACCGGCGCCGACCTGCGGGTCGTCGTCACCGCCACCCGCGAGGAGGCCACCGCCGACGGGCTCGGCCCCACCGGCCACCTGGACTTCGTCGGCCGGCTGACACCGCAGGAGCTGACGCACCACCAGAACCGGTGCCGGGCGCTGATCTACCCGACGCGGATCGAGTCGTTCGGATATCCGCTGGCCGAGGCGCGGCTGGCCGCGCTGCCGGTGGTGGCGCGCAACATCGCGCACAACCGTGACATCGCCGGTCCCGTCCTCGTCCCGTACCAGTGGGAGGAGCCGGCGGAAATCGCCGCGGCCATCCACCGCGCCCTGAACACCACCTTCGTCCCGGAGCCGGTCAACCCGTTCGACCCGGACCGCTATTTCAACTGGCTGCTCGGCGCGCCGGAAAAAGCGGCCTGAGAACCCGGGTACCGGCCCACCCGAGAAAACCGGGAACACACATGAGAACCAGAGAACATGAAGACTGAGAACACCGGCACCGTCCTCGTCGACTGCGCGGGCGCGCGGATGGGCGGCGCCCGGCGGCTGCTTCTCGAGCTCGAGAGCTATCTCGCGGACAACCGTCGCCCGGACGTCCGCGTCATCGGCCGGGACCAGCCGGTCAGCCCGGCCTGGCTGATCCAGCGCGAACGGCCGTGGAAGCACCGCCGGGTGGTCTCCCTCAACAACGTCGGGTTCGTGGTGACGCCGGCCCGGCGCTGGCTGCTGCTCCACCAGCCGCAGCACTTCCTGGATCCCGAGGAGATCAGGAAGCTCGGCGGCCGGGTCGACCGGGAGATCCCGTGGCAGGCCCAGGTGGTGCGCCAGGCCGCCCGCCGCTCGGACATGATCGTGGTGCCGACCACCGGCATGGCCCGGCGGGTCGCCATGACCGCCCCGGATCTGTCGTCGCGCATCTCGGTACGCCCGAACCCGCTGTCGATGGCACCCGAACCGGTCACCGGCCGCAGGCCCGAGGTCTTCCTGTGCCCGGTGCTCTTCGCCCGGTGGAAGCGGATGGGCGACATCCTGCGGACCGTCGACGAGGCGGTGGACATCGTCCGGCGCGGCCACCGGACGGAGATCGAGGTGCTGGTCACCGCGACCCCGTGGGAGGCGCGTGCCGAAGGGCTCGGCGACGCGCGCCATCTGCGTTTCATCGGCCGGATCACGCACACCGAGGTGGCGCGGTACCGCCGGCGGTCGTGGGCGACCATCTACCCCACCCGCATCGAGTCGTTCGGCTACCCGCTGGCCGAGGCACGGCTGGCGGCGCAGCCGGTCGTCGCCCATGACACGCCGCACAACCGGGAGGTCGCCGGCGGCGCCCTCGTACCGTTCACCCAGGAGCATCCGGACGACATCGCCGACGCGATCCGGCGGGCGCTGGAGACCCGGGTGCCACCGGAGCCGGGCAACCCGTTCGACCGTGACCGTTACTTCGACTGGATGCTGGGCGCGACGGAGGCGACGTCATGATCCGGCCCGCGGCGCGGCCGTCCCGGTCGCCGGTGCCGTACGCGGCCCCCGCCACAGCCGGCGCGGCGCTCACGCCGCCACCGGGGTCCGTGCCGGTCACCGCGATCATCCTGGCCCGGGACGAACGCCGGGACATCGCCCGGGCGGTCCGCTCGGCCGGCTGGTGCGCCCAGGTGGTGGTCGTCGACTCCGGCTCCACCGACGGGACACCGCAGATCGCCCGGGAGCTGGGCGCCACCGTGTGGGAACAGCCCTGGCGCGGCTTTGCCGGCCAGCGCGAATGGGCCATGCGCCAGCCCGGCGTCCAGCACGACTGGGTGTACTTCCTCGACGCCGACGAATGGGTGCCCGTCGCGCTCGCGGCGGAGATCGCCGAACGGCTCGGCCGGGAGGACTGCGCCGCCTACACCCACCGGCGCCGGTTCTTCTTCCTCGGCCGCTGGATAGCCCACTGCGGGTGGTACGCCAACAGCTGGCAGGCCCGGCTGCTCGACCGGCGGTCCGCCTCGTTCGCCACCGCCGAGGAGTTCAGCGAACGCCCGTCGGTCAACGGCACGATCCTGCCCCTCGAACACGACGTCATCGACCAGGACAGCAAGGGCCTGGCCTGCTGGCTGCACAAACACATCACCTACGCGGAGCTGGAGGCACGCCGCCGCGGCACGTCGAGCGGACCGTTGCGGCAGCTCCGGCGGGTGCTCGGCCCCGACCGGGCGACGAGCAGCAGGCCGCTGTCGCGGGCCATCGCCCGCGACGTCGTCCTCCCCCTGCTGCCCTGCAAGATGGTGGTGACGTTCGTCTACATGTACGTGTTCAGGAGCGGCTGGCGGGACGGCTGGCAGGGGCTGGCGTTCTGCCTGCACCGGGCCTGGCACGAGAAGATGATCCGTCTGCTGGGCACCCCCGCGGCGGCACCGCAGGAAGCCGTCTACCCCCTGGATACCGCGCCCATTACGCCCATTACACCCACCGCGACAGCCACCGTCCTGTCGTCGGCACAGTGATCGGCGCGGCCCCGCCGGGCTGGCCGAGCCTCCTGCGCCGTGCGCCGACCGGACAGGAGCGGTCGGCGCACGGCGGTGGCCAGCGGCCGGTACGCGGGCTGGCGCGCGGGGCCTGCCGCCTGACCCACGGTGGCGGCCACCTGCGCCGGGGCGCCGTACCCTGGCTACAGCCAACCCGGCTACGGCCAACCCGGCTACAGCGTCGGTGTGGGTTCGGCCGGCGTGTCCCGGCTCGGCCCGGCGGGGCCCCGTCCAGCCGGGCCGGCTGAGCCGGCTGAGCCGGCCGGGGCATGCCGGCGCGCGGTGAGGACGTCGAGGAGGGGCTGGCCGGAGGCGCTGCCCGGGCCCGCCGATGACAGCCGGACCGCGGTGATCCCGACGTCGACGAGACCGGCGGCGAGCGCCAGGCCGGTCAGGCGTGTCCGGTCGGCACCGGCACCGGCACCGGCACCGGCACCGGCCGGGCCGCCGGGGCCGAGGGGAACGAGCAGGCCGCCGCCCGGCCGCAACGCGCGGCGGACGGTTTCCAGCGCCCCGCGCAGCAGGTCGTCGGGCAGGTCCCGGGTGAGGGTGAAGGAGTAGGCGAAGTCGACCGTCCGCCCCGCCCGGTTGAACTCCTCCGGCGTCAGGTACTCGACACGCGGGCCGGGGCTGACCGCGCGGGCGCAGGCGAGCGCGCCCCGCGAGGTGTCCACGGCGGCGACCGCGGCCACGTGACGGACGGTCCGGCTGGCCGCGTGGCCCGGGCCGCAGCCGAGTTCCAGCACGGTCATGCCCGCGGTGAGGGAGGGCAGCAGCAGCTCCCGCACGAGCCCCTCCCAGGAAGCGCCGGCCTGGCCCGCCGGCCCACTCGCGCCGGCGTAGCGGGCATCGAGCGACAGCAGCCGTGACGCCACCTGCCGGCGCCACCGCGGCGGTGTGGCGTCGAGCAGCGCCGGGGCCCAGCGGGCATCCAGGACCCGGCGCCCCCGGACTTTCCCGGAAATCGAACGGAACGGCCGGTGGGGCCGGCGGAGCGCATCCATTTTTCCCTTTCCTGTCATTCGTCAACCTGATACACCGGAATACCTGTGAAAACGAGTCACTGCGCGAAGCTTTGGAAGATCGCCACGAAGACAGCCGAAAGATGCCATCCGGCCCGGCTGGAAGCGTTCGCGTCCATGTTTCCGATTTTAGTGTCACACGGGCCCGGACGGATTCCCCGCCGGCATCGACGGGCGTGTCGGAAACCTTGAGATCAATCGATTATCGCTACGATAACTCCCAGTCGGTCCCCCGACAGCACTTCCCGGGCCGGTCCCCGGCGGCACTTTCCGGGACGGTCCCCGACGGCATTTCCCAGCCGGTTCCCCGACGGCACCGGCCACGACCGCGGCAATCGGAGACAATCGGTGTCACACCGGACAGCGACAACAGCGACCATCGCCACCGCATTCAGCCGGGACAACAGCCTCAATTTCCTCCGGCTGGTGTTCGCCCTCACCGTCGTCGTCGTGCACGCCTGGGCGCTCGGCGGGTTCGGTCTGGTCCGGATCGGCGACTACGACCCGGCCAGCGTCGCGGTGGACGGGTTCTTCGTCGTCAGCGGCTTCCTGATCACCCGGAGCCGGCTCGGGGTGGGTGGCACGGCCCGTTTCCTGTGGCACCGCACCCTGCGTATCATGCCCGGTTTCTGGGCGAGCCTGCTGGTCGTGGCGTTTCTCTGCGCGCCGCTGGCCTGGCGGCACGAGCGGGGCTCGTTCGACGGCTATCCGGTCACCGGGCCGCACGGGGCGGTCCAGTACGTGCTCGCCAACTCCCTGCTGAGGGTGCGCTTCTACGACGTCGCCGGCACGCCGTCCGCGGTGCCTTTCCCACCGCCGGGCTCGGGCATCCCGATCGGCTGGAACCATTCCATGTGGACGCTCTACTGGGACGCCCTGTGCTATCTCGGCATCGCCGTCCTGGCGATTTTCGGTGTCATCCAGCGGCGGCGGGCGCTCGTCGCGGTGGTCACCGCCTGCCTGTGGGCCGTGGTGGTGCTGCGCGAACTGGCGCCCGGCTACACTCCGGGGCCGCTCGGCGGTGTCTTCGCCGGCGGTGTCGGCCGGTTCGTCCTGATGTTCCTCGCCGGCTGTGTGCTGTACCTGTACGCCGACCGGATTCCGCTTTCCGGGAAGCTCGCCGCCGGCTGCGCGGCCGTGCTGGCCGTCTCGATGTTCCTGGACGATCCGCACATACTGCTGAATCTCCCGCTGGCCTACCTGTGTATCTGGCTCGGCATCCGGCTGCCGCTGCACCGGGTCGGCGCGGGCCACGACTTCTCGTACGGCCTGTACATCTACTCGTTTCCCGTCCAGCAGCTCGCGGCGGTGTACGGGGTGCAGCGGCACGGCGTCGTGGCCTATTTCGCGCTCTGCCTGTCCGTGACCGCCGTCGCGGCGGTACTGAGCTGGTTCTGTATCGAACGCCCGGCGCTGCGGCTGAAAAGCTGGACGCCGCGGCAGGTGAGGCACGGCCGGGCACGGCGGCGGGCCGGGCACGGCCGGGCACGGCGGCGGGTGCGTCCACCCGGGCCCGCGGAAGCGCTTTCCCTCGACGCCCGGGTCTCCCCCGGCAGCCGGATGGAGGAATCATGAACGGTCGCGGCGTACCCGGCCCGCGCCCACGCCCGGCGGCCCGCTCGCACCGCCCGCGGAAACCCACGGTCCAGAGCGCCTTCGGCCCCGACAACAGCCTGAACTTCCTGCGCCTGGTGTTCGCCGTCCTCGTCATGATCGCCCATGGCTGGGCACTGGGCGGATTCGGTCTGTTCCGGCTCGGGAAGTACGAGGTGAGCGCGCTCGCCGTCGACTCGTTCTTCGTCATCAGCGGGTTCCTGGTGACCCGCAGCAACGTGCGGGTGCGTGGCACCGCCCGTTTCCTGTGGCACCGCTTCCTGCGGATCTACCCGGCGTTCTGGGTCTGCCTCGTCGTCGTCGCCGGGTTCTTCGCGCCGCTGGGATGGCTGCACACCCACGGCTCGCTCGACGGTTTCCTGGGCGCGCCCCACGGGCCGCTGCGGTACATCATCGACAACAGCACGCTGCACATGCGGTTCTACGACGTCTCGGGGACTCCGGCCGGCGACGCTGTGTCCGGGGCGGCCGGGGCGGCCGGGGCGGCCGGGGCGGGCACAGCCTCCTGGAACGGCGCGCTCTGGTCGTTGTGGTGGGAGTTCCTCTGCTACCTCGGGGTGGCCGTCCTCGGCGTCCTCGGCGTGCTGCGACAGCGGCGGGTGGCCGTCGCCGGGCTGGCCGTCGCCATGTGGTCCGCGGTGGTCGTCCACCACCTCGCGCCGGGCTTCGCCGGCGCCGTGCTGGGCAGCCCCCTCGCCGAGGGCGCGCTGCGGCTGGGCCCGCTGTTCCTCTGTGGGTCGCTGCTGTTCCTCTACGGGGACCGGGTGCCGCTGTCGGGGCGGCTCGCGGCGGTGGCGGCCGTCGCCGTGACAGGCTCGATGTTCCTGCGTGAACCGCACCTGGTCCTGGGGCCGCCACTGGCCTACCTGTGCCTGTGGCTGGGCGTCCGGCTGCCGCTGCACCGGGTCGGTGCGCGCAACGACCTCTCCTACGGGCTGTACATATATTCGTCCCCGGTGCAGCATCTGCTGGCGTTGTACGGGCTGCACCGGCACGGCGCGGTGGTGTACTTCTCCGCGTTCACGGCGGGGTCGGTGGCGCTCGCCGCGGGCAGTTGGCTCGCGGTCGAGAAACACGCGCTGAAACTGAAGCACTGGACGCCGGAACGCTTCCGGGTGGCCCGCCTGCCGGCCGTGGGGGCCCAGGGCGCCTGGTGGCGGGCCGGCGGCCGCGGCCTGCCCCGAACGGCGCCGCCCATGGCGCTGCCACGCCAGGGCAACGGG
>NZ_CAKKTM010000160.1 GCF_920888515.1 Protofrankia sp. CiP1_Cm_nod1 | reverse complement strand
GTAGGGTCGGGCCGAGGCGCGGTACCGGTATTTCTACCGGCCCGTTTCCCCGGCCCGCGCCTCCGAACCCGGCGTGCCCGTTGGCCGAGCACCGGGCTCTCCACGAGCCGATATCGATGGCCTGTCCGACTGTTACGCGGCCGTCTTCCACGGCGAAGGGATTGTTGCTCCCCTGTAGCGGTATCGGATAATTGTCACCGCCGCCGGGTTGAACAGCGTCACCCCGTTCCACGCCGGCCGCTGGTCTGGCTGGTAGCGGCGGCGTAGCTCCTTCCAACTGGTTTTGGGGTGTTTGTGCCGCAGCCAGCACCACACCCGCCGCCAGGTATAGGCGGACAGGTAGGCGAAGGTTTTGGCTGACGCCCCGTGCCGGAAGTAGGTTGTCCATCCGCGCAGCACTTGGTTGAGCCGGTGCAGCAGGATGTCCAGTGAGTGGTTCGTTGCTCCTCGGGTCAGCGCCCGTACCTTTCCTTTGACCGCCGCGAGGGCGGCGCGGGCCGGGTACGTGTAGACGTAGCGTTTCGCCGATCCTCGCTGGGTGTGCCGCTGGATGCGGAAGCCCAGGAACTCGAGGCCCTTGTCTATGTGGGTGATCCGTGTCTTCGTCGCCGACAGGCGCAGGCCCATCGGAACAAGCACCGCCGCCGCTTCCTCCCGCAGCCGTTCCGCGTCCGCGCGGGTTCCAGCGACCATCAGCAGCCAGTCATCCGCGTAACGGATAAGCCGATAGTTCGCCACCCCCCGACGGCGCCGTTCGGCCCGCTTATGGGAGTCACCCATCGCGTTCCACGCCCCGACAAAATGATCATCCAGGATGGACAGCGCGATATTCGCGAGCAACGGTGACACAATACCACCCTGTGGACAGCCCGTGACCGTATCCCTTTCCGCCCCGCCCTCGGTGAGGACGCCGGCTTTCAGGAACGCCTTCACCAGACCCAGCACACGCTTGTCTCCGACGCGAACCCGCACCCGGTCTAACAGCGCAGAATGCGAGATGTTGTCGAAGCACGCCTCAATATCACCCTCGACGGCCCACTCGTAGGAACGAGACGCCAGGAAGTGTGTTTCGGCGATCGCGTCGTGAGCCCGGCGCTTCGGACGGAAACCGTAGCTGCACGGCTGGAAACCCGCCTCGAAGATTGGCTCCAGGACAGTCAGGAGGGCCGCCTGCACCACCCGGTCCCGCACGGTGGCTATCCCCAGCCGGCGTCGCTTGCCTCCCGGCTTGGGGATCGTCACCTCGCGGACCACGACCGGCTGGAACCTGCGAGTCCGCAGATCCTCACGCAGGTCGGACAGGAACGCTGGCACTCCCCGCACGGTCTCGACGTAGTAGGCGGTTTCACCGTCCACGCCGGCCGTGCGCGCTCCCTTGTTCGTCCGCACCCGACGCCACGCCGTCACCAGCACCGCCGGGTCATAGACAAAGTTGTAGATATCATCGAACCGGCGCGTCCGATTATCAGACGCCCACCGATGCAGTTTGGTCTGGATCTTCAGTACCCCGTCCGCCGCCTCTTCGACGGTCGGCCACGGCGCGCCGATATTCACCGACGACCTCCTGACATTCCAGTTCCTCCCCGCTCGATCTCGCTGTCCCCCTTCCCCATGTGGCCGGCTTTCCCGGTCTCCGAGTACTACGAGGACTCCGCCACCTTCCACGACCACCAGTCGACGACGGACCTGCCCGCCGCCGGCGAGAGCCGGCGGGAAGGGCGATCGCGGAAAGCTTCCCACGTTCACTGTGATTCGGTTGACAGGTGAGGCGCCCAGCTTTTCCCCTACAGCATCGCCACGGGTACGCCGCGGACCTTCCCCATGGCCTCCACACCAGCGGCTCCTCCGCGATGTGAAGTCACCCCAACCCCGTTCATCAGGGTGCGCACTGTCGCCCGGCCCATATCCACCAGGTTCGAGCCGGTTCTGGACTTAAGGGGGTTCGACCACTGGTTCCTACATTCGTACACCTTCCTGTCTCGCTTGCCGGACCCGAGCCGTCTGGCAGTACCGACCCGTCCCGTCGTTGTCGAGGCTGCTCCCACCTTCCCCGGCGTCCCCCGGATCAGGCTGCCTCCAGCTTCAGCAGGCCACCGCGATGACCCACCGGCAGGGTCCTTTCACCCCTGCCCGAACTCACAGCGCCTCGTGGCGCAC
>NZ_CAKKTM010000159.1 GCF_920888515.1 Protofrankia sp. CiP1_Cm_nod1 | reverse complement strand
CGGCGATGCTTCCGGCGTATCCATCGCCATACCGTCTCGAACACATAATGTTTCAGGTAGGCGAAGGTCACCGATGACACTCCGGGCCGGAAATAGGCGCACCAGCCCCTCAGCACAGGGTTGAGTCTGCGGATCAGATCATCAAGAGGCTGGTTCACCTCGACCTCGCGGCATACCGTCTTCACCTTGGCCATGACCGCTTTGACGGACTTCTTGGCCGGATAGGAGTAGACGTAATACTCGCGCGCGCCTTTCTTCCGGTGGCGTTGGATACGCCACCCGAGAAAGTCAAGGCCGTCATCGATGTGGGTGATCAGAGTCTTCTCCCGCGACAGGCGTAAACCCATCGTGGACAAGACTTCCACGATCTCCTCTCGCAAGGCTTCGGCATCGGATTTGGTGCCTTTAATCACCAGGCACCAGTCGTCGGCATACCGGACCAATTTGAAGTTCGGCAGGCCGTGCCGCAGACGCCTGGCCTTCTCAGTCTTGCCGGTCCCCGGGCCACCTGGTGACCGGGCGACGTGCTCGTCCAAGACGGACAAGGCGACATTACTGAGCAACGGCGAGAGAATCGACCCTTGCGGGGTGCCGGCGGTGGTAGGTCCCACTAAACGATCCTCAACGAGGACGCCTGATTTGAGAAAAGCCTTCACCAGGGCCAGGACACGCTTGTCTCCGATCCGTGCCCGCACTCTGTCCATTAAGGACGTATGCGAGATTTCATCGAAGCAGGCTTTGATGTCTCCTTCCACAATCCACTCGTAACATCGTGGTTTCGAGGTCAGATACCGAATCTCAGCCACCGCGTCATGAGCCCGGCGCATCGGGCGGAACCCATAGGAGCATGGGAAAAAATCCGCCTCGAAGATCGGCTCCAGCACCAGCTTCAGCGATGCCTGGACCACCCTGTCGGTGATGGTCGCGATCCCCAGGCGACGCAGCTTACCGCCCGTCTTGGGGATCATCCGCTCCCGCACCGGTAACGGCCGGAAACTGCGATCTTTCAACGCCGAACGCAGCCCGTCGAGGTATTCATTTATCCCGATCCGCGCCACTATCGACGCGGCGGTACGCCCGTCCACCCCGGCGGTCCTGGCACCTTTGTTGCCCCGCACCCGATCCCACGCAACCAACAAGAACGCGGGATCGGCCACCAAATTGAACAGATCGTCGAACTGACGACGGGCATCTTCACGCGCCCACCGGTGCAGCTTGGTTTGGATCTCCAGTACCCGGCGTTCGGCCCTAAACAAGGCGGATTCCGGTTCGTCGGTATTCACCGGCGAAAACCTCCTGGTCTTCCAGCATCCATCACCGCAGACTTGCTGGCTGTCTTTGCCCTGCGTCCGGCTTTCCCGGACTCCGAGACGGGTCGCTACGCCCGCGACTACTACACAGCCTCCGCCCCATCCGTCAGCCCACAGCCGGAACGGGCCTGCCCGCTGCCGTCCTGGCTGGACGGCCCGCAGGCGACTGCCGGATGGTTCCCACGTTCACCAAGCAATCGATCGGTCAGTGAGGCGCCCAGCTCTACTCCGGCAGCATCGCCACGGTTACGCCGCAGACCTTCGCCATGGCCTCCCCACCGCCGGAACTACGCGGCTTCGGAGTTGACGCCCGGACGCAGCATCGTCCGACCGTCACGCGCTGCTCACCGGCCCATATCCACCAGATTTGAGCACGGCTTCGCGGTTACGGAGCTTCAACCACTGGTTCACTTCCGTTACACCTTCTGACCTGGCCGAACAGGCCCGCGCCGTCTGGCAGTCCCGGCACGGCCTGTCTTCGTCGGGGCCGCTTGCCACCCTCCCCGGCGTTCCTCCGGATCAGGCTGCCCCCTGGCTTCACCGGGCTGCTGCGACAGCCCGGCGGGAAAGGTCTCTCACCCCTCCTCGATTGTCTCGGCGCCTCGTGGCGCACAGCTCCCGCGCGAAGAAAGCCGACGCAGCCTTCAAGATCTCGTTCGCACGGGTGAGTTCACGGACCTCGCGTTCCAGCTCGGCAATACGCTGCGCGTCCGCGGTCGAGGTCCCCGGCCGCTGGCCACCGTCGACCTCGGCCTGCTTCACCCACTGGCGCAGCGATTCCGCGCCAACCCCGAGCCGCTTGGCGACGGTTGTGATCGAGCCGGTCCGCTGACCGGACTCCTTGCGTACCTCGAAGACCATCCGGACCGCACGCTCGCGTAGCTCGGCCGGGTACTTGTTAGGGGTGGGCACGGCTCTCATCCTTCCAAGGTCAAGAGCC
>NZ_CAKKTM010000158.1 GCF_920888515.1 Protofrankia sp. CiP1_Cm_nod1 | reverse complement strand
GGCCCAGGGCGCCTGGTGGCGGGCCGGCGGCCGCGGCCTGCCCCGAACGGCGCCGCCCATGGCGCTGCCACGCCAGGGCAACGGGCCCGGGGAAGCGGCCGGCGGCGCCTTCCCGGAAGCCACGGCTCCCGAGCGTCCCGGCCCGGCCGGGACCTGAGCGCGGGCGGCTGGCGACAGGTACGGGCCGCCGGGCGGGAAACCTGCCCGGCGGCCGCGCGCCGGGCTGTCAAAAGGCCCTCCCCAACGGCCCGGTCTTGCCCAACGGTTTCCCGGCGGCTTTCCGTGGCCCGCCGGGGGGGCCGTCGCCGACGAGCAGGAGAAGCGCCAGGAAAATCCAGGTGAAAAGCGCCACCCGGTTGGCCGTGAAAGCGGGCAGGCCCGCGGTTGCCGCCACGCTCATGATAAGCACGGAGGTGGCGAACGGCCGCTGCGGCCCGGACCGCGCCGGCCGCCCGGCAAGCCACGTGCCGGCCAGGACGGCCAGCACGAGCGCGAACAGCACCACTCCGAGCACGCCGCCGACGATGACCACCTCGACCCAGGAGCTGTCGTACGACACGGCGAGCCCGCCGGCGCCGTAGCCGAACCAGGGCCGGGTGGCGAGCACATAGTCGAACACCATCCCGGACGCGCCGTTCGACCCCAGCCGGCCCGCCGTGTACTTCTCCACGACGTCGCCGCCGTCACCACGGCTGAAAAGCGCGGACAGCATCCACGCGCCGCGCCACCGTGGCACGTCGACCTGGGTGAGGACGAGCCTGAACAGCCCGGCCATGGCGGCGATGACGAGCACCCGCCGAAGCCGCCGGCCCTGGCGGACCGCCTGCCACAGCGCCAGCGGTATACCGATCAGCAGGAACATCTTCGACGCGCTCAGGACGCCGCCGACGAACACCGGGGTGGCGACGAGGCCGAGCAGCACCGGCCGGTCCCGGCCGGGCCGGGCGAAAAGATAGAGCGCCGCGAACAGCGCGAGAGCACACGCGATACCGGCCTCGGCCGGCTGCGCGAAGATCCCGGTCAGCCGGCCGTTGCTGAAGGCGCGTACGGCAACCGTCGTCTCCAGGGTGGCCGGCCCGTAGCCCCAGAACTTCTGCAGCCATCCGACCGGATTGACGAAAAGGCCGCTGAACGCGATTATCCCGTTGCCGGCGACCAGTGTGACAAAAGCCGCGCACACGGCGTCCAGCAGGTCCAGCCGGGTATATCCGGTCGCCAGCCAGCAGCTCACCAGGAGCAACGCGGCCAGTGGGTACAGATAGTTGTCGACGCCGGACAGCATGCTGCCCGGAAGAAAACGGCCGGGTATGACCGGGCCGTCCGGGCTGATCATTGCCGAAAATGCCAGGAACGCCCACAGGCCCAGGACACACGCGTACCAGCCGTCGAATCTCAGCCGCGACGCGAGGAATGGCAGGCCGGCCAGCAGCGACCCGTACACCACCACCTGCTCGGTGCGCACGCCGTTCATGAGGTACGGCCCGAACGCCGCCACGGCGACGATCACGGGCCAGGCGCGGACCAGCGGGTGCTGGTGACCGGTGCGGGGCGCCGGCCCCGTGTTCGGCGGCGATCCCGTGTTCGGCGGCGATCCCGTGTTCAGCGGCGATCCCGTGTTCAGCATCGGCCGCGGTGGCCTCCGTCCTGTTCGTCGTGCTGTTCCGGGCCTGCCGTCGCGGCGGGCGGCGCCGTCCGCCGCCGGATGGCCGTGGCCCGGCTGGTCCGCGTCAGCGCTGGCCGGCCGTCGTGGCTCATTCCTCAACGGTCACCCGGGTGAGCGGAAGGTGGGGCTCGACGGCCGGGAAGACGCCGAAGAGCAGGCCGGCGGCCACCGCCACGACAAGCGCTGCCATCAGGGCGAGCCTTACGGCGAACCCGCCGGGAAGGTGCCGGAAGATCCATCCGTACACCCGTCACCTCCCAGCCGTGCCAGGCGGCTGCCCGGGGGTCTTCGGTCGGCTGCCGGTGAGCTCACCGAAAATGATCAGGCGGCTGCTGGCCGAGTACTTCGGATTGCAGGTGGTGAACGTCAGCAGGCTTTTCGCGGGCCGTGCGCCGGGCTGTCCGGGTACCGGCAGGATCACATCCGTCCGGGCGGGGTCGACCACTTCCGAGCCCGTCACCCGATAGACGAAATAGCGGTCCCGGACCTCGACGACGACCGGGTCACCGGCCCGTAGCTCGTCCAGCCGGCTGAACGGATGGCCGTAGGTGGTGCGATGCCCGGACACGACGAAGTTGCCGACCTCGCCGGGCCACGCGGTCCCCGGATAGTGCCCGGGGCCGCGCCGTAGCGCGCCGTCCGACACCCCCTCGACGACAACCGGGGCGTAACCGTCGCCGAAACGGGGGATGCGCAGCACGGCCACCCCGGCACCGACGTCCGCCGATGCCGCCCCCGGCCGCGGCAGGCCTGTCGACGGGGCTGCCGCGGCCGGGGCCGCCCACTGCCGGGACAGTTCGGAGCGCAGCCGGTTCTGGGTACGCTCCTGCACCATGTCGGTGACCCACAGTTCGTAGACCACGAACAGCGCCACCACGAACCCAACAGTGATCAGTAACTCACCGGCGCCTCGCGCGACGCGTCCGACCAGTTCTCCCCCGCCGCGGAACGTGGGCTGTCGGCCGGGTGGCCGCCGCCGCGGTGGCTGCCGGCCGGGCGGCTGCCAGCCTGATGCGTCCGGCGGCGCGCCGTCCACGCCGGCCTGCCCAGCGAGCGGACGCGTCGGCTGCGTCCTCACGACGGCAGGTGACACTCTCGACCGTTTCCGTGACCCGTTCCAGGGCTCGGGAACGCTGCGGGCGTCAGGACCAGGCAGCACAGTACCCATGATGGGCACTTTAAGTCATCAAGCGACTACTACCGCACTCCGACCCGCAGAGGCGACTCCTACTGGTTCGCCGACATCAGGACACGATAAAGACGTAAAGTAACAAATCGTACACAATCGGGACGCGACAGTCGGGACGCGTCGGCCTGAGCGCCACTGCTGCCGGCGGCCAGTGACCACCAGCCAGCCCGTGCCGCACACGGCCGCGCGGGCACTCCCCGCCCGCAGGTCGCCTACTCCAGGTAGTCGCGCAGCTTCTGGGAGCGGGACGGGTGACGCAGCTTCGACAGCGTCTTCGACTCGATCTGCCTGATGCGTTCGCGGGTGACCCCGAACTCCCGGCCGACCTCCTCCAACGTGCGCGGATGGCCGTCGGTGAGCCCGAAGCGCAGCTGGATGACCTTCTTCTCCCGGTCGGAGAGCGTGTGCAGGACCGAGTCGAGCTGCTCCTGCAGCAGGATGAAGCTGGCCGCGTCGACCGGCACGACCGCGTCGCAGTCCTCGATGAAGTCGCCGAGGTGGGAGTCCTCCTCCTCACCGATCGGCGTCTCCAGGGAGACCGGCTCCTGGGACACCTTGAGGATCTCACGCACCTTGTCGGGCGTGAGGTCCATCTCCTTGGCGATCTCCTCCGGGCTCGGCTCACGGCCGAGGTCCTGCAGGAGCTGCCGCTGGATGCGGATCAGCTTGTTGATCGTCTCGACCATGTGCACCGGGATGCGGATGGTGCGTGCCTGGTCGGCGATGGCCCGGGTGATCGCCTGCCGGATCCACCAGGTGGCGTAGGTGGAGAACTTGTAGCCCTTGGTGTAGTCGAACTTCTCCACCGCGCGGATCAGACCGAGGTTGCCCTCCTGGATGAGGTCCAGGAACAGCATGCCGCGGCCCACGTAGCGCTTGGCGATCGACACCACCAGCCGCAGGTTCGCCTCGACGAGCTTGCGCTTGGCGATCTGCCCGTCCCGCTCGATCGCCTCCAGATCACGGCGCATCTGCGGGGCGGTCTTGCGGGTGGCCGCCGCGAGCTTCTCGGAGGCGAACAGGCCGGCCTCGATCCGCTTGGCGAGGTCGACCTCCTCCTCCGCGGTCAGCAGCGGGACCTTGCCGATCTCCTTGAGGTACATGCGCACCGGGTCGGAGGTCGGCGCCTTGAGCGCCAGCTCCTCCTCCTCACGGCGACGCCGGGCGAGCAGGTCGTTCTCCTCGGCGTCCTCCCCACCCGCCTCGAGGATCTCGATGCCCTCGTCGTTGAGGACCTGCAGGACGGCGTCGGTCTGCTCCGGTGGCAGCTCGGCCGCCTGGAGGGCGACCGTGACGTCCTCGGTAGTGAGGAAACCGATCTCCTTGCCTCGGGTGATGAGGTCCTTGACCTCGTCCACCTGGGCTTCGCGCGGTAGGACGGCTGGACTCATGGTCGGAATCTCGTCACTTCCTTCTCGGGATCGACCCAGGTTACGCGGCACCCAGGCCCCGCTCCCGGAGTTGGCGCTTGTGCTGTTCCAAGGCGATCAGCTCACCATATGCGCGTCTGAACGTCTCGGCGTCGGTTACGGGATTGAGCCGCTGCACACGCGACTTCAGATCCGCAATGCGACGGGTCACCTGCAACTCCTGTACGCGTGACATCTGCTCATCGACATACCGGTCGTCCACATCGTGGTCACAGAACACCGCCTCCACGGCAAGCTCGATGACGAACCGCCGGAGCTCGTCCTGCCCGGCCGCCTCCACCACCGTCTTGACCCAGGTCTGGACGTCACCGGCGGCGGGCAGACCGGCGCACACACCGCCCACGGCAGCGATCACCTCACGGACGGCGCGGTGCTCCTGGACCGTGAACAGCTCCGGGGAGAGCGTGTCGAACACCGGGCCGGCAAGTCCCGGATACTGGAGGGCGACCTTGAGTACCTCCCGTTCCACCGCCACGACAGTGTCGTCCGCGACGGCGTCATGCCGACGCGGCAGCTCGGCCCGGCCGCCGGTGCGACCGCCGCGCGCCGCGTGGTCGCCCTGGCCGTGGGCAGGGCCGTCGAGGGACGCCGTACCACCGGCGGCCCCTCGTGGCCGATGCTCAGCGACCCGCCGCACCACGAACTCCTCGTCCAGAAAACCAAGCCAGTTATCCAGATTAACCGCGTAACGGTGTCGTAGCCCCCGATCCTTCAATTTGTTGATCAGAGGGGCCGCCGCGTCGATCGCCGCCAGCCGCCCCTCGGTGGTGTCGAGGTCGAAGCCGGCCAGCTTCCCGCGGATGGCGAACTCCACCAGCGGGAGGCGGGAGGCGACCAGGTCGCGCACGGCCACGTCCCCGCGCTGGACGCGCAGATCGCACGGATCCAGCCCGGACGGCTCGATCGCCACGAAGGTCTGGGTGACGAAACGTTCCTCGAACTCGAACGCCCGGATGGCGGCCTTGCGGCCCGCCTCGTCGCCGTCGAAGGTGAACACGACCTCGCCGCGGTGCTCGCTCTGGTCCATCAGCAGCCGCCGCAGCACCGTCACGTGCTCACTGCCGAACGCGGTGCCGCAGGAGGCGACCGCGGTCGGCACCCCGGCGAGGTGGCAGGCCATCACGTCGGTGTAACCCTCGACGACGACGACCTGGTACCGCCGGGCGATCTCCCGCCGGGCCAGGTCGGCCCCGTAGAGCAGATTGGCCTTCTTGAACAGCGGGGTCTCGGGTGTGTTGAGGTACTTCGGCCCGGGGTCGTCGGCGGCGAGACGGCGGGCGCCGAACCCGACCACGTCCCCGGCGAGGTCGCGGATCGGCCAGACCAGCCGGCGGTGGAAGCGGTCGATGAGGGTGCCGCGGCTGCTCTGCTTGGCCAGGCCGCCGAGGACGAGTTCCGCGGCGGTGAAGTGCCGGCCCATCAGGTGGCGGGTGAGGGCGTCCCAGCCGGCGGGCGCGTAACCGACGCCGAACCGCGCCGCCGCCTCCTGGCCGAAGCCGCGGGCGGCGAGGAAGTCCCGGCCGTCGCCGGCATCGGCGCCGGCCAGCCGCTCGGCGTAGAACTCCGCGGCCGCCCGGTGGGCGTCGAGCAGCCGCTGGCGCTGGCTGGTGACCGCGCGGCTGGTCACTCCCCCGCCCTCGTAGGTGAGGGTGATCCCGGCACGGCGGGCCAGCCGCTCGACCGCCTCCGGGAAGGACAGCCCGTCGATGGCGCGCACGAAAGCGATCACGTCGCCGCCGACGCCGCAGCCGAAGCAGTGGTAAGCGCCGACCTGCGGCCGGACGTTGAACGACGGCGTCTTCTCGTCGTGGAACGGGCACAGGCCCCGTAGCTGGCCGCTGCCGGCCGGGCGGAGCTGCACATAGTCGCCGATGATGTCGGCGAGCGGCGAGCGGTCACGCACGGCAGCGACATCGGCGTCACGGATGCGTCCGGCCACACGTCCCTCCCTGCGTCCCGGGTGGAGCGCTAGCGGGCTGGTGTCACGGAGGCCGTCCGGCGCGCACCTTGTGTCACCACCGGGTGTCGCCACCGGCCGTCAGCCCTCCGGAAGGCAGCCCTCCGGAAGACTGTCCGGGCCCCCGCAGACCCGCATTCTTCCCCGATGTTACTTGTCATCTGGACCGCAGTGCCGATCTTACGGCCGCAGCATGTAACACGCCGTGTCCCGGACGCTCCCAACAGGCCGGCGACGCGCCGGCCACCGTCCGGCGCCACCGTCCGGCGCCACCGGCTCCGTGGCACCGTCACGCGGCCCACCGGCCGGGGGCCGTCCGCGCGAGGGCAGGCTTCCAGGGCGGGGACGCCGTCAGAGGACCGCCGGCCAGCGCCGGCCGGTCAGCTGCGCGTGGCGGCGGCCCGCGCTGGCGTCGGTGAGCCGGGCGATCTGGTCGATGACCACCCGCAGCCTCGCCGCGTCGTCGCGGGCGGCGGCCCAGGCCGGCCGCAGCAGTGGGTCGAGCGCCTCCGGCGCGCGTGTGAGCAGCAGCGCGACAAGCTCCGCGATGACCTCCCGCTGGCGCCGCTGGCGTTCGTGCGCGTCCCGGCGGTCCATGACGAAGGAGGCGGTCACCCCCTTGAGCAGCGCGCACTCGGCGACGGTCGGGGCGGGGACGACCAGATCAGCGTGGTAGCGGCACAGCGGCGGGTCGCCGTACGCCTCCCGGGTGGCGCGGACCGCCGCGACGCACAGGCGCGCGATCAGCTCGCTGGTCATCGTCCGCACCGCGCGCAGCGCGTCCGGTGTGGTGGCCGGCCCGGTCACCCACCACGGCTGCCGGCGCAGCCGGTCCAGCGCCTCGCCCACCGCCGCCGGCGGCGCCACCGGGTAGCGGGCCGCGGTCGAGGCGACCAGCTCGGCCCGCCGTCCCGGATCCTCCAGCCGGCCCAGGTCGATCAGGCCGGCGACCACCCCGTCCTCCAGGTCGTGCGCGCTGTAGGCCACGTCGTCGGCCCAGTCCATGATCTGGGCCTCCATGCAGCGCCGGCCGGCCGGCGCGCCGTCGCGGACCCACTCGAAGACCGGTAGATCGTCGGCGTACACACCGAACTTCGGCGTGTCGGGCCGCCGCGCCCACGGGTACTTCAGGGACGCGTCCAGCGTCGCCCGGGTGAGGTTCAGGCCGGCGTCCCGCCCGCGGACGTCGACGACCTTGACCTCCAGCCGGGTCAGCTCCCGCAGGCTCTGCGCGTTGCCCTCGAAGCCCCCGCACCCCTCGGCGGCCGCGTCCAGCGCGGCCTCGCCGTTGTGGCCGAAGGGGGGGTGGCCGATGTCGTGGGCGAGACAGGCCGCGTCGACCAGGTCCGGGTCGGCGCCCAGTGAGCGGGCCAGGCCACGGCCGACCTGAGCGGTCTCCAGGGAATGGGTCAGGCGGGTGCGCGGGAAGTCGTCGTCGAGCGGGCCGACGACCTGGGTCTTGCCGGCCAGCCGGCGCAAGGCGCTGGAATGCAGGACACGCGCGCGGTCCCGCTCGAACCAGGTCCGATCGTCCGGTGTACTCTTCTGTCGCTCCTCGCCCCAACGCACCACGTCGGACGCGGCGTACCACCTCTTGGCCACAAGCCTGAGCGTATAGGCGCGATTTCCGCACGTCTGAGGCGCGAAGCGGCGATACTTTGTGGTCAGCCCGCCCAACTTCGGCCCGGAGGCCCGCCGTGGACAAGATCGTCAGATACGGTCTCATCGCGTTCGTCATTTTCTTCGTCGTCAGCTTTCCCGCGAGCGCCGCCAGCATCATCGAGCGAGCCATCAACGGGCTGGAGTCCGTTGGTAACGGTTTGTCAAATTTCGTCACCGACGCCGTTCTGTGAAACAGGGTGAGCCAACGGCCCGGCCCGGGAGGTTATGATCATGGTGAGAATCCGGATCCCTGACCCCACCGCCAGGGATGACAGGTACCTTGCCACCCGCGAGCGACTGGTCGTGAAGGTCCGGATGCACTGGGCCATCCTGCTGCCCGTCTTTCTCCAGACCCTGGCGTCCGCCATCGGTGCAATCCTGTTGACGATCCTGCTCAATGGCCTGGACGCCAGCAAGTCCGTTGTGTCGCTGCCCTGGTGGTTCCTGCTTTTCATGATCTTCAGGATGCTGTGGAAAGTCGCCGACTGGCACTTCGAGCACCTGATGGTCACGGACAAGCGCTTGTTGAAGGTGTCCGGGATCTTTTTCCGCAAAGTGCAGACCATGCCCCTGGAGAAAGTGACGGACCTCACCTACAACCGGGACCCGATGGGCCGGCTGCTCGGATACGGCGAGTTCATCGTCGAATCCGCCGGGCAGGACCAGGCCCTGTCGAAGATCCAGTTCCTGCCCCGCCCGGACCGGCTCTACCTGACGATGTGCGACATGATGTTCGGAGGTGCCCCGGCGCCCGCTGGTTCGGACGACTGACCCCCTCCCGGCGCCGACGGCTGCCGCGCCATCGGCCGGCCGGTCAGCGCAGCAGGGCCCGGGCCGCCGCCGCGATGTGGCCCGCGTCGATGCCCGCCGCGGCGAGCAGTTCGGCCGGGGTGCCCGACCCGGGCAGCTCGCGCACGGCGAGATGGGCGAGGCGTACCGGTACCCCCGCCGCGGCCGTCGCCTCCAGGACGGCGCTGCCCAGGCCGCCCTCGGGGTGGTGGTCCTCGGCCACGACGAGACGGCCGCCGGTCACCCGTGCCGCCCGCGTCAGAGTGGCGATGTCCACCGGTTTGACCGAGTAGAGGTCGATCACCCGGGCCGGGACGCCCTCCGCCGCGAGCGTGTCCGCCGCCGCCAGGCAGTGGTGCAGGGTGACCCCGGCGCCGACCAGGGTGACCACGTCGGCGTCCGACCGGCGCACCACCTTGGAGCCGCCCACGGTGAAGGACTCCCCCGGCCCGTAGATCACCGGATAGGCGCCCCGGGTCGTGCGCAGGTAGCTGACCCCGTCCAGCTCGGCCATGAGCTCGACGAGCCGGGCCGCGCTGGTCGCGTCGCTGGGGTAGAGGACGCGCGAGCCGTGCACCGCCCGCATCATCGCCAGGTCCTCCAGCCCCATCTGGGACGGGCCATCCGGGCCGATCTCGACGCCGGCGTGCGATCCGGACAGACGGATGTTCGCCGCCGAGATCGCGGCCATCCGGATGAAGTCGTAGGCGCGCGAGAGGAACGCGGCGAAGGTGGACGCGAACGGGACGTACCCGCGTGCCGACAACCCGACCGCGGCGGCTACGAGCTGCTGCTCCGCGATGAAGATCTCGAAGAAACGGTCCGGGTGGGCCGACGCGAAGTCCTCGGAGTAGGTGGAGTTGCCGACCTCGGCGTCCAGGGCCACCACGTCCGGGCGGGCGCCGAGGGCGGCGAGCGCCTGCCCGTACGCCCTGCGGGTGGCGACCCGGGCGCCGAGAGGGTAGGTAGGCAGGCGCACCTCGGCCGGCGGTGCGGGTGGCGGCCGGCGGCCGGCGGCGGGCGGCAGTGGGCCGCGGACACGC
>NZ_CAKKTM010000157.1:12965-19235 GCF_920888515.1 Protofrankia sp. CiP1_Cm_nod1 | reverse complement strand
CAGGTGGCGCTCGCCCCCGAGCTCGGCGACCGCGCGTTCGGCCAGGTCGGCCGGCAACGGCCTGCCGTGCCAGCCCTCGGCGTCGGCCGTCCCGGAGAAGCCCTCGCCCTTGCGGGTGCGGGCGAGCACGACCACCGGCCGGTCGGAGCCGGACGCCTCGGTGAGGACCTCGTCGACCGCGGCGACGTCATGCCCGTCGACCGCGAGCGCCCGGCAGCCGAACGCCTCGACCCGGCGGGCGTAGGTGTCGAGGTCCCAGCCGAGCTCGGTCGGGCCGCGCTGGCCGAGCCGGTTGACGTCCACGATCGCCGTCAGGTTCGACAGCTGGTAGTAGGACGCCTTGTCCAGCGCCTCCCAGATGGAGCCCTCGGTCATCTCGCTGTCCCCGCACAGCACCCACACCCGGTAGGGCAGCCGGTCGAGGAAACGGCCGGCGAGCGCCACCCCGACCGCGTCGGGCAGCCCCTGCCCGAGCGAGCCGGTGGCCACGTCGACCCATGGCAGCACCGGCGTCGGATGCCCCTGCAGGCGCTGGCCGTAACGGCGGTAGCCGGTCATCAGCTCGTGGTCGGACACCACGCCGACGGCCTTGAACACCGCGTACAGCAGTGGGGAGGCGTGCCCCTTGGAGAAGACCAGATGGTCGTTGGCCGGGTCGTCCGGCCTGTCCCAGTCGTAGCGCAGGTGCCGTCCGACCAGCACCGCCAGCACGTCCGCGGCCGACATGGACGACGTCGGATGGCCTGACCCGGCGGACGTCGTCGCCCGGATCGAGTCCACCCGCAGCTGCCGCGCCAGCTCGCGGATCTGGTCGAGGTCGGCCGGGTCGATCGCGATCTCGGACACGGGAGTTGCCACACCAGCCTCCTGTACGCCTGCGTATCCGTGTCTGGCAGTGCTGGAAAGCAGCCGGTGGCGTCATGGATGGCGATCCAGCGGACGTGCGCGGGCACCGCCCACGCGAGCGGCCATGTGGGGGCTCTACCCCGGGTTCCGCCGTCCCGAACGGCGCCGGCCTGTGGAATCAGCCGGCCTGTGAATCAGAGTGCGGCGGGGGCGGCGCCGACCGGGGTCGCCCGGTGGAAGAGCTGGTAGAAGCGGTACGCGGCGCCTTCCCGGACGATGTAACGCAGCGTGGTGACGACGCCCCGGGTGGCCGGGCCGGTGGTGACCGGCGAGGTGACCGCGTCGATGTCGAGGTCACGGGCGATGGTCCGGGAGCGCAGCGAGTGCCACGGGTCGGTCACGATCACCGCGGACCGCCAGCGGTTCACCGCCATGCTCCTTGCCACCGCCCGCAACGACCCCAGGGTGTCCCTGCCCTCACCCACCACGACCACGGCGGTGGCCGGGACGCCGCGGGCGGCCAGGTAGTTCGCCGCGGCCCGCGCCTCGGTGTAGACGTCACCGGCCTGGGAGCCGCCGACCGTCACGATCCGGGGCGCGACACCGGCACGGTAGAGGGCCAGCGCGTGGTCGAGACGGGCCGCGAACACCGCGGACGGGCGGCCGTTGAACTGGGAGGCGCCGGGCACGATCAGGACGTCCGACCGGCGCTGGTCGTCCGAACGCCCCACCACCCATATCTGGATCATCGTGAGAACGCTGATCATCACGCCGGCCAGGACGAGGATCGCGACCACCCTCAGCAGCCATACCCACCAGCGTGCGTGCAGCCACCGCGCTGTCCACGGCCGCGGGATGGTAGCCACAGGCAGTCACGGTATGCCCAAATCAACGCGGGGCGGCAGGTGTTCCACCGCACAGCGGGCACACCGGCCGGCCAGCCGGGCAGCCGGTACATCCGGTATGCCCGTCAGGCGTCCGTCGGGCCCGGTCAGGCCGTGCCCGACGGGGATCACAGGCCGTGCCCGACGGGGATCAGGCCGTGTCCGACGGGTGGCCGGCCGCGAGGATGGCGGCCCGGCCGGCCTCCAGCCGGGCGACCGGCAGGCGGAACGGCGAGCACGACACGTAGTCGAGCCCGATCCGGTGGAAGAAGTGCACGGAGTCCGGGTCGCCACCGTGCTCCCCGCAGACACCGAGCTTGAGCCCCGGCCGGGCCGCCCGCCCCTCCTCGGCCGCGAGCCGCACCAGCCGGCCGACCCCGTCCCGGTCCAGCGACTCGAACGGGGACACGCCGAAGACGCCCAGCTCGAGGTAACGGGAGAAGAACGACGACTCCACGTCGTCACGGGAGAAGCCCCAGCTCATCTGGGTCAGGTCGTTCGTCCCGAAGGAGAAGAACTCCGCCGCGCCGGCGATCTGGCCGGCGGTCAGCGCCGCCCTCGGCACCTCGATCATCGTGCCGATCAGCGCGGGCACGTCGACCCCGCTCTCGGCGGCGACCTCTGCCAGCACCTGCTCGGCCCGCTCACGGACGATCTCCAGCTCCTGGACCGCGCCCACCAGCGGAACCATGATCTCCGGACGCGGGTCCCCGCCCCGCCGGCGGCGGATGACCGCGGCCTCGGCGACCGCCCGCACCTGCAGGGCGACCAGCCCCGGGATGAGCAGCCCGAGCCGCACCCCGCGCAGCCCGAGCATCGGGTTCTCCTCGTGCAGCCGGCGGACCGCCGCCAGCAGCGCGGCCTCGCCGTCCACGGCGGGCCGGCCGGTCGCGGCGGCGACGCCCACCTGCACCGACAGCTCGGTGAGGTCGGGCAGGAACTCGTGCAGCGGCGGGTCGAGCAGCCGGATCGTCACGGGCCGGCCGTCCATCGCCGTGAAGATCTCGACGAAGTCGTCGCGCTGCAACGGCAGCAGCGCGGCCAGCGCGGCATCGGCCTCCTCGTCACCGTCGGCGAGGATGAGCCGTTCGACCAGCTTCCGGCGCTCGCCGAGGAACATGTGCTCGGTCCGGCACAGCCCGATACCGACGGCCCCGAAGCGGCGGGCGCGCTCGGCGTCCTGCGCGGTGTCGGCGTTGGCGCGCACCGCGAGCCGGGCGGCGGCGTCCGCGTGGGTCATGATCCGGTGGACGGCGTCGACCAGCGGGTCGGAGCCGTCCGCGGGCAGCCTGCCCTCGAAGTACTCGACGACCGGGGAGGGCACCACCGGCATCTCGCCGAGGTAGACCACGCCGGACGAGCCGTCGATCGAGAGCACGTCCCCCTCGTGGACGACGATGCCACCGGGTGCGGCCGCCCGCCGCCGGTGGGTGTCGACGTCGATCTCCTCGGCGCCGCACACGCAGGTCCGGCCCATGCCGCGGGCGACCACCGCGGCATGGGAGGTCTTCCCGCCCCGGGAGGTCAGAATGCCCTGTGCGGCGATCATGCCGTCGAGGTCGTCGGGGTTGGTCTCCCGGCGGACCAGGATGACCGGGACGCCGGCGGCGGCGAGCTGAACGGCCCGCCGCGAGTCGAAGACGGCCTGTCCGACGGCGGCGCCGGGGGACGCGTTCATTCCCCGGGCGATCCGCCGGGCCTGCCCGTCCGCGGCGAACCGGGGGAACATCAGCTGGGCGAGCTGGGCGCCGGTGACCCGGGCCAGCGCCTCGTCCATGGTGATCAGGCCCTCGTCGACGAGCTGGACGGCGATCCGGAAGGCCGCGGCCGCGGTGCGTTTCCCGACCCGCGTCTGCAGCATCCACAGTTTGTTGCGCTCGATGGTGAACTCGATGTCGCACAGGTCGCGGTAGTGCCGTTCAAGGGCTGCCATGACGGACAGCAACTGGTCGTAGGCGGGCCGGTCGACGTCCGCCAGCGCGGTGAGCGGCAGGGTGTTGCGGATACCCGCGACGACGTCCTCCCCCTGGGCGTTCTGCAGATAGTCGCCGTAAACGCCCTGGTCGCCGTTGCCCGGATCGCGGGTGAACGCCACGCCGGTGCCCGAGTCCATACCCAGGTTGCCGAACACCATCGCGACCACGTTGACCGCGGTGCCGAGATCCGCGGGAATGCGTTCCTGGCGGCGGTAGAGGCGGGCGCGTTCACCGTTCCAGGAGTCGAACACCGCCCGGATCGCCAGGTCCAGCTGTTCCCGGGGGTCCTGCGGGAAGTCCCGGCCGGCCCGGTCGCGGACGATCGTCCTGAACGTCTCCGTCAGCCCCCGCAGATCGGCCTCGTCGAGCTCCAGGTCGCTGGCCGCCCCGCGGGCCTTCTTCACCGCCTCCAGGGCGTCGTCGAACAGCTCGTCGGGCACCCCGAGCACGGTCCTGCCGAACATCGCCAGCAGGCGCCGGTAGGAGTCCCAGGCGAAGCGCGGCGAGCCGGACTGCCTGGCCAGGCCGGGCACGGACGCGTCCGACAGGCCGACGTCCAGGACGGTGTCCATCATCCCCGGCATGGAGAACTTCGCGCCCGAACGCACCGAGACGAGCAACGGGTCGTCCGGGTCGCCCAGCCGCCGGCCCATGGCCCGCTCGAGGGCGCGCAGATGCTCGTCGACCTCGTCGCGCAGCGCCGCCGGCACCCGGCCGTGCGCGAGATACTCGCGACAGGCGACGGTGGTGATCGTGAAACCGGGCGGGACGGGAAGCCCCATGTTCGTCATCTCGGCGAGATTGGCGCCCTTACCGCCGAGCAGGCCCTTGAGATCCTTGTTCCCCTGGTGGAAGTCGTACACATAGGTGGTCATGGCCGCCCCCTCGTGTCCCGCCTCCCGCGAACCACCGCCGAATCGACCATGTCACGTCACCCCGGCTCGCGCAGGTCACCCGGACGGATCCGCGGCTCCCCTCCCGAGAAGTCGTCCCGAGAAGTCGTCCGGTAGCCCGCCGGACCGGCCCCTGACAGCCAGCAGCCTACCGTCACGGGCCGTCCGGAAAAACGTTCCGGGAACTATCCGGGAACCAGGCGCCCGGTTCGCCGCGCCCAGCCGGTTCCGGGCGGTGCCGGGAGATATCCGGAACGTTCACCGGCCACACCCACCAGGATTCCCACCGCCCGGCCGGAAAATCACCTGATCAGCATTCTTTCGCATCTGACGCATGTCAACGGGGTAAACAGGGTAAATTATCACCATGTCCGACAGGTGAACAAAATTCGTACATATATCGAACCCCGCCTGCCCAGGACCCGCCGGTCACGGCGGACAGACCATGATGCGTACCGACGGGCTCGGACCACCAGTGCCGAGAGACCAGCGGACCAACAGCGTCGACCAACAGCGTCGAAGGAGGGGGCGGACGCCGTGCGAGGCCACCGGGTTCTCGGGCTCGCGCTTGCCGGACTGCTCACCATCGGCGTCCTCGCCGTGATCGTCATCCCGCGGATCCGGCCCGCTCCGCACAAGAACGAGACCACCGTCCGGGCGCTGGTCTCGTCGGAGAAACAGCCCTTCTTCTCCGATCCGGACGTGGTCGCCGCCCTCGGCCGTGCCGGCTACCGGCTTGAGATCACCTCCGCCGGCTCGCGCGAGATCGCCACCACCCACGACCTGTCCGGCTTCGACCTGGCCTTCCCGGCCGACGCCCCACAGGCCGACCGCATCAGGCGCGACCGCGGGATCAGCGCCTCCTACGTGCCCTTCTTCACGCCCATGGCGATAGCCACCTTCGCCCCGGTCGCGGAACTGCTGACCGCGGCGGGTGTCAGCAGCCGAGAAGGTGACCACTACCTGTTCGACATGCGCAGATACCTCGACCTGGTGGCGGCGGGCACCCGGTGGTCCCAGCTGCCCGGGAACAACGCCTACCGGACCGACAAGTCCCTCCTCATCAGCTCGACCGACGTGCGGACGTCGAACTCGGCCGCCCTCTACCTGGCGATCGCCTCCTATGTGAGCAATGGCGGAAACGTGGTCACCGATCCCGGAACGGCCGAACGGATCACGGACCGGCTCGCGCCCCTCTTCCTCAGACAGGGCTATCTGGACGCGTCGTCCCAGGAGCCGTTCAACGACTTCCTGACCATCGGTATCGGGAAAACGCCGATGGTCATGGTCTACGAGGCCCAGTTCCGGGCCCACGCGCTCGCCCGGGACGGTTCGCTGACCAACGACATGCTGCTGATGTATCCGAGTCCGACCATCTACGCCAAACACACCGTTGTGCCGCTGACCTCCGCCGGAGACACCGTCGGGCGCCTGCTCACGACCGACCCGGAACTGCAGCGGCTCGCCGTGCGGCACGGATTCCGCACCGCGGACGCCGGTTACGGCCGGCAGTACGCCGCCGAACGCGGGAGCGGCCCCGTACCGCAGCTGGTCAACGTCATCGAACCACCGAGCGCGGAGATATCCGAACGGATGATCAGTCGGATCGAGGCGCAGTACACGAAGGGCCCGGGTTGATGAGCCTGTCACCGTCGACACCGTCGACACCGT
>NZ_CAKKTM010000157.1:0-12529 GCF_920888515.1 Protofrankia sp. CiP1_Cm_nod1 | reverse complement strand
CGACACCGACGACACCGACGCCACCGGCACCACCGGCACCCGCACCGCGGGCGGCCGCGGACGACACCGGCGCGCAGCTGGTCCTGGTGCCGCCCGCGGCCGTCGCGCCGGTCACCCCCGAGCAGGCCGGGCCCGCCGTCCCGATCAGCCCTCAGGCGGCCGCGCGCCTGGCCGACCAGGCGGTGGCCTTCGCCGACGCCCTGGTCGGCATCGACCCGGCCTCCCCCGCCTTCACCACCAAGGTCGCCGCGGTGCACCGGATGGGCGAGAAGGAGATCCGCGCGTCCGCCTCGGTCTCCAACCGGCTGCTGGACAGGCCGGCACGGGCGATGAGCACCGGCGCGCTCGACGCGACCTCGTCGGTGTCGGCCTCCCTGGTGGAGCTGCGCAGGGTGGTCGGCGACCTCGATCCGTCCAGGGCGAACCTGCTGGGCCCGAAAAAACTGCTCGGCGTGATCCCGTTCGGGAACCGGCTGCGGGACTACTTCGCCTCCTACCGGTCGTCACAGGCCCATCTGGACGCGATCCTGCAGGCGCTGCGGAACGGGCAGGAGGAGCTGCGGCGGGACAACGCCGCGATCGAGCAGGAAAAACACAATCTGTGGACCACCATGGGCCAGCTGCGCGAGTACATCCAGCTGGCCGCGAACCTCGACGCCGAACTTGTCACCCGGATCGACCGGATCAGCGCCAGCGACCCGGAACGGGCTCGGACGCTGCGCGAGGACGTCCTGTTCTACGTGCGGCAGAAACACCAGGACCTGCTCACCCAGCTCGCGGTCAGCGCGCAGGGCTACCTCGCGCTGGAGATGGTCCGGCGCAACAACCTCGAACTGATCAAGGGTGTGGACCGGGCGAGCACGACGACCGTCGCGGCGCTGCGCACCGCGGTGATCGTCGCGCAGGCGCTGGCCAACCAGAAGCTGGTGCTCGACCAGATCTCCGCGTTGAACGAGACGACCGAGCGCATCATCGTCGGCACCTCGGAGCTGCTGCGGCAGCAGACCGGCCGGATCCACGAGCAGGCGGCGTCCTCGGCCGTGTCGGTGCAGGCCCTCCAGCAGGCGTTCGCCAACATCTACGCCACGATCGACACGATCGACGGATACCGCAGCGCCGCGCTGGAGAACATGCGGACCACGGTGGAGACCCTGTCCGAGGAGATGGGGAAGGCAGCCGCCTACCTGGACCGGGCCGCCGCGGCCGCTCCCGCCGAGGCCGCTTCGGCCACGGCCGGGGAGCTGGAGATCTCCGGCGGCGGGCGGTGACCCGCCGCCCCCGTTCCCCGCACGCGAGGGCGTCGTCGCGACTCGGAGCACCCTCTGGTCCGGCCACTCGAACCGTCACCTTCAGCCATGGTCCCACGCGCGGCAGACGCGGGCGCTCGCTGCGCACGGCCGTGTTCGGGCTTCTCGCCGCGTGCGCGACCGTGTTCGCCGTGGCCTCCTGCGGCTCCGGCTCCGACCCGCCGCCGGAGCCCGGCCCGGGCAGACCGGGTGTGCTGCGGATACTCGCCGGCTCGGAGGTCGCCGACGTCGAACCGCTGCTGGACGACCTGCGCGCGGCCACCGGGGTCACGGTGCGGCTGACCTACACCGGCACGCTCGACGGCGCCGAGAAGATCATCGGACATTCCTCGGGAGCGGACGCCGCCTGGTTCTCCTCCGACCGCTACCTGCGCCTGCTGCCCGGTGGCGCGACAGCGGCCGTCGCCCGTACCCCGGTCATGGAATCACCGGTGGTCCTCGGCGTCCGGAGCTCGCTCGCCACGAAGTTCGGCTGGACGGGCAACCCGAACGTCACCTGGTCGGACATTGCCGCGAAGGTCGCCTCGGGTGAGCTGACGTACGCCATGACGAACCCGGCGGCGTCCAACTCCGGGTTCAGCGCGCTGGTGGGTGTCGCGGCCGCGCTCGCCGGAACGTCGGACGCGCTGCGGGCCTCCGACATCCGCGGTGACGCGCTGACATCGTTCTTCTCGGGGCAGACGCTCACCGCGGGCAGCTCGGGCTGGCTCGCCGACGCCTTCGCCGCCCGCCCGCAGGACGCCGGCGGTATGATCAACTACGAGTCGGTGCTGCTGTCCCTGCAGCGCTCCGGCCGGCTGCACGAGCCGCTGACCATCGTCTATCCCAGGGACGGCATCATCACCGCCGACTACCCCATGCTCCTGCTCGACCCGGCCCGGCGGGACGAGTACACCCGGGTGGTGAACTGGCTGCGCAGCCCCGCGGCCCAACGGCGGCTACAGACCGACACCAACCGCCGCCCGGCCGTCCCGGGCGTGCCGCTCGACCCGAGGTTTCCCGCGGCCCGCCTGATCGAACTGCCCTTCCCCGCCACCCAGGCGGTCGCCGACGAGCTGCTGGGCTCCTACTTCGACCGTTTCCGCCGGCCGTCACACGCGATCTTCGTACTGGACGGGTCCGGTTCCATGGCCGGCCAGCGCCTGGCCGGCCTGAAGTCCGCGCTGGCGGGGCTCACCGGCGGCGACACCTCGCTCTCCGGCCGGTTCACCCGGTTCCGCGGCCGGGAGAAGATCACTCTGCTGCTCTTCAACAGCTCGGTCGGCAGGCCCCGCGAGTTCGTCGTGACCGACGCGCAGGCGTCCTCACCGGACCTGGCCGCGGTCCGCTCGTACATCGACGGCCTACAGGTGCAAGGAGGAACAGCCATCTACTCCGCGCTCACGGACGCCTACCATCTTGCTTCCAGCTCGATCGTCCGGGATCCCGGATATCTGACGTCGATCGTCCTGATGACGGATGGCGAGAACAACACCGGGCTGTCAGCCGCGCAGTTCCGCGCCGACTACCAGGAGCTCCCCCAGCAGGCCCGGGACGTCCGCACATTCTGCGTCATCTTCGGCGAGGCACGCCCGGACGACCTGCGTTCGATCGCCACCGACACCGGTGGCGCGACGTTCGACGCGCGGGCGTCCTCGCTGGCGGAGGCGTTCAAGGACATCCGTGGCTATCAGTGACCACCGTGGCTCCGGCGCACGCGACCGGGGCATGCGCGACATCACGGGGAGCCAGGCCGCCGGCCGGGAACGGCGGTGACGGTGGTCCGGCTGCCGCGGCCTGACCCACCGCCACCGCCACCGCCGTCGACCAGCGGGCCCCGCGGGAAGGTGCTGGCCTGGCTCGGATCACCGAAGAACATCGCCGGCTGCACCGGCGCGATCGGCGGACTGGGGCTGACCGTCACCGGCGTGGCCGGCTCGCCGGAGTGGCCGTTCGTCGTCACCGCTCTGTATGCGATAGGCGCCCTGGTGGCCCCGGCCGCCCGCCCGGCGGCGCCGGCCGGGGCCCGACCGCGCGTCGCCGAGCTCCGCACGGTCGTCGACGCGCAGTTGCGGATCCTGGCCGCCCATGCGCCGGCCGAGATCACCACGGCCGCGGCGCGGGTTGCCGACGCGCTGCGGGAGGTGCTCGACCGCCCCCACCTGCTGCGTGCCGGCTCCCCCGAGACGTTCGTGATCGTGCGGACCATCGACGACTACCTGCCGACCGCGCTGGAGGTGTATCTCGGCCTGCCGCCCCGGTACGCCGAGACACA
Organism: Protofrankia sp. CiP1_Cm_nod1; assembly: GCF_920888515.1. GTDB lineage: Bacteria > Actinomycetota > Actinomycetes > Frankiales > Frankiaceae > Protofrankia. Next base: position 8,968 of record NZ_CAKKTM010000157.1, on the reverse strand, counting down.
CCGGCTGGACGACGGGCGTACCCCGCGCCAGGTCGTCGTCGACCAGCTGGGCCTGCTGGAGAAGGGCGTACGGGACGTCACCGAGGCGGCGGCGGCCGGGGACACCGCCAGGCTGCTGTCCCACGGCCGCTTCCTCGCGGACCGGTTCGGCTCGACAGACCTCGACCTGCCAGGCCCGACCGGCCCGACGGGCCCGACGGTGTGATCATCCCGTCGGCACGGCCGCGTCCGGCCTGGCTTCCTGGACAGTTCCCAGGTGGGGAGCCCGGCCGGAGGCGTCAGCAGGGGCCGAGCTTGGCGTTGAGGTAGGAGACCACCTGGTCCATGGCGACGCGTTCCTGCGCCATGGTGTCGCGCTCACGGATGGTGACCGCCTGGTCCTGCAACGAGTCGAAGTCGACCGTGAGGCAGAACGGTGTGCCGATCTCGTCCTGCCGGCGGTAGCGGCGCCCGATCGCGCCGGCATCGTCGAAGTCGACGTTCCAGTGCCGGCGCAGCGCCGCGGCCAGGTCGCGGGCGACCGGCGACAGGTCGGCGTTGCGCGACAGCGGCAGCACCGCGGCCTTCACCGGCGCGAGCCGCCGGTCCAGCCGGAGCACCACCCGGCGGTCCACCCCGCCCTTGGTGTTGGGCGCGGTGTCCTCCGCGTAGGCGTCCAGCAGGAACACCAGGGTGGCGCGGTCCACCCCGGCCGCGGGTTCGATGACATAGGGGGTGTAGCGGGTGCCGGTGGCCTGCTCGAAATAGGTCAGGTCCGCGCCGGACGCCTTCGCGTGCACGGACAGGTCGTAGTCCGTCCGGTTAGCGACGCCTTCCAGCTCGCCCCATTCCAGGCCGGCGAAGTCGAAGCGGTACTCGATGTCGACGGTCCGTTTCGAGTAGTGGGAGAGCTTCTCCTTCGGATGCTCGAAATGACGCAGGTTCTCCGCCCGGACGCCGAGGTCGCGGTACCACTTCGTCCGCTCGTCGATCCAGTACTGGTGCCAGGTCTCGTCCTCGCCCGGCGGGACGAAGAACTCCATCTCCATCTGCTCGAACTCACGGGTCCGGAAGATGAAGTTGCCCGGGGTGATCTCGTTGCGGAACGACTTGCCGATCTGGCCGATCCCGAACGGCGGCTTGCGCCGGGCCGTCGCCTGGACGTTCGCGTAGTTGATGAAAATGCCCTGGGCCGTCTCCGGGCGCAGGTAGGCCAGGCCGGAGGCGTCCTCGACCGGGCCCAGGTAGGTCTTGAGCAGGCCGTTGAACATCCGCGGCTCGGTGAACGTGCCACGGGAGCCGCAGTTCGGGCAGGCGACCTCGCCGAGGGACGTCGGCGGCCGGCCGCGCCTGGCCTCGAACGCCTCCTCCAGATGGTCGGCGCGGAACCGCTTGTGGCAGGACAGGCACTCGGTCAGCGGGTCGACGAAGACCTGCACGTGGCCGCTGGTCTCCCAGACCTCGCGGGCGAGGATCACGCACGAGTCGAGGCCGACGACGTCCTCCCGGCCCTGGACCATGGCCTTCCACCAGGCGCGCTTGACGTTGTTCTTCAGCTCGACCCCGAGCGGACCGTAGTCCCACGAGGCCCGCAGGCCACCGTAGATCTCGCTCGAGGGGAAGACCAACCCCCGGCGCTTGCACAGACTGACGATGGTGTCCATGCGGTCGGATGCACTGGCCACGCGGGCGCTCCCTTCCTCTCTGCCCGGTGTCAACGGTGACATGGGCGGTGGGGTCCTCGACCCGGTCTCCGGCCCGCGCAGAGGATCAGGTGCCGTCGAGGGAGTCGAGCACCCAGCGTACGGGCCAAACGGCGATCATGACCGCGCAGGTGTGGTCTTGCCCGCGGCCGGCCGGTCATCCCGGCGGCCTGTCACCGGGCCCGGCGGTGGCGGCGTCCGACGCCAGGTCGGAGCCACCACGGCGGACGGGGCCGCCGGCGGCCTCATGCGCCAGCAGCACCTCGAACGCGCCCGGCTCGTCGACGGCGTAGGCCATCAGCGGCGTCAGCTCCATCCGGACGTCGAAGGCCCCCAGCGCCCGGCGCCAGGCCCCCACCCCGTCCCATTCGGATGTGATGATCCAGAGCTCCGGGTCGTCCACGGCGCGTCCCAGCCGGGCCGAGCGGTAGCCTCGCGCACCGGCGAGAACGGCCAGCGTCCGCTCCGCGCGCTCACGGAAGGCAGCGGCATCTTCCGCTGGGACCCGTAGCCGGGTGACGACAATCACCGCACGGTTCTATCAGCCCGCCCGCCCCGGCCGGGCTACCGCCGGGGCACACCCGGATCAGGCCCCGGGATCAGGCTCCCCGGATCAGGCCCCGGGATCAGACCCCGGAGGGATGGGCGACGACACCGCCATAGCGGCGGTCCCGCTTGGCGAAGTCCAGGCAGGCCGCCCACAGGTCCCGCCGGTCGAAGTCCGGCCACAGCCGTTCGACGAACACGAACTCCGCGTAGGCCGCCTGCCAGAGCAGGAAGTTGCTCAGCCGCTGCTCCCCGGAGGTGCGGATCAGCAGGTCGACGTCGGGCATCTCCGGCTCGTCGAGATAGCGGGCGAGGGTGTCCTCGTCGATGCGGTCCGGCCGCAGCCGGCCGTCGCGGACGTCCCGGGCGATGGCGGCGGCGGCGTCGGCGAGCTCGGCCCGCCCGCCGTAGTTGACGCACATCACCAGGGTGAGACGGTCGTTCCCGCGGGTGCGTTCCTCGGCCGTCTCCAGCCGCCGGATGACGTTGCTCCACAGCCGGGGACGCCGCCCGGCCCACCGGACCCGGACCCCGAGCGTGTCCATGTCGTCGATACGCCGGCCGAACACCCCGTCGGTGAAACGCATCAGGAACGCGACCTCGTCCGGCGACCGTTTCCAGTTCTCGGTGGAGAAGGCGTACACCGACAGCCAGCGGACGCCGAGTTCGATGGCCCCCTCCACACAGTCGAAGAGGGCGTCCTCACCGGCTTCGTGGCCCTTCGTCCGGGGCAGGCCACGCATTTTCGCCCACCGGCCGTTGCCGTCCATGACGATGGCGACGTGTCGTGGGATCAACGCGGAAGGAATCTCCGGCGGGCATGCGCCGGAAGGATGTGGGTGAGGCGCCCGGAACTGCCCAGCCCCCCCGTTACGCAGATTCACCGGCTCGGCCCCCCTCCTGCTTGTTGACGGCCTTGTGACGGCCTTGTGGCGGCCTTACGGCCTTGTGGCGGCCTTGTGGCGGCCCTGTCAGCCCTGTCAGCCCTGTCGGTGGCCCTGCTGACGGCCCTGTTAGCGGCCCTGTTGGTGGCCCTGCCAGTGGCCCTGTCGACGGTGGCTGCGTCAAGAATGCCCATGGCGTGCTGCCCGGTCCTGTTCACACCCGCTCCAGATGGGGCAATGTACGCAACCCGTATTCGAGATGCCACTGAAGGTATGCGGCAATGCATCCGCCGGCCTCGCGCCGGGTGCGGGTCTCGCTTGCCCCGGCGCGCTCCCAGTCCCCGGTGAGCAGATCGGACAGCAGCGTCACGGCGGCTGGGGACATCGACACCGCTCCATGCGGTCGGCATTCCGGGCACACTACGCCTCCCGCCGGGACGGAGAACGCGTGGTGGGGCCCCGGGTCCCCGCAGTGGGCGCAGTCCGCCAACGCCATCCCGTAACCGGCGATGGTCAGCGCCCGGAGCAGGAACGCGTCCAGGACGAGGGACGGCGCCCGCTCACCCTGGGCGAGCGTGCGCAGGCCACCGACGAGGAGCAGGAACAGCCGCATCGCCGGCTGGCGCTCCTCGCTGGTCAGCCGCTCGGCGGTCTCCAGCATGACCGCCGCCGCGGTGTGCCGGGGATAGTCCGACGCGATCACCGCGCCGTACGGGCTGAGTATGTCGGCCTGGGTGACGGTGTCGAGCGAGCGTCCCTCGTGGAGCTGGAGATCGACGTAGGTGCCCGGCTCCAGCCGCGCGCCGAAACGGGACGACGTGCGGCGCACCCCCTTGGCCACCGCGCGTATCCGCCCGGTCCGCCGGGTCAGAACCGTGATGATGCGGTCGGCTTCGGCCAGCGGCGTCGTCCGCAGGACGACACCTTCATCTCGATAGACCGGCACCTGCCCATGGTTGCACGCATTCCGACAAGGGGGCAGAGCCCGGTCGAGATGATCGCGACACGTGCCGGCCACGGCCAGGCCAAAAGATCGATGCGGGGCCGAACCGCGACGGCCCGGCCTCGAGCGGAGCCGGACACGCCGCCGTCGTCACTTTCCGTATCTATCGCGTTTCCTCCCTCCGCCGTATGCCCGAAACGGCCGAGGAGCGTCCGGATACCGGCGGCACCGGCGCGGGGACGATGATGGACCGGTGCGAATCGTGCGGCGGGCGGCCCGAGCGATCCTGATCGACGACGACGGGTATCTGGTCGTGTTCCACCGGACACCACCCGGCGTGGCGCCCTACTGGTCCACGGTCGGCGGCGGGGTCGACCCCGAGGACGCCTCCGTCGAGGCGGCCCTGCACCGCGAGCTGGCCGAGGAGCTCGGCGCCACCGTCGACCGCGTCCAGCAGGTGTTCCTCACCAGCGAACCAAGGCCGCCGAAGGCGGGCGGCGACCGTGACGGCCGCCGGCCCGGCCTCGTCGTCCAGCACTTCTTCGTCTGCCGGCTGGTCACCATGGATCTCACCGCCCGCACCGGCACGGAGTTCACCAACCCCGCCAAGGGCGGCTACGACATCGAACGCGTCGACCTGCGCGGCGAGGACCTCGCGGGTTTCACGCTGCTGCCGCCGGCCCTCAAGGAATTCATCCTGGCCAACCGAGACGCCCTCCTGGACGCCGCCCTGACCCCGGCCAACGACCCCGCCACGCCCCCTGAACCCCCGGTAGATCCACCACGCGGTAAGCGGCAGATCCACCACGGGACGCCCGGCAGATCCACCACGACCCCCGCGGCAGATCCACCGTGATCTTTACGGCAGATCCACCACGGATCATGCGGCAGATCCACCACGACCCTCACGGCAGATCCACCATCGATCATGGTTGGCGATATCATCGGACGGGATGACGACCACTCCGGATCTCTACCCGCGCCATGCCGTCGACCTGGTCGAGCAGGCGCTCATCGACACGCGCGTCGTAGTGATCAACGGTGCCCGGCAGGTCGGCAAGAGCACACTCGCCCAACTGGTGGCCAGCGCCTCGGCCAACACCAGGATGTACTTCCTCGATGACGCGGCGGTCCGGGATGCCGCCGGAACAGACCCGACAGGATTCGTCCGCCATGACGGCCTGCTGCTGATCGACGAGATCCAGCGGGTGCCCGAACTGCTGCTCGGGATCAAACTCGCGGTCGACCGCGATCCCCGCCCGGGCCAGTTCCTGCTCACCGGCTCGGCTCGGCTGCTGGGCCTGCGCGACCTGCCTGACGCCCTGCCCGGCCGCAGCGAAACGATCGAGCTGTGGCCGTTGTCGCAGGGCGAGATCCACGGAGCCCCCGACAGTTTCATCGACACCGTGTTCAACCAGGGCCCGGACACACCCGCGCCGGAGAGCACCCTGCGCCGCCCGGACTATGTTGCCCGCGCCCTGCGAGGCGGTTATCCGGAGGCGGTACGCCGCACCGACACGCGGCGCCGTGGCCGGTTCTTCGACTCCTATCTGGCAGATCTCATCGCACGCGACATACGCCAGGTATCCGAGATCACGCGCGTCACCGAGCTACGCCGGCTGATCGGCGCGGTCGCGGCGTGCATGGCGGGCCTGGTCGTCCCCCAGCGACTCAGCCGCGATCTCGGCATCCCCGCGTCCACGGTCCGCCGCCATCTGGACGCGCTGGAGCTGATCTATGTTGTACGGAGAATCCCGGCATGGTCCAACAATCTGACCACGCGAGCGGTCGCCACGCCAAAAACAATCATGACCGACTCGGGGCTTGCCGGACACCTGACCGGTATGTCCCTCAAACGAGCGGCGCATCCAACGGCACCCGTCGGTCAACTGCTGGAGAACTTCGTCATCGGCGAGCTCGCGCGCCAACTGACCTGGGCAGAGGAGCCGGTACAACTCTTCCACTACCGTGACCGCGACGGTAATGAGGTGGACGCCGTGCTGGAACGCGCGTCAGGCGAGATCGTCGGCATCGAGGTCAAAGCCTCCGAGACGGTCCGCGCGGACGACTTCCGAGGGCTGCACCAGCTCGCCCGGAAAGCCGGTGACCAGTTCATCGCGGGCTACGTGATGTACACGGGAGCGCAGCCACTCCCGTTCGGCGACCGCATGCACGCCCTACCGATCGAAACGATCTGGACGCTGTGAGACAGGGATCCCGTTGTGTCCATTCACGGGTGGTGACTTGATCAACACCGTGTGGATGTTGGTTTAGATGGTGAGGGCGGGCAGGGCACTGGCCGCTCGCGGAACCGGTATCCAGGGTTTGCCCGCGAGGGCGTGGCGGATGGCGTCGATGGCGGTCAGGCCGTGGTCGCGGGCGGAGACGAGGTAGGCGCGCACGCGGAGGTAGCCCGCCAGGGTGCGGGGGGGTGTGCCAGTAGCCCGAGACGGCCTGGTGGCGTTTCGGGAGGCGGATGGCCTGCTCGGCGGGATTGTTCGTCCAGGGGATCGTGAAGTTGGTGGTGAACAGCCAGACCTGGTCGGCCTTCGTGGCGAGCCGGCGGGCGAGGACCAGACCGGGATGGTTGCGGTCATCGACGCGCCCGGCGCGAGCTGCTGCACCGCCCGCAACGACCTGATCAGATGGGCACAGCACCGCTGCCCCCCGGCGCGGGTGGGGTCGTACTGGTGCCAGCCGGCGTAGTCGTCGCGGGTCAGGTAGCCGGTGAACCCGTCGAGCACCCCGGTGGCGTCGATGGCCTCCGACGAGCGTGAACGGATCGCCGCGTACCAGACCAGCCCGGGTGTCGGCGTGCGCACGACCAGCAGGTGCGGGGTGCCCGACAGGACCGTGCCCGTGACCTCGTCCAGGTCCCTGCGTAGCACGTTGACCGGGGACTCGTCGCCGCACAGCACCGGCTCGGCGCGCAGCGCCGCCTTCATCGCTCCGTCGGACCCGGCCGCTTCCAGGTCGTGAGCGAGTCGTGCGTTCGCGCGGGCGACGAACCCGGCCGAGACCTCCACCCCCAGCAGCGCGCCGATGACCATCGCGGCCCGTTCCACCGGCACGTCGGCCTCCGAGGCCAGCAGCACCGCCGCCGCGTGCAGCCGGGGCCCGTAGGACACCGTGCCCGCCGCCGCGTGCGCCACCCCGGGCACCCCGGCGGTGGTGACCTTCCGACAGCAGCCGCAACGACGCCGCGGCAGCACCCACTCCACCTTCTCCAGCACCGGACCGAGCAGGTCCCAGACCTGCGCCCACGTGTCGGGGAGCACCGTGGCGCCGGTCAGGTCGGCCTCGCACGACGAGCACTCCAACGGCGGGTCCGCCGGTAACGACCGGTCCGGCTCGGCCTCCCGCCGCAGCCCCGCCCCCGGATGGCCCGGCTGCCCACCGGGCTTGCGGTCCTTGGACCGGACCCGCTCCGAGGCCTGGCGCCGCGGCGCCTTCCGCTTCTCTCTGACGCCGATCGGCTCCTTCGACGGCGGGACCGACGAGTTCGTGCTGTCCATCCCGACCCGCCGCCACAACTCGGCGACCTCCAACTCCAGCTCGGTGACTTTCCGCTCTAGCTCCGCGGCCCGCCCACGCCCCTGGTCCCGCTCCGCGCGCACCGCGTCTATCTCCGCCTCATGGCGCGCCGCGGCGTCCTCCACCACCTGCCGCAACCGGCCGTTCACCACCGCGAGCTTCTCGTTACCCGCCTCAGCCTCAGCCAGACCCACCCGCGCCTGCGCCAGCCCGGCAGCCAACTCCTCGATCCGCGCCTCAGCCGCCGCCAGACACGGCTCCCACCACACGGACGGGCCAGTCACAACCCAGATCATCCGCCGCCAGCCCCGACCACCAGACACCAGCGGCGTGTCACACCAACGCAAACACCCAGCTCAGCGGACTACGATCTTGCACCCCTGAATGGACACATCCCGTTCTATCCGACCCAGGTCGCACAACCCATGCCGCAGGGTGGCATTCTCGACTTGTGGGCAACGGGGGCGACGCGGCCGGTAGTGACGACTACGAGTTCGACTTCTTCATCAGCCGCACGAAGGCGGACAGGGGCTGGGCGGAGTGGATCGCCTGGCACCTGGAGGCGACCGAACGGGAACCGGGCCGGCGGTTCCGAGTGCTGCTCCAAGACTGGGACTTCGTCCCGGGCAGGGACTGGACCGACCGTATGGAGGAAGGCATCCGACGGGCCGAACGAGTCCTGCCGGTCCTGTCCCCGGACTATCTCGGCAGCTCGCCCTTCGGTACAGCTGAATGGCGGCCGTTCTGGCGCTCCGATCCACAGGGACACCAGCGCCGGACGATTCCTGTTCGAGTTCGTGAATGCAAACCAGACGGACTGCTCGGATCAATTATCTATATCGACCTCATAGGTCTGAAGAACGAGGACGAGGCCGCGAGCCGCCTGCTATCCGGCATTCAGGCAGCCCTGGGAGGGCGTATCAAGCCGCCGGTCAAACCACCGTGGCCAGGCCATGAAATCGGCCACTTCAGGAGCATCGCGCCCCGCGCGGTGTCGACCCGGCCGGATTTTCCTGGCGCGTCATCCGACACCGACAGGATAGCCGGCGAAACAATCAGTGAATCCACCGTCACCGTGCTGCACCTGTCGGGAATGCGGTTACTCGCCCAGCCCGCAGCCGGCCGGACGCCTGCGACGCTGGTCACCTGGCTGTCCGACGACCTGCGCCGACTGGCTACCGGCGCCGACAGCGGCATCGACGTCGGCGCAGGCGGGCCACGTCCGGATCTCGTCGTCGTCACCGGCGACCTCACCGAGACGGGCACGAAACCCGAGTTCGAGCAGGCATATGACCTGCTGGCCGGGCTGGCCGACGCCCTGGGCCTCGACCACGACCGCTTCGCGATCATCCCAGGCAGTCACGACGTCAGCCGTAAGC
>NZ_CAKKTM010000156.1 GCF_920888515.1 Protofrankia sp. CiP1_Cm_nod1 | reverse complement strand
TGTCAGGCCAGGTCGGGTCGCGGACCCCCGTGTTGTTAGTTCAGCGGAACCTTCACCGCGTCCCAGCCGTCCCGTACCGCCTGGGCTTCGTCGCTGGTCGGACCGTATATCTGCTGTGCCTGACGGAGGGTGATCCGAGCGAACGTACGGAACTCGGGAGAGGGATGGGCGAGCTCGGGGTCCCGCAGCGTGGCATACCAGATGGCGCCCGGCGCTTCCCAGGCGAAACCGCCGAGGGTATCGGCGACGATGTAGAAGGCCCGGTTCGGGATGCCGGAGTTGGTGTGCACGCCGCCGTCGCCCGAGGCCGTGTGGACATAATGGTTCATGTCGGCTGGCTGGTCGTCGTGCCGGTTGGCGGTACCGGGTGCCTTCAGCGACCGCAGTGCCGGCCCGAACGCGGGGCCGACAATGTCCGTGCCGATCAGCCAGTCGGCATCGGAGGCCTTCTGGCTCAACCGGTACTGCTTGACCAGACTACCCATGACATCGGAGATGGACTCGTTGAGCGCGCCGGACTGACCACTGTAGACCAGGTTTGCCTCGTGCTGGGTGACCCCGTGGGTGAGTTCGTGGGCGATCACGTCGAGCCCCGCCGTCGTGCGGGTGAGCTGCTGGCCGTCCCCGTCACCGAAGAACATGCGGCCGGCATCCCAGATGGCGTTGGCGTAGTTTTCCCCATAATGGACTCCGCCGAGCAGCGGCTGCCCCTGGCCGTCGATGGAGTCGCGGTCGAAGATCCGCCAGTAGAAGTCGTACGTCGCGCCGAAGCCGTCGTACGCTTCGTCGACCGCCGGGTCACCGGTCGCCGGTTGTCCTTCGCTCCGTACCGGGGTACCCGGCGTCTGGATTTCCTGATGATGCTGGTCGTAGATGGTGCGCTGTGGCCGGCCGCCCTGCCGGCCGAACGTGGTCGGGCGGGCCTCCCGCCCCCCGGAACGGGCGGCCGTCTCGGCGCGGGCCAGCCGGAACGAGTGGTCCAACTGCAGGGTGCGTAGCGCTGCCGCCCGCTCTTCCTCGGTCTCGCCCTCGCGGACGATCCGAGCCAGCAGGTCGGGTGGGACGATGCAGTGCAACGGCCGGTGCGGCATCGTTCCCGGACGGTACATGACCATGAGAGCCCCTTCCTTCGCTTCCCTTTCGAGCGAGTCGCTCCCCGGTGTACCCATCTACGTAACTAAACGAACACAGAAGGGTGTAGATCTTCCTGAGTGAGGTCGTTGACTGGATGATCCCGGACTGCTGGCCGTGGGTTGATCGCGAAAGGGCTCCTTGTCGCTGTGTTCGCGGGTGTCGAGTCCTGAACGTGTCGCGAGCAAGGAGCCTGGGTGTCAGGGTATGGGGGTTCGCCGGAGGTGGTGCCGGCGGGTGCGTTCGAGCGGTCGGAGGAGCGGTTCGACCGGCTGCGGGTGGGGCTGTCGGGGGCGGGGACCGCCGGCCTGACCCATGCCGATCTTGAGGTGTGGCTGGCGGGGCGGGCGCGGGAACTGACCCGGGCGCTGTTACAGGATCATCTGGATCTGCGGGCTGTGCGGGAGCGGCGGCTGGCCGTGGCGCCGGTGGGGGCGGACGGGGTGGTGCGTACGCGGGTGGAGAAGGCCCATGGCCGGGGGCTTTCGACGGTGTTCGGGCTGGTCAGGGTGTCACGGCTGGCCTACCGAGCGCCGGGGCGGCCAACCTGCATCCGGCCGACGCCGGGCCGAACCTGCCGGATGGGCTGTACTGGCACGGGCTGGCCCGGCTGGTGGCGCTGGAGGCGGCCCGCGGCTCGTTCGACGACGCGGTGGCGGCGGTGGAGCGGGCGACCGGGGTGCGGGTCGGCAAGCGGCAGCTGGTTGAGCTGGCCCGGGCCGGCGCCGCCGACGTCGGCGCCTTCTGCGCCCAGGACCGGCCCGGGGCCGCGGAGCAGGATCGGCTGCTGGTGCTGCAGTTCGATGGCAAGGGCATCGTGATGCGGCCCGAGGGGCTGCGCCCGGCCACCGCGAAGGCCGCGGCGGCGGGGCGGAAGCTGGCGACGAGGCTGTCGCCCGGGGAGAAACAGGGCCGGAGGCGACGGGGAAGTGGCTGGCCGGCTCGGTCGTCGACGACCTCGCCACCGTCGTCGCGCAGGGCTTTGACGAGGCCGAGCGGCGCGCTCCGCACCATGTGCGGACCTGGGTCGTGCTCGTCGACGGCAACAACTCCCAGCTCGACGCCGTCACCGCCGAGGCCGCCCGCCACGGCGTCACCGTCCACATCCTGATCGATTTCATCCCCGTGCTGGAGTACCTGTGGAAGGCCGGCTGGTCGTTCTTCGCCACCGGCGACCCCGACGCCGAGAAGTGGGTCACCGACCGAGCCCGGCTCGTCCTGGAGGGGAAGGCCCGCCAGGTCGCCACCGGGATCCGCCGCCGCGCCACCTCCAACAACTACGACGAGAAGGAACGCAGAGGCGCCGACACCGCCGCCGACTACCTCGACGCCAAGGCCGATCACCTCGACTACGCCGCCGCGCTGGCCAGCGGCTGGCCGATCGCCACCGGCGTCATCGAGGGCGCCTGCCGCCATCTCGTCAAGGACCGCATGGACATCACGGGCGCCCGCTGGGGACTCGACGGCGCCGAAGCCATCGTCACCCTCCGCACACTGATCGCCAACGGCGACTTCGGCGACTACTGGCACTTCCACCTTCTCCAGGAGAAACACCGCAACCACGACAGCCAGTACGCGAGCAGCCGCACACCACCCTGATCAAGTCACTTCAACAGAACTGCACCCAACGCCGATCCCTGCGGATCGGCTTTCCCTGCCCCGCTCCGCGGGGGACCGGATTCCTCCCCGGCCTGAAGGCCGGGGCATCCTCCGGAGCCTTCGGTGACAGTTCTCAGCTCGATGACCAGAGGCTGGCGATGGGGACGGCGAGGACGTGTTCGGTCAGTTGGAAGACCCGCGGGCCGGTGTGGACGAGGAGCACGGCGGCAGGTTTCGGGCCGAGCCGTTCCCACAGCCACTCGAGGTGACGGGCGTCCGCGGGTGAGGGAGCCGCGGACGCCTTGACCTCGATCGCGATGACGTGACCGTCGCGCGTCTCGATGATCAGGTCGATCTCGCGACGGCCGTTGGCGCCGCGCAGGTGGAACATGTCGGCGCCGACGACGCTGAGGGCGCACTCGGCGCGCAGTTGCGTGGCGACGAGTGTGTCGAGGACACGTCCCAGGAGGTCACCGTCACAAAGCGCACGGCGGTGGTCGATACGCAGCAGCGGGCCGAGGAGACCGGGATCGATGAGGTAGCGCTTGGGCAGTCGGACGGCGCGGTCCATGCGGCTGCCCGCCCAGGCCGGGACCCGGTCGGTGACCATAAGAGTGCCAAGAAGATCATCTTGGCCGACCGCGGTCTCCCGGTCGATGCCGGCGGCGTCGTAGAGCAGCTTGTGAGTCGGCACGCCGGCGGTATTCGCGGCTATCGCCCGGAGATATCTCCGCATGCGCAGGGGATCTCTCGCGACACCGAGCGACGGCGCTTCCCGCGTCGCCAGATGGTCGACGTATCCGGTCAACCAGCGGTCGCGGGCTCGTTCGGTCGGGGCCCGCAGCGCTTCGGGCCAGCCGCTGGTAAGTGCCTCCGCCAGGTAGCCGTGCAGGTCCCAGCCGGCGGCGGGGCCGGCGAGGGCGTCCGCGCCACCGCTGACGATCCGATCGACCAGGGATGGCGAGGCCGGGTCGCCGTGGCGTTCCCGGCCGACGAGCGGATACATGGCCAGTCGGACGATCCGGCCGGTCGCGGGCCAGCCCGAGGCGGTGAGGTCCGCCTGTGAGGAACCGGTCAGCACGAATCGTCCCGGACGCGGATCGTCGTCGACCAGGCGGGGGCCGTGGGCCAGGCGGGCCGCAGGCGGGCTGCGGGCACACCGCCGGCCGCCGCCGGCGCGGATCGTGACATTCTTCTTCCCATGAGGCACGGGGGAAGAGAAGCCTGACATGGCGGGATCCGGCGACGGTCGTGACTGCGACTTCTTCATCAGCCATACCGGCTCGGACGCCGCCTGGGCGGCATGGATCGCCTGGCAGCTCGAGGCACGGGTGCGGATCGACGGGCGGCCCGCGCGCACGTTCTTACAGGCGTGGGACATCGTCGCCGGCACGAGCCGGGTGGCCAGTATGCATCGCACGCTGCCGGCGTCGGCCCGGGTGGTAGCCATCCTCTCCCCCACCTACCTGGACGAATCCGAGTACGGCAACGCCGAGTGGCAGACGCTCTGGCCGAACGACCCACAGGGACGCGCGCGCCGGATCGTCCCCGTGCGGGTCGCGGAGTGCCAGCCGGACGGGCTGCTGCGGTCGATCACCTACATCGACCTGGTGGGCCTCGGCGAAACGGCCGCCACCGACGCGCTGCTGACGGGAATCACCGGCTCCATCGAGGGCCGGGCTAAACCCACCGCCGCCCCGCTCTTCCCCGGCCCAGCCGGCCCGCCCGCGTTCCCCGGCCCAGCTGGCACCGGGCCAGCCGGCACCAGGCCAGCCAGCACCAGGCCAGCCAGCACCAGGCCAAGCAACGTTGAGCAGGCCGTCACGGTGCTGCACATCTCCGACACCCAGTTCGGGGCGAACCATGTGTTCGGCAGGACCAGGCTGACCGAGGCCGACCGGGCCCGCTCGTCGCTGTTCGGACGCCTGCACGACGACCTGCGGGAGCGGGCCACGACCGAGGGGCTGCGCCCCGACCTCGTCGTGGTCACCGGCGACCTGGCCGAGACCGGCACCGAGGCCGAGTTCGACCAGGTGTACGACTTCCTCGTCGCGCTGGCGGACAGCCTGGGGCTCGACCGGGGCCGGTTCGCGCTCGTCCCCGGCAACCACGACGTCAACTGGCTGCTCTGCCAGTCCTCTTTCCTGCGCGAGCAGGCGTACGGACGACGGCCGGAACCGCCGTACTGGCCGAAGTGGGAGTTCTTCGCCGACCTGCTCCGGCGGTTCTACGGGGACGACGTGACGACCGGGTTCCAGGTCAACGCCGAGTGGTCGCTGTTCGAGATCCCCGTCCACGGCCGCGGGGTCGTCGTGGCCGGGCTGAACTCGACGATGGCCGAGACGCACGAGGAGCACTACGGCTGGCTCGGCGAGCGCCAGCTCCGCGCGGTCGCCGAGGCGCTGCGCCGCTACGAGCGCGACGGCTGGCTGCGGATCGGCGCGGTGCACCACAACCCGGTCCGCGGCGCGGCCTCGGACGACGAGAACCTGCGCGACGCCGACGACCTGGACAGGATCCTCGGGCCCCACCTGAACCTGCTCCTGCACGGTCACACCCACGACGGCCGGGCCGGCTCGCTGCCGGTCTCCGGGCTGCCGGTGGTGTCCACGGGCAGCGCGGCGGCCGCCGCGTCCGCCCGGCCGTCCGAGGTGGCGAACCAGTACCAGCTGATCCGCATCGACCGGGCCGGGTTCACCCGGTACGCCCGCCGCTACGAGCCGGACCAGCGACGCTGGACGGGCGACCCGCGGATCGACCCGGCCGGCGGCTCCTGGTCGGTGCGCACCCGGCACGAGTTCCGGTCCGTGCACGCGGCGTTCCCGCGCCCGGCGGGGGATGGCGGTGGGGAGAGCGAGCCAGGACGGTACCGCTCCGGCTGGCGCCGGGACGGCCGCTTCCCGGACGGGAGATCTCCCGACGGGCCCTTCCTGGACGACGACGGCCCGTCCGGCGAGCGGCGCTACGGCGAGCCGGCCGGGCCGCGGCCACCCGACCTGCTGGACGAGATCGCCGAGGTGGCCCGCCTGCGCCATCCGGACGCGAGGGTCGATCGGGTCGAGAAGGCGGCGGGAGACGGCGGGCCGCCCGCCCATCTGCGGCTGTGGCGCGCCGAGGGGCGCATCGTCGAGCACCGGATCGTCGGCCTGCTCGACGGCGACGCGGACGCGGCCGGGGTCGACGAGTTCGCGCGGACCGTCCGGCACGGCTACCTGGCCGCCCACCCGGGCGTGTTCACCGACCTCGTCTACACCGGGGCGCAGGCCGCGCCGGGCCTGGTCGCCCACGCCGAGCGGCTCGGCATGACGCTGCTGAGTAGGCCCGAATACCAGGGTGTGCTGGACCTGCGCGACTACGTCCGCCGGCAGACCGACCGGCTGCGTACCGACGTGAACTACCCGCCCGAGCTGTACGTGCCGCAGCGCATCCGCCGTGTCGGCCGCACGCCCGACACAGTGCCGGGCACAGTGCCCGACACAGTGCCCGGCACCGCCCTCGACCAGATCATCGAGTGGCTGACCACGGACGAGGCCCGGTTCGTCCTCGTGCTCGGCGAGCCCGGGTACGGCAAGACCTTCCTCACCCACGAGCTCGCCCTGAAGCTGCCCGGCCACCTGCCGCACGTGGACCCGATGCTGATCGAGCTGGGCAGGCTGGAGAAGTCGCTGGAGCTCGACCAGCTCGTCGCCCAGCATCTGGTGGAGTCGGCGGTCCGCCGGCCGGACCTGGACGCCTTCCGCTACATGCTGGGCCGGGGCCGGCTGGTGCTGATCTGCGACGGCTTCGACGAGCTCGCCGCCCGCGTCACCTACGAACGCGCGGTGGAGGACCTGGACGCCCTGCTGGACGCCCTCGACGGCCGGGCCGGCCCCGATACCCCGGCGGCCGCCGGCCAGGCGAAGATCCTCGTGACGAGCCGGGCCGAGTTCTTCCTGACCGACGACGAGGTGCTGAAGAAGACCGGGGAGAAGGTCGCGCGCACGTTCGGCCGGTACATCGTCCGGTTGACCGAGTTCACCTCCGGGCAGATCCATGATTTCCTGGTCGGGCGTTACGACCGGGCGCTGTCCCAGAAGCTGCCCGATCCCGGCTCCCGCCGTGCCGAGGCGCGGCGGCTGGCGGCGGACCGCCTGGCCCTGATCGAGGAGGTGCGGGACCTCCCCGACCTGGCGCACAACCCGCGGCTGCTGTCGTTCATCGCCGACCTGGACGAGGACCGGCTGCGCCGGGCGCGCCGGCTCCCCGCTGGCACCGCTACCGGCGAGGTCACCGGTGAGGCCGGCGCCGGCGGTCCCGGCGCTGCCAGCGGCGCCAGCGCCGGGACCGCCGGTCCGGCCAAGGAGCCGGCAGAGGGCCCGGACGGCGCATCCGGCACGGTGACCGCCGCCGACCTGTACCGGGAGCTGATCGGCCAGTGGCTGGCCTACGAGCACACCCGGTCACGGGAGCTGACGGTCGACGAACGGGGGGCCGCCGTCACCGAACTCGCCGTCACGCTGTGGCGGGACGGCGCGGCCTTCGTCGGCGTGGCCAGGCTGACCGAGATCGCCGGCCACGTGCTCCGGTCGATGCGCGACCCACGCAGCCGCACCGCGGACGAGACCGCCCACCTGCTCGGTTCCGGCACCGCGCTGCGCCGCGACGCCGACGGCCGGTTCGCCTTCATCCACCAGTCGGTGATGGAGTACCTGGTCGCGGCCGAGATCGCCCGTGTGCTCACGGCGCCGGCCGGCCGCGGTGGCCATGCCGGCGATCTGCTCGCGGCGCAGAAGATGTCGGAGCTGATGGCCGACTTCTTCACCGACCTGGCCGGCCGGGACGCGGCGGCCCGCTGGGCGCAGAACACCGTCACCGATGCGGCGGCGCCCGCGGTGGCGAAGGCGAACGCGGAGCTGGTCGCGCGGCGGCTGGGTGTCCGGCTGCGGACGGGGGCGGACCTGGCCGGTGCCGACCTCGCGGGCGAGGACCTGTCCGGCCAGGACCTGCGCGATGCCGACCTGCGGCGGGCGAACCTGACCGACGCCCGGCTCGACCGCGCCGACCTGCGCGGCGCCGACCTGCGGGCGGCGGTGCTCGCCGGCGCCTCCCTGAAGGGCACCAGGCTCGACGGCGCGGACCTGTCCGAGGCGAGGCTGACCGGGGCGACGCTGAGTGATGTCGCGGCGGAGGGGGTGGTGGCCCATGAGGTGGACCTCGACGGCGCCCGGATCTCCGGCGGAGTCCTGCGCGCGGCCGACCTGACCGGCGCGTCGATGCGGCAGGCGCGGGTGACCGGGGCCGAGCTCACCGGGGTGGACCTGACCGGCGCCGACCTCAGCGGCACCCGCTTCGTCGACACGGATCTCACCGGGGCGACACTGACAGGCAGCAACTGGTCACGGGCCGCCTTTCTCGGCGGCCGGCTCGGCCCCGCCGTGGACGCGCCCGAACTGGCCACGGCAGCGCTCGCCGGGCGAGACCGGGCGCAGGTGATGCCACGGCCAGCGGCATCGCCCCAGTACGCGGTGGCGTTCTCCCCCGACGGCACCACCATCGCCTCCGGCAGCGGCGACGCCACGGTCCGGCTGTGGGAGACGGCCACCGGCCGCCACCTCCACACCCTCACCGGCCACAGAGGCCGGGTGTGGTCGGTGGCGTTCTCCCCCGACAGCACCACCATCGCCACCGGCAGCGACGAC
>NZ_CAKKTM010000155.1 GCF_920888515.1 Protofrankia sp. CiP1_Cm_nod1 | reverse complement strand
GAGGCGCACTTTCTTCAGCAGGAAGCCGAGGGCAAGGAGCCGATCCCGCCGTACTCGCCGAAATGGAAGTTCTTCAACAAGCTGCTGCGCCACTTCTACGACCCGGACACGGACATCGTTTTCCAGGTCGGTGAAGAATGGTCGCGTTTCGCCATGCCCGGCCTGAAGGTCGTGGTGGCGGGGCTGAACTCGACGATGGCCCAGTCACATCTGGTGCACCACGGCTGGCTGGGCACCGAGCAGCTCGGCAGCGTCGCCGACGCCCTGCACGAGTTCACCCGGGACGGCTGGCTGCGGATCGGCGCCGTGCACCACAGCCCCGCCGGCGAGAATCCTGACGAGCGCCCGC
Organism: Protofrankia sp. CiP1_Cm_nod1; assembly: GCF_920888515.1. GTDB lineage: Bacteria > Actinomycetota > Actinomycetes > Frankiales > Frankiaceae > Protofrankia. The sequence goes on along the minus strand of NZ_CAKKTM010000155.1, from coordinate 6,184 downwards.
CGGGGATATCCGAGGACGGCGTCCTGCGGGACACCGAAGAGCTCGACCGGATTCTTGCCCCTCACCTGAACCTGCTGCTGCACGGGCAGGACACAGACGCGCGCACGCTCCCCTCGGGCCTGCCCACGCCCCCGCTGCGACAGAATGACGGCGGGTTGCGCTACCAGGTGATCCGGATCAACCGGACGGGGTTCACCTGTTTCGCGCCCGCTCACAGCCCTGCCGGCCGGCGGCAACCGGCCCACACGTCCCACGACCTCACCTCGGCGCACGCCGTCTTTCCCCCGCCAGCCCGAAGCGACCCCAACGGTTGCAACAAGCGACGGCCCCGACCGCCTGACCCCGACGAGACACCCCTGCCACCGCCGTGGCCCCGTGACCGTCCTCGGGACCTGCTGGACGACGCCGCCGAAGTGGCCAGGCTGCGCTACCCGGCCGCGACGGTCGAGCGGGTGGAGGCCGCCGGGGAACGAGCCGCCCACCTGCGGGTCTGGCGCGCCGAGGGGCAGGTGGTGGAGCAGCGTGTGATCGGCCTGCTCGACGGCAACGCCGATGCCGACGCGCTGGCGGAGTTCGTCCGGACGATCCACCGGCCCTACCTTGCCACGAGCCCGACGCTGTTCTGCGACCTGGTCTACTGCGGGGACGAGCAGGCCGGCCCCGACCTGGTCGCACGGGCCGTACGGGACGGCGTGCGGCTGCTGAGCATGCCGGAATACCAGGGCGTGCTGGACCTGCGCGGCTACCTCAACCGGCAGACCCGCCGGCTGGAATCCGACCAGATCTACCCCCCGGAGCTGTACGTACCCCAACGCGCCACCCGCCTGGACGGACGGGACCGGCCGTCGTCACAGGACGCGCTCGCGGACGTGACCGGCTGGCTGACCACCGACCAGTCCCGGTTCGTCCTGATCCTCGGCGACTTCGGCCGGGGCAAGACCTTCCTGCTGCGCGAACTGGCCCGGCGGCTGCCCACCGACCGGCGGTACGTGACCCCGATGCTGATCGAGCTACGCGGGCTGGAGAAGTCGCACGACCTGGACACGCTGGTGGCGGCCCATCTGGCGAACAGCGAGCAGACCCGGTTCGACCTCGCGGCGTTCCGCTACATGCTGGACGCGGGCCGGGTCATCCTGCTCTTCGACGGGTTCGACGAACTGGCCCTGCGGGTGACCTACGACCGCGCGGCCGAGCATCTCGGCACGCTGCTGGCGGCCGTCCGCGGCCAGGCGAAGATCGTGCTGACCAGCCGCACCCAGTACTTCCTCACCGACGACCAGGTGTTCAAGGCCCTCGCCCAACGGGTCGACCTGATCCCGGGCCGGCGCATCGTCCGGATCGAGGACTTCACCGACACCCAGATCGAAAGCTTCCTGGTCCAGCGATACATTCGGGACCTGAGGGTGCGCACGACCGGCCCGACACCCGGCTCGGCGCCCGACCTGGCACACCACCGGGCCCAGGCCAGGCAGCGGGCCGACGAACGGATGACGCTGATCCGCGGCATCCGTGACCTGCCAGGGCTCTCGCGCAATCCCCGGATGCTGTCCTTCATCACGGCCCTGGAGGACAAGCGGCTGCGGCAGGCTCGCGGCGGTGACGGGACGATCCACCCGGCCAACCTGTACCGGGAGCTGGTCGACACCTGGCTCGACCACGAGGAGCGGCGCGCCCACCCGGGTGGAGCGTCACCCTCGCTGTCCAAGGCCGACCGGCTGGACGCGGCCACCCGCCTGGCCCTGACCCTCTGGGGCAGCACCGAACGTCACATCGGTGTGGAGGAGCTGTCGGCCACCGCCGCCGCGGTGCTCGCGAGCATGAGCAACCCGGCGGAACTCACCGGTGACGAGCTGACCCAGATGATCGGCTCAGGCACCCTGCTCGTGCGGGACGCCGACGGCCGGTTCTCGTTCATCCACTCCTCGGTGATGGAGTACCTGGTCGCCGCCGAGGCCGCCCGCCAGTTCGCCGCGGGCAGCGCGCGGGAGCTGCTGGGGGCTGGGAAGATGACGGAGCTGATGGCCGACTTCTTCGTGAACCTCATCGGACGCGACCAGGCCAGCAGATGGGCCCAGAACATGATCGACGACCCGCACGCCGCCACCGCTGCGAAGGCGAACGCGCTGCTCGTGGCCCGCCGGCTGGGCGTACGACTGCGTATCAGAGCAAAACTCGCCGGTGCCGACCTCGCCGGCCAGGACCTGTCCAATCGGTCGGACCTGCGGGAAGCCGACCTGCGCCGGGCGAACCTGACCGACACCCGGATCGCCCACACCGACCTGACCGGCGCCGACCTGCGCGAGGCGAACCTGACCGGCGCCACCATCGAGAACGCCACCCTCACCCACGCGGACCTCTCCGGAGCGCGGCTGTCCAGCACGAAAGTCCGTAACTCCCGCCTCGACGACGCCCTGCTCCGCGGAACACAACTCGACCACACCCGAATCGATCAGGCCAACCTATGCAGCGCCGACCTCACCGACGCGGACCTGTCCCACGCACGACTGACCGAGGTCAACCTCACCGACGCGGTCATAACGGGCAGCCGTTGGCACCGCACGGCCGTCCTCGGAGGACAGACCACACACCTCGGCAGCATGTCCGAACTGGCTGACGCCGCGGTAGCCGGCCGTGACCGCGCCCAACTGACCCCGCTTCCCAGGACCTCGCCCAGAAACAGGGCGGACGCGACAGCGGTGGCTTTCTCTCCGGACGGCACGCTCCTGGCGACCGGGACGCAGGATGGACCGGTCAGCCTGTGGGATGTCCGCACCGGCCGCCGACAGCGCATTCTCGCCGACCATACCCAGTTGGTGTCGTCGGTGGCATTCTCTCCGGACGGATCCACCATCGCCGCCGCGGCTGGCGACCGTACGGTACGGCTGTGGAACATAGCCACCGGCAGCCCCCTGCCGCCACTCACCGGCCACGCCGGCCCGGTACGGTCGGTGGAGTTCTCCCCCGACAGAACCACCATTGCCTCCGGATCGAACGACGGCACGGTACGCCTGTGGGACATCGTCACCGGTCTATGTCTACGTACCTTCACCGATAACGGCACAAGCTGGATGTCATCGGTGGCGTTCTCCCCGGACGGATCCACCATCGCCGCCGCGGCCGGCGACCGTACGGTACGGCTGTGGAACACCACCACCGGCAAGCCCCTGCACACCCTCCAAGGGCACACCAGGACAGTATGGTCCGTGCGGTTCTCCCCAGACGGAGCCGTCATCGCCTCCGGATCGAACGACGGCACGGTACGCCTGTGGAACGCTGCCACCGGGCACCTCCGACACGCCATCCCCAGCTCCCGCACGAGCTCGGTACGGTCGGTGGCGTTCTCCCCGGACGGAGCCACCATCGCCGCCGCGGCCGGTGACCGCGCAGTGCAGCTGTGGGATACCACAACTGGCGAACACCTGCGCACCCTCAGAGGGCACGCGGACACAGTGTGGTCGGTTCGATTCTCCCCGGACGGATCCATCATCGCCTCCGGATCGAACGACGGCACGGTACGCCTGTGGGACGCTGCCACCGGCGCCCTGATCGCCACGCTGCTCGGGCCCACCAAAGACACGTGGGCTGTGTTCCTGCCAGACGGCTCTTACAAACTCGCTGGCACAGCGGGTGACTCGTTTCAGTGGAAGATCAAAAATGTCCGCTTCGACATAGGCGAGCTTGATCCGTACGATCCGACCATCCGCCGGCTGCCCGAGGACGCGCCGTTGCCGCTGCCCGCGGGCTGGCACCCCGTCGCTCCCAAGGCCGCCCCACCGGCCCGCCTTCCCCCGCGGCCGCCGTCCGAGCCACCATCGCAGGGCCTGTTCCGCCGCCGCTGACCGGCAACAGAAGAACATCTGCATGACACGACGACGGTTCCCACTCGCGACCATGGCCGGCGTCCGCCGAGGGTAGGTGAAAACCGCTGTCGGGACGACGTTTTCTACCTACAGAGGCGGAAGCCGTAGGTGGAAAACGTTGCTATGACCACGGATTTGACCTACGGCTCGCCTCCGCGTCCGGTCATGCGGGCGGGACGGTGGGGCGTTCGATCGGCGCGCCGTCGCCGGGGAAGGGGCCCTGGAGCCGCCGGGCGAGGTCGGGGTCGCTCCAGACCTCCGCGGTGGAGCGCCACTGGGCGAGCGCCCGGGCGAACGGCAGCAGCGTGCCCGTCTCCGCGCCAGCGGCGAGATGCCCTAGAAGATCATCGACGCACCGGCGACGCTCGGCTGCCGGCAGCCAGTGCGGCCAGGCAGGCTCCTCGGCGACCCGTTCCTCCACGAGTGCGCGCTCCTCGTGGGCGAGCGTGCGGAACATATGCGCAATTACCCCGTTCCTGTGCCCCGGCCCTGCTGGCCTCTCGTGGCTGGCGTCAAAAAGTACTCTCGGGCTGGGTGTCGCGGAAGCAGGCCACGTAGTCGCGCCAGACGAGTTTTGCCGCGAGGACGTCCTCGAAGGTGTACTGCTCGGTCGGGGTGTGCCAGTCCAGGTCGGTGGCGACGAACTGGAGCAGCGCGCCGAAGGTGAGCTTCGGGCGGATGTACGTCTGGCTCCACGCCGAGGAGGAGATGTCGAGGCCCGCCGTGGCGTAGCCACGGGCGCGCAGGCGGGTGTCGGTGTCGGTGACGTCGTCGACGATGAACGTCACGTGGTGCAGCCCGGGCCCCTTGCGCCGCAGGTTCTCGGCGAGGACGGAGTCCGCTCTGAGCGGCTGCATGATTTCGATCTTGAAACCGGGGAAACCGATGTGCGTCAGACGGATGCCCGTCTCGTCGCTGTCACCGCCCTTGATGAACACGCCACCGAGCGTGTCCAGCAACAGAGGTGCCGCCTCTGCCATGTCCGGCAGGGCGATCGCCACGTGGTCGATCCGCCTGCCCCCCACAGCGCCACCGGAGGACGTGTCCACGCTCATTTTCGAACAGGCCAAACAACCATTTGTTGAAAATCTCGCGACGCCGATCCCGAGGTCAAGTTCGTCGCCTCCGGGACCCGCGGCCTTTCGGCGCCGCGACCGTGGCCGGCCGCGCGGCCGCTGCCGGACACGCGGCCGTGGCCGGTCAGAAGCCGAGTTTGCGGAGCTGGCGGGGGTCGCGCTGCCAGTCCTTGGCGACCTTGACGTGCAGGTCCAGGTAGACGGGGGTGCCGAGCAGGGCTTCGATCTGGGTGCGGGCGCGCGTGCCGACGTCCTTGAGGCGGGCACCCTTCGCGCCGATGACGATCGCCTTCTGGCTCGGCCGCTCGACGTAGACGTTCACGTGGACGTCGAGCAGCGGCCGGTCCGCCGGGCGGTCCTCGCGGGGGATCATCTCCTCGACGACGACGGCGAGCGAGTGCGGCAGCTCGTCGCGCACCCCCTCCAGGGCGGCCTCGCGGACGAGTTCGGCGACCATCACCTGCTCGGGCTCGTCGGTCAGCTCGCCGTCGGGGTACAGCGGCGGGCCGGGCGGCAGGCGGCTGACCAGCACGTCCGCGAGCAGTCCCACCTGGAACGACGACACCGCGCTGACCGGCACCACATCGACGAAGTCCGCCAGCGCGCAGACCGCGAGCAGCTGCGCGCCGAGCGCGTCCCGGTCGGACACCAGGTCACTCTTGGTGACGACCGCGACCAGTGGTGTCCGCTTGGGCAGCCGGGCGAGCTCCCCGGCGATGAACCGGTCGCCCGGGCCCACCGCCTCGTTCGCGGGGACGCAGAAGGCGACCACGTCCACCTCGGAGAAGGTCGCGCGGACCACGTCGTTGAGCCGCTGGCCGAGCAGGGTCCGCGGCCGGTGCAGGCCGGGGGTGTCGACCAGGACGAGCTGGGCGTCGTCGCGGTGCACGATGCCGCGCACAGCATGCCGGGTCGTCTGCGGACGGCCGCTGGTGATGGCGACCTTCGAGCCGACGAGCGCGTTGGTCAGCGTCGACTTGCCCGCGTTGGGCCGTCCGACAAAACAGGCGAACCCGGACCGGAACGGTGCTCCGGCCTCCGCCGAGGCGGCCACTAGGTGGTCACCCGGCCCCGGGCCACCCCGTCGGAGCCGGCGAGGAACACCGGCACGCCGGTGCCGAACTCGCCCAGCACCAGCAGGTCGTCGACCTTCGGCGCACCCGGCACGCCCGAGCCCGGGGCGTCCGGCGCGCCCGGACCCGGCAGGCCGGCCGCGTTCGCCGCACCCGCGGCACCCGCGGCGTCGGC
>NZ_CAKKTM010000154.1 GCF_920888515.1 Protofrankia sp. CiP1_Cm_nod1 | reverse complement strand
GCGTCGGCCGCACCCGCGGCGTCCGGCCCGGACCCCGACAGTGGCCCGGCGAGACGGTCGGAGACGATCGCCGCCGCCTCGAAGCGGCGTGCCCCGCTGGATGCCGCCGCGGCGACGGCGGCGACGAGCGCGGAGACGGTCAGCCGCTCCCGCGCGTTCTCCACGGTCGCCGCCACGTAGGTCCGCCCGTCGGTGTCGCGGACGGCCGCGCCCTCGGCGGCCGCGGTACCGCCCCGGGGGACGTAGGCGCGCAGCCTCGCCGACCGGGCGAGGATCACGAGCTTGGCGTCCTCGGCCGACAGTGAGCCGTGATCGATCCGGGTGGCGGCCAGGCTGCCGCCGGGCGCGTCCGGTCCGCCGCCGGCCCCGCGGTTGTCAGCACCGCCGTCGGCCCGTGTGCTAGCGGCCCGCGCGTTGTCGACCCGCGCGTTGTCGGCCCGCGCGTTGTCGGCCCGCGCGTTGTCGGCCCGCGTGCTGTCGACCCGCGTGCTGTCGACCCGCGTGCTGTCGACCCGCGTGCTGTCGGCCTGCGCCTCCAGGTCCAGCTCTGACACGCCGCCTGCCCCTGCCTTGTCGAAGATCATGTGCGCGCCCCGGAAGCGGCACGGCGCGTGACAGGGCCGGTGGCACCCGCCTCACCGCCCTGCCTCCGCCCACCGTCGCCGCCGACAGCACCCACGGTATCTATATCATTACCAAAAGCATTGCTCGTACCGCTCGTACCGTCCGTACGATTCTTACCGGTCCGGCCGTCACCGCCCTGCTCCCTGCCCGCCCGGCGACTGCCCGCGTACGCTGCCTCACCCTCGAAGCCCCCGGGGCCCCCGGCCGCCCTGGTGCTTCCGGGCCCGTCGCCCCGGGATGTGCCGCCGCCGGCCGCGTCACGCGTGGGCGTGGACGCGGACCCACCGGCGGTGGCGTTCCCGGCCTGCCCGGACGACCGCCGCACCACCACGGTACCGATCTGGTTGCGCCGGCCGGCGGCGCTCTCGGCGGTGAGCGTGACCACGCCGACGGTCGCCGTCGCCCCGGGCAGCGGCACCCGGCCCAGCGCGTTCGCCAGCAGCCCGCCGACGGTCTCCACGTCGTCGGAGCCGGGCAGCTCGTCCGTGCCGAAGAGCTCGCGCAGATCGTCCACGCCGAGCCGGGCGGTCACCCGGGCGGTGTCGTCGTCGATCCACTCCACCGGGACGATCTCGGCGTCGTACTCGTCGGTGATCTCACCGACGATCTCCTCGAGGATGTCCTCGATGGTGACCAGCCCGGCGGTCCCGCCGTACTCGTCGATGACGATCGCCATGTGGGTCCGGGACGCCTGCATCTCGCGCAGCAGGACGTCGGCGTGCTTGCTCTCGGGCACCAGTGCGGGTGGCCGCATGACGTCGGCGACGGGCCGGGTGTCCCAGCCCTCGCGCTCCCGGCCGACCATGTCCTTGAGGAAGGCGATCCCGACGACGTCGTCCACGCTCTCCCCGATCACGGGGATGCGGGAGAAGCCGCTGCGCAGCGCCAGCGAGATCGCCTGGGCGACGGTCTTCACCGACTCGATGTAGACCATGTCGGGCCGGGGGACCATGACCTCGCGCACCAGGGTGTCCCCGAGCTCGAAGACGGAGGCGATCATGTCGCGCTCGCCGCGCTCGATGACGGAGTTCTCCTCGGCGAGGTCGACGAGGTCGCGCAGCTCCGCCTCGGTGGCGAACGGGCCGTCGCGGTAGCCGGGGCCGGGGGTGACGGCGTTGCCGAAGGCGATCAGCAGCCGTGGCAGCGGCCCGAACATCCGGCCGAGCCAGCTGGTCAGCCCGGCGGTCGCGAGCGCGATCACCGGGGCGTGCTGGCGGCCCAGCGTCCGGAACACGACCCCGACGAAGATGTAGGCGAACAGGGTCCCGACCAGCGCGCCGAAACCGACCGCGATGAACCCGGCACCATAGGTATGCACCGCGATGACGGTCACGCACGCGGCGGCGACCATCTCCCCGACGATCCGCAGCAACAGCAGCAGCGCCAGGTACCGCCCCGGGTCGGCGACGATCGTGGCCAGGCTCGCGGCCCGGGGGCGCCCCGCGCGCACGAACCCCTCGACCGCGACCCGGGAGACCCTGGTCAGCGCGGCGTCGATGCACCCGATCCCGGCCGCGAACAGCGTGGCCAGCACCGCGAGCAGCAGCAGTGGAACATCACCGTAGCCCATTGGTCCGCCCTGTCAGCTCCCCCCACAGGCTCAGTGCGCGGCGCTCCGCTGGCCCGTCCGCTGCGTGGCGCTTCCCAGGCACGCTCAGCGCGTACCGGCGGCGCGGGCGGCGGCCCAGGCGGCCAGCAGGTGGGACTGCTTCGCCCACATCTCCCGCTCCTCGTCCGGCTCGGCATGGTCGTAACCGAGCAGGTGCAGGATGCCGTGCGTGCACAGCAGGTGCATCTCGTGCTCGGTCGAGTGCCCCGCCTTGGCCGCCTGCTTACGGGCGACCTCCGGGCACAGGACGACGTCACCGAGCAGCAGGGTCGGGTCGTCCTCGCCCGAATCCGGCGCGGACGGGTCGAACGCGTCGTCCTGGGGGAAGGCCAGCACGTCGGTCGGGCCCTCCTCACCCATGTAGCGGACGTGGAGCTCCTCCATGGCGACCTGCTCCACCAGCATGACCGACAGCTCCGCCAGCGGGTTGACCCTCATCGTGTCCAGCACGAACCGGGCGAGCGCGGTAAGGGTGACCTCGTCGGTCTCGACACCCGACTCGTTCGCCACGAACACGGCCATCAGTGATCCATCCTCATCCGGCGCCGCCGTCCGCGGCCCATCGTCGTCGGCAGGCCCATCATCGTCGGCATGCGCTCCGGTCCGCGAGCCGGCGGGCGCCGCGGCCCCGGCCTGCCGGCCGGCAGGCCCGTCATCGCCGGTCCCGGCGGCCGGCCTGGGCCGGCC
>NZ_CAKKTM010000153.1 GCF_920888515.1 Protofrankia sp. CiP1_Cm_nod1 | reverse complement strand
GCCCCGGCCTGCCGGCCGGCAGGCCCGTCATCGCCGGTCCCGGCGGCCGGCCTGGGCCGGCCGGGGCCGCGGCGCGCTTGCCGCGTCCCACCGGGCGTAGGCGTCGACGATCTCGCTGACCAGCCGGTGGCGCACCACGTCCGTGCTGGTCAGGAGCGCGAAGTGGACGTCGTCGAGCCCGTCGAGGATCTCCCGGACCACCCGCAGGCCACTGCGGGTGCCACTGGGCAGGTCCACCTGCGTGACATCCCCGGTCACAACGATCTTGGAGCCGAAGCCGAGACGGGTGAGGAACATCTTCATCTGCTCGACGGAGGTGTTCTGCGCCTCGTCCAGGATGATGAACGCGTCGTTGAGGGTCCGCCCGCGCATGTACGCCAGCGGCGCGACCTCGATGGTGCCGCTCTGGATCAGCCGCGGGATCGAGTCCGGGTCGACCATGTCGTGCAGGGCGTCGTACAGCGGGCGCAGGTACGGGTCGATCTTGTCGTAGAGGGTGCCGGGCAGGAAGCCGAGCCGCTCCCCCGCCTCGACCGCCGGGCGGGTCAGAATGATCCGGTTGACCTGCTTGGACTGCAGCGCCTGCACGGCCTTGGCCATGGCCAGGTACGTCTTGCCGGTACCGGCCGGGCCGATGCCGAACACGATGGTGTGGGCGTCGATCGCGTCCACATAACGCTTCTGGTTGAGCGTCTTCGGCCGGATCGTCCGGCCCCGGCTGGAGAGGATGTTGAGGGTGAGCACCTCGGCCGGGCGTTCCTCGCTGCCGCTGCGCAGCATCGACAGCGAGTGGTCCACGTGGGCGGGGGTGAGCTCGGCCCCGGACTCCAGCACGGCGATCAGCTCGGCGAAGAGCCTGGCCGCCAGCGCGTTCTCCTCCGGCGGGCCGGTGATGGTGATCTCATTGCCCCGGACGTGGACGTCGGACGATAACGCCTGTTCGACGACACGCAACAGCTCGTCCTGGTGGCCGAGCAGGCTCACCATGCTGTGCGCACCGGGGACGACGATGCGCGTGACGGTCCGCTGGTCGGACTGGGAGGTGGAATCGGTCATGGGTTGCGGCCGGCGCCGGCCACGGGACCTCTCGAACGACATGAGTCAGTACGGTCCTTCAGTGTAGCGATCCTCAGGCCGGTCGGACCTCCCGGGCCGGCTGCCGGGCCGGTCGTCGCACTGGCCGTACCAGCACAACAGCCGGCACGACAGGCACAACGAAGGCCGGCGGGACACCGGCCGCGGGCACACCGGGTACATGATCTAACGCTCCCATCGGGACGTGTGGGAGAGGACGACCGCGGCGGCGACCACGCCGGCGGTCGACGTCCGCAGCACGGTGGGACCGAGCCGGGACGGCCGCCCCCCGGCCGCGGCGAACACCTCCAGTTCGACGTCGGTGAGCCCGCCTTCCGGGCCCACCACCACGACGATCTCCGCCGCCCGGGCACCCGCCGGTCCGCCGGGCGACGCGGCCGCCGCCCGGGCACTGGCCGGCCCGGCGATGGCCGCCGTGGCCGTCATGGCGGCCGTGGCCACTGCCGGGGTGACCGCTGCCGCGCCAGCCACTGCCGTGCTGGTCACTGCCGTGCTGGTCGTCGTCGCCGCGGCGAGTATCCGGGCCAGCGGTTCGGCGGCCTCCTCGTGCAGGACCACGGCGAGTTCGGCCGCGGCGAGCCGGGCGGCGGCGGCGCCGGTGTCGGCGAGCGCGGCGACCCGCGGCCAGAACACCCGCCGCGACTGCTTCGCCGCCTCGCGGGCCGTCGCCGACCAGCGCTCGTGAGCGCGGGCGCCCCGCTCCCCCGCCCAGCGCACGACCGAGCGGGAGGCCGCCCAGGGGACGATCTCGTCGACCCCCACCTCGGTCATGAGCTCGACCGCGAGCTCACCGCGGTCGCCCTTGGCCAGCGCCTGGAGCACCACGAGCCGGGGCAGCCGCGCCGGGTGCACGACCCGGCGCCCCACCGCGCAGTCGAGCTCGTCCCGCCGGCAGCGCACGACCGTACACTCGGCGACAACGCCACTCCCGTCGGTGACATCCAGCCGTTCGCCGGGACGCAGCCGCCGTACCGTCGCCGCATGCCTGCCCTCGGCGCCGGCCAACGTCAGCTCGGCGGTGTCCGGCACCGGTACCTGGTGGAACAGGGGTGCGGTCAGCGGTCAGGCCGCCCTTCGGGGGTCACCGACGGTCACGCTTACCGGGTGCCACGGGAGCCGCGCAGCCGGGAGAAGAAGCCCTGGCCGTCGGCGGAGCCGTTGCCGCCGGAGATGACCGCCGGCTGCTCCTCGTCCCGCAGCTTCGCCAGTTCGCGCAGCAGCCGCTCCTGCTCGGCGTCGATCCTGGTCGGGGTCTCGACCACGACGTGGATGTGCAGGTGGCCGCGTCCGACCGAACGCAGGTGCGGGATACCCCGGCCGCTCATGGTGATCACATGGCCGGGCTGGGTGCCGGGCTTGACCGTGATGGTCTCGCTGCCGTCGAGCGTGTCCAGCGTGCAGGTGCTGCCGAGCGCGGCGGCGGTCATCGGGACGCGCAGCTCGCAGTGCAGGTCGTCGCCCTCCCGGGTGAACACCGGATGGGGGCGCTCCTGGACCTCGACGTAGAGGTCGCCGTTGGGGCCACCGCCCGGGCCGACCTCGCCCTCGCCGGACAGCCGGATGCGCATCCCGTCCTCGACCCCGGAAGGGATCTTGACGGTGAGGCTGCGCCGCTTGCGGACCCGGCCGTCGCCGCCGCACTCCCGGCACGGGTGCTCGATCACCGTCCCGGTGGCGCCGCAGCGGGTGCACGGCCTGGAGGTGACCATCTGGCCGAGGAAGGAGCGGGTGACCTGCTGGATCTCCCCGCGCCCGTGGCAGACCGGGCAGGTCACCGGATGGCTGCCCGGCGCCGCGCCGTCCCCGGAGCAGGTACCGCACACCACGGCGGTGTCCACGGTGATGTCCCGGGTCGTGCCGAAGGCGGTCTCGGAGAGGTCGAGCTCGAGACGGAGCAGGGCGTCGTTGCCCCGGCGCACCCGCGAACGCGGCCCGCGGCTGGCACCGCCACCGAAGAAGGCGTCCATGATGTCGCCGAGGCCGCCGAAGCCGGCTCCGAACGACGACCCGCCGGCTCCCCCGCCGGGCGCCAGCGGATCCCCGCCGAGATCGACGATCTGGCGCTTCTCCGGGTCGGAGAGGACCTCGTAGGCCGCGGTCACGGCCTTGAAGCGGGCCTGCGCCTCCGGGTCGGGGTTGACGTCGGGATGCAGCTCGCGGGCGAGCTTGCGGTAGGCCCGTTTGAGCTCGTCGTTCGAGGCGTCCCGGCGTACGCCGAGCACCTCGTAGTAGTCGGTGGCCATCAGTCGGCACCCAAGAGATCACCCACATACTTGGCGACGGCCTGGACGGCCGCCATGGTTCCTGGATAGTCCATCCGCCTTGGACCGACCACTCCCAGGCCACCCAACGCGGACGCCCCGCGACCGTACCCCGTCGCAACCACCGATGTGGAACGCAACGCATCCACGTTGTTTTCATGGCCAATACGGACCGTGACGGTATCGAGGTCCCGTACCTCGCCGATCAGTTTCAACAGAACGACCTGCTCCTCCAGAGCTTCCAGAAGCGGACGCAGCGTATCGGCAAAGTCGATGGCGGAACGCGTCAGGTTGGCGGTACCCGCCAGAGCGATCCGCTCCTCCGGCTTGTCGACCAGCGCCTCCATCACGACCGTGATCAGCGTGTTCAGGTGTGGACGCAGCCCCGGCCGGGCCTCGTCCGGCAGGTTGGCGACCGCCTCGGGCGCGTCCGCCAGCCGACGCCCGTTCAGCGCCGCGTTGAGCACGGTGCGCAGCTCGCTGACGGTCGGGTCGTCCACCGGCTCGGGTATCTCGACGACCCGCTGCTCGACCCGCCCGGTATCGGTGATCAGTACGAGCAGCAGGCGCACCGGCGTGATTGTCACGATCTCGATGTGCCGGACGCTGCTGCACGACAGCGACGGGTACTGCACGACCGCGACCTGGCGGGTCAGCTGGGCGAGCAGCCGGACCGACCGCCGGACCACGTCGTCGAGGTCGATCGCGCCCTCCAGGAAGCTCTGGATGGCCCGCCGCTCGGCCCGGGACAGCGGTTTGACCCCTGACAGCCGGTCGACGAAGAGGCGGTAGCCTTTGTCCGTGGGAATCCGGCCGGCGCTGGTGTGCGGCTGGGTGATGTAGCCTTCTTCCTCAAGTGCGGACATGTCATTACGGACAGTGGCAGGAGACACCCCGAGCTGGTGGCGCTCGGCCAGCAGCTTGGAGCCCACGGGTTCGTTGCTGAGCACGAACTCCTCGACGATGGCGCGAAGTACGTCCAACCGCCGTTCCTCCAGCACGCCGTATCACCCCTTTGCCACGCTGAAGCCGCCGGGCGAGGTCAGCGACGACCACACGAAGCCGCCGAGGCCGGAAACCCGCTGGCGGGACGCTCTGGCACTCGATTGCCGCGAGTGCCAATTGTAGCTGTCCTGGCGACCAGGCGAGACGGACAAATGTGTCACCGCCACCGGGAACCCCACGCGTGTTTCCGGTGACGGCTGCGGCCGGTCGCGGCTAGTCCGGCAGCAGAGCGTGGATGACGGTGTCGGCGAGCAGCCTGCCGCGCAGGGTCAGCAGGACGCGTCCCGCCGCCAGCGCCGGGGGATCCACCAGCCCGTCCGCGGCGAGCCGGGCGGCCTGGGAGCGCCCCGGGGGAGTGAGCTCCCCGACGGCGAGGCCCTCGGCCAGGCGCACCTCGAGCATGACCCGCTCCATGCGCGCGGCGGCGTCGTCCAGCTCCTCGTGGGCCGCCGCGGGACTCGTGCCCGCGGCGAGTCGCGCGCTGTAGGAGGCCGGATGGCGCACGTTCCACCAGCGGACGCCCCCGACGTGGCTGTGCGCCCCCGGCCCGAAGCCCCACCAGTCCGCGCCCCGCCAGTAGCCGAGGTTGTGCCGGCTGCGGGCGGCGGGCCCGCGCGCCCAGTTGCTGATCTCGTACCAGCCCAGGCCGGCCGCGGTCAGGGCCTCCTCGGCCTGCCGGTAGCGGTCCGCCATGAGATCGTCGTCGGGCGGGAGCAGCTCGCCGCGCCGGATCCGCCGGGCCAGCCGGGTGCCGTCCTCGACGGTCAGCGCGTACGCGCTGACATGGTCGGGCTCGAGCGCGACCACCGCGTCCAGGCTCTCCTGCCAGTCCCGGGCGGACTCACCGGGGGTGCCGTAGATCAGGTCGAGGTTGATGTGGGCGAAGCCGGCCTTGCGCGCCCAGCCGACCACGTCCGGGACGCGCCCGGGGGTGTGCCGGCGGTCGAGCGCGGCGAGCACGTGTGGGCGGGCGCTCTGCATCCCGAACGAGATCCGCGTGTACCCGGCGGCGGCCAGCCGCTCCAGCGCGGCGGCATCCACCGACTCGGGGTTCGCCTCCGTGGTCACCTCGGCGCCGGCGGCGAGACCGAACTCCGTGTCGATCATCCGGAGCAGCAGCGCGAGGTCCTCGGCGGGCAGCAGGGTCGGCGTCCCGCCGCCGACGAAGACCGTCGACACCGCGACGTCGGCCGGGCCGAGAACGGCCCGGGCCAGGCGGAACTCGGCCGCCAGCGTCGCCACGAACGTGCCGATCGCGGCCCCCGGCCCGAGCTCGGTCGCGGTGTAGGTGTTGAAGTCGCAGTAGCCGCAGCGGGCCGCACAGTACGGGACGTGCACGTAGACCCCGAACGGGCGGCTGCCGAGGGTGTCCGTGGCCCGCGCCGGGAGCACACCGTCCCAGCTCTGGAGGCCGCCCCCGGCGGCTGGGGAGCCCGTGCCCCGCGGGCCTCCCGGGTGTGCCGGGTGTGCCGGGCGGCCCGGCTCGCCGGGGCCGGCTGCGCCGGGCTGACCGAGGGCCGGGCCGGCCGTCGAGATGTGCGGCATGACCATAGTGTGCCCGACTCACGACACCGTGCCCGCCTCCAACACGTGCCCGCCTCCAGCGCCCGCCTGCCGTTCGACGGCCGTACGGCCCGCTCACGGGGCGCCCCGGGCCGCGCGGCCCGTGAGCGGGGCGCCCCGGGCCGCAGCCACTCCATGATCTTTATATTATGATCTTTATATTCAGTTATCGGATCTGTCGGATTTAACCGCCCAATACGGCCGCCGAATACGCCCGGAACCCCACCGCGGCCACGGCCGGTGGCGACGTTGACCTGACATTGATAATCGACTGGTCAATATAGGTGAAGCGTCGTGAGCTCGTGGTCCCGCGTCCGGAAAAATAAATCGCATGAATGACGACGCCGTGCGCGGTGTCCTCGACAACATCGAGGATCTTCTTCCCCCTCACGCGACGGAGTACCGATCCGGCACCCTGGCCGGATCGGCCGGCCCCGCCAGCCATGACGAACCCGCCACCGAACCCATCCGACTGCCCCCTTCGTCCGCACGAACCCCCTGAGCAGCCCGGACAGGCAACACGGACAGCTCAGGAAGCCCGGGCCTCCCGGACCGGCCCGCCTGGCCGCCGGCTCCGGGAGGAATCCCGCGAGGCCGGGGGGAGCACGGCCGCACCGGCGCCCGGAGGGCGGCCGGAGTCACCGCCCAGCCACGGACGGCAGACTTATTTCCCGTTCTTGGACACGTCCGTGGACAGCGCCGCGATGAATGCCTCCTGCGGGACCTCGACGCGGCCGATGGTCTTCATCTTCTTCTTTCCTTCCTTCTGCCGCTCCAGCAGCTTGCGCTTGCGGGTGATGTCACCGCCGTAGCACTTGGCCAGGACGTCCTTGCGGATGGCGCGGATGTTCTCCCGGGCGATGATCCGGCTGCCGATCGCGGCCTGGATCGGTACCTCGAACTGCTGACGCGGGATCAGCTCCCGCAGCCGGGAGGTCATCGCGACCCCGTAGCCGTACGCCTTGTCCTTGTGGACGATCGCGGAGAACGCGTCGACAGCCTCCCCCTGCAGCAGGATGTCGACCTTGACCAGGTCGGCCACCTGCTCGCCGGCCGGCTCGTAGTCGAGGCTGGCGTACCCCCGGGTCTTCGACTTCAGCGCGTCGAAGAAGTCAAAGATGATCTCCCCGAGCGGGAGCCGGTACTTCAGCTCGACCCGGTCGGTCGACAGGTAGTCCATCCCGCCCAGCGTGCCGCGCCGGCCCTGGCAGAGCTCCATGACCTGGCCGACGAAGTCGGACGGCAGCAGCACCATGGCGTCCACGACGGGCTCGTGGACCTCGAAGATCTTGCCCGCCGGCCAGTCGCTCGGGTTGGTGACAATCGTCTCGCCGCCGTCCTCCATGACCACCCGGTAGACCACGTTCGGCGCGGTGGAGATAAGCGTGAGGTTGAACTCCCGTTCCAGGCGCTCCCGGACGATCTCCAGGTGGAGCAGCCCGAGGAAGCCGCAGCGGAACCCGAAGCCCAGCGCCGCGGACGTCTCGGGCTCGTAGGTCAGCGCGGCGTCGTTGAGCTGCAGCTTGTCCAGGGCCTCCCGCAGGGCCGGATACTCACTGCCGTCGATCGGGTACAGGCCGCTGTAGACCATCGGGCGCGGGTCACGGTAACCGGCCAGCGGCGCCTGGGCCGGACGGGCCGCCGAGGTCACGGTGTCGCCGACCCGGGCCTGCCGGACGTCCTTGACCCCCGGGATGAGGTAGCCGACCTCCCCGGCGGACAGCCCCTCCCGCGGGATCGCCTCCGGCGAGATCACCCCGACCTCGAGGGTCTCGTGGCTCGCCCGCGTCGACATCATCAGGCAGCGGTCCCGGGCGGTCAGCCGGCCGTCGACCACCCGCACATACGTGATCACACCCCGGTAGGTGTCGTAGACGCTGTCGAAGATCATGGCCCGCGCGGGGGCGTCCGGGTCACCCATGGGCGCGGGGACCCGCCGGACGATCTCGTTGAGCAGCTCGGGCACGCCCTGGCCGGTCTTGCCCGACACCAGCAGCACGTCGGCGGGGTCGCAGCCGATGATCTGCGCCAGCTCGGCGGCGTACTTCGCCGGCTGCGCGGCCGGCAGGTCGATCTTGTTGAGGACCGGGATGATCTGCAGGTCGTTCTCGAGCGCCAGATAGAGATTGGCCAACGTCTGCGCCTCGATACCCTGCGCCGCGTCGACGAGCAGCACCGCGCCCTCACAGGCCGCGAGCGACCGGCTCACCTCATAGGTAAAGTCGACATGGCCAGGAGTGTCGATCAGATGCAGGACGTAGTCGCGGCCGTCGTCGGCCTGCCACGGCAGCCGGACGCTCTGCGCCTTGATCGTTATGCCACGCTCACGCTCGATGTCCATCTTGTCCAGGTACTGGGCACGCATGTTACGGGCCTCGACGACACCGGTGACACCAAGCATCCGGTCGGCGAGCGTCGACTTGCCGTGGTCGATGTGAGCGATGATGCAGAAGTTGCGGATCGACGCCTGGTCGACCGATGCCTGGTTGATACGACGGGGGTCGGAGGCTGGGGGCACGCGGAGTCTTCTCGTTTCGTCGGGATGGACTGTGTCATCGTGCCAGGCCCTGACACGCAAGGCTCGGCATACCAGGAGGCTCGGCATACCAGGAGGCTCGGCGCAGCAGGCACCGGCGCACCAGGGCTCGGCACGGGCCCGACGCGAGCCTGGCCCGAGCCTGGCGCGAACCCTGGCTAGCACATCAGACTCACCGCGTCGGACGCCGATGGCCACAGCTGACGGCCATCCCAGCGCCCACCGGACCGGCGCCCACCAGCCGCGACGGCCACCGGACGCAACGGT
>NZ_CAKKTM010000152.1 GCF_920888515.1 Protofrankia sp. CiP1_Cm_nod1 | reverse complement strand
GGACGCAACGGTCGGGCGGCGCGGCCGGGCGCCGCGGCCCGCCCGGCCGGCGGGCACCGCCGGCACGCCCTCCGACACCGTTCGCGGGTAAGTTGGTAAGGTTACCGATGTTTCCCGGGCCCTACGGCTTCCCCGGTACCATCCGTGTACCGGCCGGTTGCCGTCGGGCCAGTCACGAACAGGCCGGTCCTGGTCCGACGCCGGGGCTCGACCGCCGTTCACACCGAATTTCATACCGACCCGACTTTCCTGCCAATTCGACGACCAGGGGTTCTTTCGCGTGGCCAACATCAAGTCGCAGATCAAGCGCAACCTCACCAACGAGAAGCGACGGCTGCGCAACAAGGCCGTGAAGTCCGAGCTGAAGACGCTCATCCGCCGCTTCCGGGAAGCCGTGGAGGCCGGCGATCAGGAGCGTGCCGGCCAGGAGCTGCGCGTCGCGTCGCGCAAGCTGGACAAGGCCGTCAGCAAGGGCGTCATTCACTCGAACCAGGCCGCCAACAAGAAGTCGGCGCTGGCCACCCGGTACGCCTCGCTGACCAAGGCCTGACGCCCGCGCGTCCGCTCGTACGCCGTCCACCTGCCGTTTTCCCGACCCGGGTCCGGCTGCTCCCCGGGCGGCGGACGGCGGCGCCCGCCTGTGGGACGTCCGTCCGCCCGACGTCCCACAGGTTTCGTCAGCGTCCCGACGACAGCCCGGGAGCTTGCGCATCGGCGTCGGCACAGAACACATCTGACGAGTCCATATCCGGTGAGTGCTGGAATGCGCGCTTTCAGTTTCAGTATGGCGACGTTTCGGGCGTCGGTGGCTCGTTCTCCGCGGGACGGATCCGCGCGTCGTCCACGGCCAGCATCTTCTTGATCGCGTTGTTGTAGGCCACCATGGTGATCGCCGTCAGCGGTAGCGCCACGATCACCCACGCGCTCGCCAGGTCGGCCAGGGCGATCAGGACGCCGAGCAGGACGCTGCCGGCCAGGATTCTGCCGGTGGAGAAGAACCCGTCCGCTTGTCCGACCGCGCCGCTGGTGGCTGAAGGCGACCCTGGTCCCGGCGTCGGTGTGCTTCCCCGCTCCGGGCCGGCCTGGTGCCCAGCGGCGTCGCGTCCCGGGCCGCGCTGACCGGGATCATCCTGGTACGGCCCGTCCCGGCCCAGGCTGCCCTGTGCCGGTGCGTCCGCGCCCCGGCCGCCCGCGTCCGCTCTCTCCTCGCCCCGGTCGTCCCTGACCGGGCTGGTTTCATCCAGGCCACCCTCTTCCAGGCCGGCTCCGCCCGGGCCGGCTCCGCCCGGGCCGCACCCTTCCGGGCCGCACCCTTCCAGGCCGCACCCTTCCAGGCCGCCTCCGTCCGGGCCGCCTCCGTCCGGGCCGGCTCCATCCGGGCCGCCTGCGCCTGGGCGGGCGGAGTCTCCCTGGTCGGGCCGGGGTGCCCGCAACGTCACCGCCGGGCTCCCGCCGGACGGCCACGGGCCGACACGATCTGGATGACGAGTCTTTCCAGCCCGTAGACCGGGTCCACGGCACCGCCCTTGACCGCCGTGTCCGCGGCGCTGACCGCGCGCATCGCGTAGGCCAGCCCCTCGTCACTCCAGCCCCGGGCCGCCCGCTGGGAACGCTCCACCTTCCAGTCGGGCATACCGAGGCTGCGGGCCAGCTCCCAGGTGGAACCACCGCCGGCGGCCGTGACCCGGGCCAGGTCACGCAGCCCGGTGGTCATGGCGCTCACGACGAGGACGGGCGGGACACCGCCCGCGAGCGTCTGGCGCAGTACGGTCAGGGCCTCGGGCAGGTCCCCCGCGATCGCGGCGTCCGCCACCGCGAAACCGGTGGCCTCAGCCCGGCCACGACGGTATCCGGCGACCAGGGCCTCGCTGATCGTTCCACCGGAGTCCGCGATCATCTGTTCACATACCATCGCCAACTCGCGCAGATCGCTGCCGACCGCGTCCACCAGTGCTTTCGCCGCGCCCGCGCTGATCTGGCCACCGAGACGGCGGGCCTCGGCCGAGACGAAGTCGTAGCGGTCCCGCGGCCGGGTGATACGCGCCGCGGTGACGACCGTCGCGCCCGCCGTCCTCATCGCCTCCGCCAGCTTGCGGTTGCGTACGACACCGCTGTGGACGACGACAAGCACGATGTCGTCCAGCGGGCGGGCGAGGTAGGCCAGCAGCGCCTCTCGAAGATCATCTGTAAGTTCCTGCGCGCCGCGGACCACGACCACCCGCAGCCCACCGAACATCGATACGCTGGCCAGATCAACCATGTCACTCTCGGTGAACTCGCCCGGTGCCCGGTCGACGACCTCCGCCTGTGGGTCGTGGCGCCGGGCGGCGTGGACGACGTCCCGGACAGCGCGGGAGACAAGCAGCTCCTCGTCACCGGAGACCAGGACCAGCCGTGGCGGCGCGGATGTCGGCGGCACGCTGGCGAGCATGTCACAGGGACGGTATCCGGACCTCACGAGCTGGTCAGGAACATCGAGTAATGACGATCAGCCATCAACGCGTGGACCAGATTCCAGCAGCACGTGACATCAATATCACCTGTATGCCCAGAGTGATGACAGACAGTGCGATGAGGACGCGGCGCCCACGGTGCCGCCGAACGGTCGCGAACAGCACCGCCGTGGTGGCGACGAGGGCCACCGCGCCGGCCGGGCCGGCCGGCCAACCGATCTCCGCGCCGGGTACGCGCGCCGCGACGTCCGCCACCGTGATCAGCCACCCGCACGGCACACCCGCGAGGGCCGCCAGGAGCCGGGCCAGCGGGTCGTAGACGACCGCGGCCACCGTGGCGAGGACCCCGAGGATGGTCGCCGGCGCGACCGCGGCCTCGGCGAGCATGTTGGCGGGAACGGCTACCAGGCTGACCCCGCCGCCGATGGCGACGATGATCGGCGAGCAGGCGACATGTGCCGCCGCGGCGACCGCGAGCGGCTCTGCCAGCCACCTCGGCAGCCGGCCCGCCAGCGCGTCCCGCCAGCCGGGGACGAGGATCACCAGTCCGGCGGTGGCGGCAACCGACAGGGTGAAACCGACCGAACGAGCAAGATCGGGACTGCTGAGGACGAGCACCAGCACGGTGGCCGCGAGCGCGGGCATGGCCAGCCGCGGCCGTCCGCTGCCGGCCGCGACGATCCCGATCAGCCCCATGACACCGGCCCGCAGGACGCTTGGTGACGGCCGGGCCAGGATGACGAAACCGACCAGGGCCATTGCGACCCAGCCGGCCCGCACCCACGGAGCCAGCCGGCTGCGCCGGACGACAACGGTCGCCGCGGCGATTATGATCATGCAGTTCGCGCCGGAGACAGCGACCAGGTGCGACATCCCGGCGGTCCGGAAGTCCTCCCGCACCTCGTCGTCGAGGTTGCTCGTGTCGCCGAGGACAAGGCCCGGCAGCAGCCCGCGGCGCGGGCCGGCAAGCCCCGACGCGGCGTCGCGCAGGGCCGCCCGCAGATGACCGGCCACCCGCTGCACCAGCGAGGGCGGGCCGACCGAGGCCGGCGCGGCCCGGACGAAGACGACAGCGGCGACGGTGTCAGCCGCCCTCGGCGGCGCCAGCCTTCCCGAGGTGCTGACATGCTGGCTCGGCAGCAGGTCCTCCCAGCCGGACGCGGTCGCGAGCACCAGGACCGGCTGCCGCAGCCGGATGTCGTGCCCGTCCGCGGTCAGCCGCTCCACCCGCATCGGGACGATGACGAGCCCGCCGCCCCCGTGGCTGACCCGCGGGTCGCCGGTCACCGTCCCTTCGATACCGGCGGACGCCCGGGCCGTGCCGAGGGCCGCGAGCGGGCCGAGCGTCCGGGCCCGGGCCGGCAGACCCGCCGCCAGCACGCCCGCGGCAAGGCAGGCCAGACATGCCAGGACCGTGCCCGCCGGCCGTCGGGCCGTCCGGCCGCGCAGCAGGGCCACCGCGCACAGCGGTATCACGCACAGCGGTGTCACGCACAGCAACACCCCGGCGATCCACAGCACGGCCACCGGTGGCACGGCCAGTCCGGCACCCGCGGCTCCCGCCCAGGCCGCGAGGGCTGGGGCGACCAGACGCAGGTCGGGCGGTTGATGCTGCGGATCGTGACCGGAAACGGTCATGTTCGTGCTCCACGCTACCCGGCCACCGGTGAACCAACACGCTCTCCGTTGAGCGCTGACAGTCAGACAGTGACGAGTGGCAGCAGGTCGGCAAGACGCTGATCACCGACTCCGGTCACCTCCCCCAGCTGTCGCGGAGAGGTGAAACCGCCGTGGGCCGCACGCCACTCGACGATCCGCTGGGCCAGCACAGGACCTACGCCGGGCAGCGCGTCGAGGGCTTCGGCCGTGGCCGTGTTGAGGTTCACCGGTGCCCCGGGCGCGGTGCCCGGCGAGCCCCTGCCACCGCCGCCCGCGGTGACACCGCTACCACCGGCGCTGCCGGCGGTACCGCCCGCGGGCTGGGGTGGTGCCGGTCCGGGGCGGCCGTCCACAAGAATCTGCTCGCCGTCCACCAGGCGACGCGCAAGCGCCAGCCCGGAGGTGTCCGTCCCGGGCAGCACCCCGCCGGCGCGGGCCACCGCGTCCACCACCCGGGATTCTCCCGACAGGGTGAACACTCCGGGATGGCGGACCTTGCCCGCGACGTCGACGACGACCTGCGCCTGCGGGCTCCCGGTGGCGGCGGGCGACGGCGGCGTCGCGGCCGTCACCGCGGCGGCCGCTGTACCGTGCCCCGGATTTGTGCCGGGCCCCGGATTCGTGAGGTCCGTCACCTGTACCGCCGGCGGAAGGGCCAGCACCGGCACTGGTCTGCCCCGCCAGGCGAACCAGCCGGCCACCAGCGCCGCGGCGAGGGCGACGAACGCGATCAGCAACGCGCCACGGATGGCCGGGTCGACCAGCCCGCCGCGCAGGGTGTGCGGC
Organism: Protofrankia sp. CiP1_Cm_nod1; assembly: GCF_920888515.1. GTDB lineage: Bacteria > Actinomycetota > Actinomycetes > Frankiales > Frankiaceae > Protofrankia. The sequence continues at coordinate 3,241 of NZ_CAKKTM010000152.1, read as the reverse complement.
AGGCGTCCGGCCAGGCTGGATCCAGCCCGCTGGAGGGCTGTCCGCCGCTCCCCGCCGCCGGGACCGGCAGGCTCGGCCAGTATCTCGTCGAGGAAGGAAGCATCGATGGATGCCGTGCCGGCCGCGTCGGAGCGGGACGACCGGCCGTGTTCGCCGGGCACGGGTGGCTCCCCCCGGCGGGGGCCCGGCCCGGCGGGGCCCGGTTCCCTGTCAGGAGCGCCCGGAGCCGGGCCGGTGAGGTACAGCCGGCCCGGCTCCGGGCTGCCGCGTTCCCCCGTGACCGGGGCACGGGCCACCGGGGCACGGGCCACCGGGGCACGGCTCTTCGCAGCGCCCGGCCGGACCACGGCAGCCACGCCCGAGCGGGTGCCGGGGGCAAAAGAAAGATCAGCCATGCCCGTGACGGTAGGGCCCCGCGCCGTGGCGGTACATCGTGTACCCCTCGCCTGTGGACAACCGTCTTCTGTCCACAGGACACCGCGAGTGACGGACAAAACCTGCTATGTACCGACCGTGTTCGGTATCACGGCCGACACGCGACAACACGCCCGATGCCCAATCAAAACGATCACGTATAGTTGCATCATACAATCAAGTAGCGAAATGTCGAGCCGTGGGATACATCGCGTTGCGACCTGCGTCGAATTCCTGTGGCCGCCCCACGCTCTCACTGTGCCGGCATCGCACGAGCGGCCCGCCCGACGGAGGATGCATGACGACCACCGGGAACAATGTCAGCCGTGACCGGAACCCACCGGACGGCACCGGTACGGGCCTGAGCCACCGGCAGATCGTCGTCATTATCACCGGGCTGATGACGGGCATGCTGCTCGCGGCACTGGACCAGACCATCGTCGCAACCGCGCTGCCGACCATCGTCGGTGAGTTCCATCGCAGCGACATGCTTTCCTGGCTGGTCGCGGCCTACCTGCTGACCTCCACGATCTCCGCCCCGCTGTACGGGAAAGCCGGTGACCTCTACGGGCGCAGAATCGTCCTGCAGCTGTCCATAACGATCTTCCTGGCCGGCAGCACACTGTGCGGGCTTGCCCAGTCGATGTACCAGCTTGTCGGATTCCGCGCCCTGCAGGGCCTTGGTGCCGGCGGCCTCATCTCCCTGGCCTTCGCCGTCATCGGCGACATCGTCCCGCCCCGGGAACGGGGGCGCTACCAGGGATACTTCAGCGGAGTTTTCGGCGCGTCGAGCATCCTCGGCCCACTCGTCGGCGGTTTCGTGGTCGACCACGGGTCATGGCGCTGGGTGTTCTTCGTCAACCTTCCGGTCGGGCTCGCCGCGCTCGTCGTCATCAGCCGGACGCTGCGGCTGCCGTTCCGGCGCCGTCGGTCGGCTATCGACTGGGCCGGCGCCATCCTGCTGGTCACGGGCCTGAGCGCCATCCTGCTCGCCACCCAGAGCGGGGGCAAGGACTTCTCGTGGCTCTCCTGGCAGATCGCCGCGATGATCATCGCGGGAATCGTACTGACCGGTTCCTTCGCGCTGCGCGAACGGGTGGCGCCGGAGGCCATTCTCCCACCCCGGCTGTTCACCAACAGCATCTACACGGTGTCCGCGCTGCTGAGCCTCGTCACCGGGGCCTTCATGTTCGGGACGATTGTTTTTCTTCCGCAGTACCTACAGATCGTCCAGGGCGCGAGTGCCACTGTCAGCGGGCTGCGGATGCTCCCGCTGCTCGCCGGTATTCTGTTGACGTCCATCGGGTCGGGCCGACTGATCAGCGTTATCGGGCACTACAAGTGGTTTGTCGTGGCAGGCACCGTCGGAGCCACTGCCGGGCTCTTTCTGCTCAGTCATGTCAGCGCCGGCACGAGCGCGCTGGAACTCGGTCTGTGGATGTTCGTCACGGGGCTCGGCCTCGGCCTCCTCCTGCAGAACGTCCTGTTGGCCGTACAGAATTCTGTCGACCCGCGGGACATGGGCGCCGCGACCTCCAGCGTGACATTTCTGCGTACCATGGGGGGCGCGATCGGCGCGTCCGCCCTGGGGGCGGTGCTCACCGCCCAGCTGGCCACGAACATCGCCCTCCGGGTACCGGGCGCGCAGACCGGCAGCGCTGCCGCCAACCGTTTTGTCTCAGCTCCGCGCGAGGTCGCGGGGCTGGCCGCGCCGATACGTGAAGCGGTACGGACCGCCTATGCCGACTCGCTCGGCCGGGTCTTTCTGGTGGCCGTTCCGATCGGGATCGCCGCGTTCGCGATCAGTCTGTTCCTCCGGGATGCCGAACTACGCGGAGCGGCCGCCACCTCCCGGACCGACGCGTCGGGGAACACGGTGGAAGCCAGCCGTACCGACGACAGCCGCGACCGCGGACCGGGGGCGAAGCGATCGGCTGCCGGCGTGTCCGGGGAGCAGACTGTTGCTCACGCAATCGCTTTGGGGCCAGACGAAAAGATCATGCGCGTAGGGCCCGCGAAGTCACAGAAGAACCCGCCCCTCAGGGGGCACGAATCGTAGGAGAAGCCTGGAGAGGAGAACATCATGACCGTACCGGGCAGCGCCGTCGAGAAGCTCACCGGCACCTGGGCGATCGACCCCGTTCACAGCCGGTCCGGCTTCGCCGTCCGACACGCGATGGTGGCGACCGTCCGGGGCAGTTTCAGGTCCTTCGAGGGCGCACTGCGCCTCGACGGCTCCACTCCCACGGCCTCACATGCCACGATCAGCATCGACACCGACAGCATCGACACCGGGAACGCCGACCGCGACACCCATCTACGCTCCCCCGACTTCCTTGATGCCGGCACGCATCCGACGATCACCTTCACCAGCACGGGCATCAGGCCAGGAAGCGGCCAGGACAGCTACGTGGCCACCGGCGGCCTGACCATCCACGGCACGACGCGCGTGGTCGAGGTAGCGGTCGAGTTCCAGGGCAGCGCGGTGGACCCGTCCGGCCACAGCCGGGTGGGATTCGCCGCCACGTCATCCCTCAGCCGGAAGGACTTCGGCCTCACCTGGAACGCGCCGCTGGAGGCGGGAGGCGTCCTCATCGGCGACAAAGTCACGATCGATGCTGACATCTCGGCCATCAGGACGTTCTGATCAGGACCGCACAGGACCAACGGCCGACAGCCGCGCCAGCGGTCAAGAACCGCCCTGATCCAGAACCCGGGACCGCTCGGGCCGCCGGTAGGCCGGCCACACCGCGCCGGCCGGGCATCCCGGCGCACCCGGCCGGAGCCGCCCGCCGGCCGGGCCAGCGCGCGGCGGACGGGCACGGCA
>NZ_CAKKTM010000151.1:5661-13964 GCF_920888515.1 Protofrankia sp. CiP1_Cm_nod1 | reverse complement strand
CCCGGCCGGAGCCGCCCGCCGGCCGGGCCAGCGCGCGGCGGACGGGCACGGCACGAACGGCCGGGACACCGTTCGCCCTGAGCAGCGGAGCAGCGGAAAGACGCCGTGGCGCCGGGGAGCGGGAGCCGCCCAGGGCCGGCATCGAGGACTGGCGGCGCCCGGCGCGGGGAACCACTTGTCCAGGTCGGAAGGTATGAGCGACCCTGGAGATGACAATCATGATGACGACGGCAGAGACGCACCGTCACCACGGCGGAGCTTCGGGCACGGTCTGGATGGCAGGGCTCTTCCTGGGAATCGCGGTGACGGTTCTCGGCGCGCTCCTGGTCGCCCATCCCTTCGCCGCCGCGCGCACACTGGCGATCCTGATCGGTGTCGGGCTGGTGCTGGCCGGAATCATGGACATGGCCGCGACGACCCGTGCGGGTGAGGACGCCTCCGCTCTCTTCGGTGTCCTGCTCGTGATCGGCGGGATCGTCGCACTCGCCTGGCCGGGTGTCACCTTGTGGACACTGGCCCTCATCGTCGGTATCTGCCTGCTGGTGGCCGGTGCCGTGCGTGTCGCCATGGCCGGCTACGCGCACGGGCACGGACGCCCATGGGGGTGGGGCCTGTTCATCGGTCTCCTGGCGATGGGCATCGGCATTCTCGCCCTGGTGTGGCCGTCGGCCACCGTCTTCATCCTGGCGGTGATATTCGGGATCGAGCTGATCGTGCACGGCGTCGCACAGATCACGCGCGCTCTTGCGGTCCGCCGGGAGTCGCGAGCCTGATACCCAGGACCCGGATCGCCGGCCCGGCCGGCTCGGGCGGAGCCGGCCGGCTTCCACCGACATTCCCGGGCGGGGATCGCCGGGCACCGGCAGCGCTTGTGGCCGCGGCCAGAGCCGCTCCGGTCATCCGTGTTGCCAGAGCGCGGGGCCACCGGGACATCGCCCCCGGTGGCCGGCCTGCCCGACACGCTCGATATCGAACATATGTTCGGGTATCGTACTTCTATGCCCCTCCAGTGCAGCCTGTTGACCATCGGTGATCCCGAGGTCACTACCAGCCCGGCATTCAGCCGTATCCACCTCGATGGGACGTCGTGGGCCGACGTGGCACCCGGGTGGCTGCGCGGCGCCGACGACCTTTACGAGACCCTCGCCAGCGAGGTCCCGTGGCGGCAGGGCCGACGGTGGATGTACGAGCGCATGGTCGACGATCCACGGCTGTCACGGTGGTACAAGGCCGCCGAACCCCTCCCCCATCCCATCCTGGCTACTATACGTAGCTCTCTGTGCGCGCATTATCAGGTGCCGTTCGGCTCGGTCGGGCTCAACTTCTACCGGGACGGTGACGACAGCGTCGCGTTCCACCGCGACCGTGAGCTGCGCAGGCTCGGCAACACTCTGATCGCGATCGTGACGCTGGGGGCACGGCGTCCCTTCCGGCTCCGTCCACGCGGTGGTGGCGCCGGCCGGACGCTGCTCCCCGCGTCCGGAGATCTTCTGGTGATAGGCGGCCGCTGCCAGGCCGACTGGGAGCACGCGGTCCCGAAAGTCGCTTCCTGCGGCCCGCGGATCAGCGCGTCCTGGCGGTGGGCCGCGTGAGGGGTCTCCTCGTCAGCTTCAGAACGCTCTCACCGGCGCGCCTGGAGCGCGTCATCCGGCGGATGGCCCATGGACGGAAGTCACTCACGGTCGACCGGGGCCGCACCGGAGCGGGCGGCCCGCGAGCCCACGCCGTCCCCGTCGCCGGCCGGGGTGACCGGCTCCAGCAGATGCGGGCCGTTGTTACGCACGTTGCCGACCTGGGTGTCGACCGGGTAGGCGCGCAGCACTCCGGCTGGCGCGGGTCCGAGCATGCTGGTCAGCACCGCCGGATCGGCCAGGGCAGGATCAAGCCAGTGCGACCAGTCCGCCGGAGGAAGGACGACCGGCGAGCGTGGATGCAGGGACTCCAGACCGGCCGGCGCCGTAGTGGTGATGATGGTGAAGGTCGCGAGCGTGCCGCCCGTGGGCGGACGCCACAGCTCGTACAGTCCCGCGAGCGCGGCGAGTTCGCCGTCGACCGGGCGTACCAGGTACGGCTGCGCGCGCCGGGCCTCCTTGGTCCGCTGCCACTCGTAGTAACCCGTGATCGGGACGAGGCAGCGGCGGGCCCGCAGCGCGGCACGGAACGCGGGTTTGGCCGCCACGGTCTCCGCCCTGGCATTGATCATTTTGTTGCCGATGGCGGCGTCCTTGGCCCACGAGGGCACCAGGCCCCAGCGCGCCAGCCGCAGCCGGGGAGCCGGTGTCGGCTGCTGGCCCGGCGGGATGACGACCACCGGCGCCGAAGCGGTCGGCGCGACGTTGAAATTCGGTTGTACGCCGCCTGTCTCGTCACGCGCGGAGAACGACTCTGCGAGCTGCTGCCCACCCAGGGCGTTGGCGTAGCGACCGCACATGTGTTCGTAGTGTGCCAGACAACCACCCGTACCGCATGGCCTCCGCTGGTGCCCGCCCGACCTCTGGCGGGCGCCGGCGGCAACCGCCCACCGAGGCCGTGCCCATCAGAGCCGTGCCTGCCAGAGCCGTGCCCACCAAAGCTGTGTCTGCCGAAACCATGTCCGCCAAGGGCACGCCTGCCGGGAGCCCGGCTCCCGGGAGCCGGGCGTGGAGCACGGTATGCCCGCGCCACACAGTCACCGCACGGGCCACCACCACACGGACCGTTGCCGTCCGGACCGTTGCCGTCCGGGCGGCCGTCACACGGGCTGCTACCGCACGAGCCATTCGGCCGACATGACAAGGCAGAACAGGGAGACGAAGGCGAAGAACAGCACCCACAGCCCCGCGGGCATGCCGGTCAGCCGGGCCAGCTGATCCGGATCCGACGTCGGCGCACGTCCCCGGCTGCGGGTCCGCTGCACCTCGATGATCGGCCGCAGCCCACCGAAGAGGAGGAACCAGGTGATGGACATGGCGAACAACTGCTGGGGACGCTCCGAGGCCAGGACCGACACGGCCACGACGGTCCCGATGCTGAGCACGATGGACAGCACGCCGAAGGCGTTGCGGATGGCGACGAGCACCCCCAGGAGCAGGACGACACTCAGCCGCAGCATCAGGCTCACCTGATCGACCGCGAGCAGGGCGGCGGCGCCGAGGCCGAGCAACGAGGGCGTGATGTAGCCGGCCGCGACCGTGACGACGACGCCCGGCCCGGTCGGCCGCCCGGCCGACACGGTCACACCGGACGTGTCGGAATGCAGCCGGATACCACCGAGCCGCCGGCCGCTGCCGACCGCGGCCAGCGCATGCCCTCCCTCATGAGCAATGGTGATCACATGCCGGGCCAGCGGCCACAGCCGGCTGTCGAGCACCACGACAAAGGCGATCACAGCACCTACCAGCGCCGTCCAACGCGGCGGATCCCCCGAGCTGAGCAGATGCGTCCACTCGTCAGGCGTCGTACGTCTCCTATCCGATCGTGTCCAACCGGTACCGCTGACGGCCCCTGGGATGCCGATGTAGCTGATGCCGATGTGGCTGATGCCGATGTGGCTCAGGTGGAGCTGAGTATGCAATGCTGCGGAGAACGATCGTCGAGTGCCTGTCCGACACGGCCTGCCCGCCCTTCCGGCATGGTCTCCCGGCGGCTCGCGACGACTCACGGTACGATCGGCCAGCTACTTTTCGTGGCCGATCGAAATCGATCATCCCAACGTGACACAGTTGGGACAACACAGATAGGCGGGAGGTCAGGAGCGGGTGGCGGAACTCGTCTACAAGCCAGTGATCCGCTTCGCGCTCGGCTTCTTCAAGGCGCTCGATCTCAGGCTCGACGTCCGAGGCCAGGAGCACATACCGGCCACAGGCGGATGCGTCGTCGTCATCAACCACGTCTCCTACCTGGACTTTGCCCTCGCCGGCGTCCCGTTCTGGCGCTCCCACCGACGCCTGGTCCGCTTCATGGCCAAGCACGACGTCTTCTCCCACCCGATCGCCGGGCCCCTCATGCGCGGGATGCGCCATATTCCCGTGGACCGGTCGGCGGGCGCGGGGTCCTACCACCACGCGGTGGCGGCGCTGCGGGCCGGCGAGCTCGTGGGGATCTTCCCCGAGTCGACGCTCAACCGCAGCTTCTGCCTCCAGCCCTTCAAGACCGGGGCGGCTCGGATGGCCGTCGAAGCCAATGTCCCGGCGCTGCCGATGGCCGTCTGGGGCAGCCAGCGCATTCTGACCAAGGGGCGGCCGCGCAACTTCCGTGCCGCGCGCGGCGCCACGGTCTCGATCGTCGTCGGCGAACCGATCCCGCCCGCCGAGCTCGCACCCGCGGCGGCCGGCACCCAACTGCTCTCGGATGCCGTGTTGAAACTGCTGACCGATGCCCAGCGTGACTACCCACCGCCACTCCCGGGTGAATCGCCATGGTGGCTGCCGGCCCATCTCGGTGGCAGCGCGCCCACACCCGAGACGGTCGCCCGGGAGCAGGCCGAGTCACGCGACAAGAAGTAACGTCCCTTATACGACATCCGCGGAGACGCGAAGGTGTCTGGATCTTCCTGGAACAGCCCGAAAACACATCCGTTCCCATACCGGAAACGTCGCACCGTCAGCACATCCGAAGCGACACGAACACTTTCACCCGGTAACGTCGGAGATCCGCCTGCCCGGCAGGCCGGTACGCCAGCCGCGAGCTGAGCGGCCCCCCATCACTAATCGATCAGTCAAAAAACCCGATTCAGGCAACCCGGAGCCATCGGACAGTCACTAAACCTACCGATACCCAACGGGTTGACTTTTAAGTCACGACTGACATCTACGGAAAGAGCTGTCCCGAAGGCGACAGGCGACGGCGCACGCTTCACCTGGCCAACCGCTCACCTGGCCAACCGCGTCCCAGATGTCAACAACGGTGGCATGTCCCAATGGCGACAGCCAATGACGAGCGGGGCCACGGGCTGCAGCCGGCCCGGCGACAGGCGTCTGCGTCCCGGCCGAGCTTATAGCACGGGGCCAAAAGTAGCTGGGCGAAGGGTACTCCGGGGATTTCAGCACCACGACCGTCCAGCCCATGCCGGTGGCCCACGGGCACTCCTGGACAAGGCAAAGGCTACTGTCGGACAACATCCAGACCCCAAATGTGTCAAGGCTCTCTAGGGAGACCGGACGACCCATTGGTAACCTCAAGCACCAACAACATTTGTACTACCCCACTTGGTTCACCGGTTCCACGTTTATACAGACCTACCTGTTCGTCGTCGACGGAGGCGCCCACGATGGCTGTACAAGAGCTGGCGATGCCTGCTGCTAGCAGGGTCGGCACGGTGGTCGCGATCGGGCAGCAGGTCCGGGTCCCGAAAACCGCCGAACTCGTCGCGGCACACCTTCGCCGCCGCATCGTGCGGGGAGAGCTCGTGGAGGGCGATGCCCTCCCACCCGAGGCCACCCTCATGGAGCAGTTCGGGGTCTCCCGGCCGACGCTGCGCGAGGCCTTCCGGGTCCTGGAATCCGAAGCCCTGATCACGGTCAGGCGCGGCGCGCATGGTGGCGCGCGCGTACACATCCCGAACGGGGACATCGCGGCCCGCTACGCCGCGTTGGTCCTGGAATACCGCGGGACGACCCTTGCCGACATCCACCAGGCCCGCGCTGTGATCGAACCACCGTGCGTGGCGTTGCTGGCGGAGAATCGCGCCCAGGAAGACCTGGACAAGCTCCGGCTGGCGGTGAGCGAGACAGCGGCCGCCGTCAGCACCGACGACCCGGGCCAGTACCTGCAGGCCGATCTCGCCTTCCACGTCCTGCTGGTCAAGCTTGCCGGGAACACGACGCTGTCGGTGCTGTCAGGGATGCTGCGTCACATTCTCGATCTCGCGACGCTGTCCCACCCAGGCCCGGAACGCAGCGCCGAACAGCGGCTCGCCAGCCGTCGGCGCCTCCTGGAGCACGAGCGGGTCGTGGACCTCATCGAGGCACGTGAGGTCAGGGCCGCGGAAGAGCTGTGGCGCGCGCACCTGCTGGAAACCAGTCAGGATCTGACCAACGGCCCGGTCGCCACAACCGTGCTCGACCTGCTCGGCTGACCCGGCGAGGTCGTCGGTACCACGGCTGCTGGTCCGTTCGCGGCCCGGGCAACCGGGCCTGCCACGGCCCAACCCGCCTGCCACGGAATACGGATCTCGCACACGAGAAAAAGATCTCGTCATTTTCGGTCGACAGCCGAATAGGGCATATCATTTATCTGTTTTTGCGAGAATCGGCTACCGATGGGCCGACGGAAGCCGTCCCGGAACGAGACGGCTGTCGCATGTCGTCACAGTTGGGGTGAGCTGTTCGCCCGTTCCAGCGCGGCCGCCCGCGTCTCGAAGGGGCCATCGGCGAGCAGGCCGACAAGCGACCAGCGGACGGCCCACCAGCGGTGTCCCTCATCACAGACAACCTGGGCGGCATTACCGGGACAACGGATCGGATCAGCCTGGGCCCGCCGACGACCGGTAACGCTCCGATGCCTGAAAGATGAATAGTGCAGCGCCGTCAATGGTCCGTCCACTCCTCGGTGCGCGGTGCCCGGTCATTCGACCATCCACCGACGGTGCGGCCCCACGCCACACCACTCAGGCAGAGTTGCATCCATCACCGGTGTTGTCAAAACACGTACCGTATCCACGCTATGACACCGACAGCTTCAGCCCGACACACATTGCCGCCGGTATTCATATGAACACAAAGCAAATTGGATATACCATGACCGGCAGGCAGGTCAGGAACGGCATTCCCACGTCGCGAAACCCGCGGGAATCCGCCGTCCAGATGATCGGCCGGCCCGAGAGCCGGGCCGCCGCGCGAGGACAGGGCCCGAACGGAAGCACACTCGATCACCCAGCCCGAGAAACCGGCTGGCACACGGGGCTGGAGCCCGGACAGGAGCGGAGCCAGCCGGCCAACTGGCCCGTCGTAGTAGGCGCCCGGGCGCGGATCAGCGTAGCGGGTCGAAAGGCTCGAGTTCCACCGGCAGGCGGCCGGTGACAAGCGCCTGCGCCACCAGCTGTCCGCTGACCGGCCCCAACGTGATGCCCCACATACCGTGCCCACCGGCCACGAACAGCCGTGGGGATGTCGTCCGACCGATCACCGGGAGACCGTCCGGCGTGCAGGGACGTGAGCCAACCCATTCCTGCCGCCGGGAGGTCAGCTCCACACCGGCCAGCAGGGGGCGGACCGCGTCGACGATCGCGGTGATGCGACGCTGGTCCAGCGGCGCCCGAGGCTCCCGGAACTCCATCATCCCGGCGATGCGCAACCGGTCACCCAACGGCGTACAGGCCACCCGCTGGGCCGGGAAGTACAGCGGGCCCGCGGGCACGGTGTGAGCCGCCACGCTGAAGCTGTACCCTCGCCCCGCCTGCACTGGGAGACGGACCCCGAACGGGCGGGCGAGCTCGCTCAGCCACGCGCCACTGGCGACGACGACCGCGTCGAACAGTGCGCTGTCCCCCGTCGAGAGCTCCAGGGCCATGTCGGTGCCACGGTCACGGATCCCGCGGACGCCGACGCCCTCCCGCAGCTCACCGCCGCGCGCCCGGACGCTGTCGGCGAGCGCCGCCACGAAACGCCCCGGGTCGCAGAAACGCTGGCCGTCGATGCGGACCGCGGCGTTGATCTCGTCGGTCAACGCCGGTTGCAGGGCCCGCGCCTGCGCGCCGCCGAGCAGCTCGAAGTCGACCTTCTGGCCCGCCGTGCGGATCTCGGCGAGTTCGGTGACCAGCGTCTCCCGCTCACGCGCGCTGCGGTAGCAGGCCAGGAACGGCTCGGCCGGGGACGTCGACACCCGTACTCCCCCGGCAGCAAGCTGGTCGAAGGCCTCGAACGCCCTGCGGTTGACCGGCGCGAGGTGTTCCATCGCCGCCCGCCAGCGCCGCGCCGTGCTGTTGCGGGCGAACCCGGCGAGGAAGCGGGCCAGACGCGGATCCGCGCGCGGCGGCACGTACACCGGGGACGCCGGGCTCACCACGGCGCGGACGCCGTAACGCAGCACCGCCGGTTCCGGCAGCGGTGTGGCCAGGCTCGGTGTGACCCACCCCGCGTTGCCCCAGGACGAGCCGGCCGCGACATGCTCACGTTCGAGCACCGTGACCTGGGCCCCATGCTCCTGCAGGAACCACGCGGTGGACAGGCCGACCATGCCGGCACCCACGACCCCCACCCGCTCGGGCGCGCGGTACCGGGACCCGATGACAGCGCTGGCCGCCGGGACGGTCACCGAGCCGGAGGAACGACCGTCAGAACGGTTGGTCACGCCACCTCACCACCCTCGCTGTCCTGACACCCTCA
>NZ_CAKKTM010000151.1:0-5233 GCF_920888515.1 Protofrankia sp. CiP1_Cm_nod1 | reverse complement strand
CCCGGCGCCCGTACCGGTCTGGCGCCCGTACCGCTCCGGCGCCGGTGCAGGCCCCGGCCTCCTACCGCTCCGGCGCCCCTGCCGCTTCGGGCACCCGCTGCCTGACACCACCGGGCCGGCGTTCGATCGTCCCTGCTCACCGGGCACGTACTGTCGTTACCATGCGGCCGATGATGACGGCGGGCTCGGCGTGATTCATACCGTTCTTGCCCATCTCACATGCCCGACATGTCACCAGGGGCTGACCGCCGGGCCGGGGCGGGTCCACTGTCCGGCGGGCCACAGCTACGACCTCGCCCGGGCGGGCTACCTGACGCTCACCGCCGGGCGGGCGAAGGCTCTCCCCGGTGACAGCGCGGACATGGTGCGGGCGCGGGAGGCCTTCCTTGGCGCCGGCCACTACACCGCACTTGCCGACCGGCTCGCCGACAGGCTCGCCGCCGAGCTCACCGGCGGACTCACCGGCGGACTCGCTGGCAGGCTCACCGGCGAGCTCACCGGCAGGCTTGCCGGCGCACTCACGGACCAGCCCGCGAACAGGCTTGCGGGCGCGCTCGCCGCCGGCGGCCACGGTCGTCAGGCGGTCAGCGGCACGTCCCAGGACAGCGGCCCGGCCCAGGGCGGGAGCGAGAGCGGGGGCAGCGGTACGTCCGGCGGCGCGCCGGTCGTCGTCGATGTCGGCGCCGGTACCGGCTACTACCTGGCGCGCCTGCTCCGGTCCGCTCCGGGCGCGGCCGGTATCGCGGTGGACGCGTCACGTTACGCGCTGCGACGGGCGGCCCGGGCACATCCGCGCATCGGCGCCATCGGCACGGACGTACGCGGCCCACTGCCCATCCGGACCGCGACGGCAGCACTTGTTCTCGACGTCTTTGCACCGCGAAATGCCGCGGAAATGCACCGCGTCCTGCGCCCGGACGGACGGCTGGCCATCGTGACACCCACCGTCCGCCATCTTGGCGAGATCGTGGGCCCGCTCGGCCTGGTCACCGTGGACGAGAGAAAATCCGAGCGGCTGCGCGCGAAACTGGCCGGATTTTTCGTCCAACAGGACCGGCTGGCCATGGACCTCGAGCTCTCCCTGTCCCCGGACGACCTGTTGAACCTGGTGATGATGGGGCCCACCGCCCACCACCGGCGGGCACCGGAGGTCCGCGCGGCCATCGAGGCCAGCTGGCCGCGTGGCGCCCGGCCGACCGCGTCCTTCACCGTCGAGATCCACGCTCCCTGCCCCGGACAGACGGTTCACCACGTGGGCCCGCCACCATTCCGCGGTGGCCGTCAAGAAAAGCGGTGACCGTCAAGAAAAACCGACAAGGACGGGAAACAGGGCGCCGGAACACGTCGCGGATTTCCGTGGGACCGTTTCCGTGAGACCGGCTGTGCCGGGTCCGGACGGGACAGGACCGAGCCCGGACGGGACGGGACCGGGTCCGGACGGCGAACGGGACGGAACAGAACGGAACGGGTCAGGCCACCAGGCGGGACTTCCAGGCGGATACCGCGTCCGGATCCGCGCCGTTGGCGGCCAGCCAGCCCACCACGCCGCCGTCGTGGCCGTCGATGACGCCCAGCACCTGCTCGACGGCCGAGGACGACGTCCTGGCCAGATCCCGCGCGTTCTGCCCACCGCCCGGCAGCAGCGGGCTGTCACCCATCCGTCGCAGCACCGCGGGCATGTTCGTGGCCGTGATCGCGTAGTCCGCGAGCACCGCGTCCGCCCGGACGCCCGCGGCACGCAGCAGCACCGCCACGACAAGGCCGGTCCGGTCCTTCCCGGCCGCGCAGTGGACGAGCAGCGGCGCGGGTGTCCGAGCCGCGAGATGAAGGATGCCGACCACCAGCGAGCCGGCGGAGACGATGATCGACTGGTAGAGCGTGCGCAGACCGCCGGCGAGCGCCGTGGCGGTCCGGGAGGACGGGTCGTGGGGATCGACGTCGCCCAGCAGCGGGATCAGGTGGATGCCGGTCGCCGCCGAGGCCAGCGGGTGCGGGCCGTCCTGCTCGACCGGCGAGCGCAGGTCGACGACCGTGCGGGGCGGCCATGCGAGACCGTTCGGCGGCGGCCGGTCACCGTGCAGGGGAGCCTCGCTGCGGTAGAGCACACCGGCCCGGGTCAGCCCGCCGTCGCTGGTGGGCAGCCCACCCAGGTCACGCAGGTTCACCAACTGATCGGCAGTCGTCTCACCGTTCATATGCCCGCTCCGTGTTGATCGTCCGATGTTGCTCTATCTGAGCACATCCACCTCCGCTGACGGCGAAGTGAACTCCCAGCAACCTCACAGGTTGGATTCAGCAACGGTGAAGTCCGCCGGCCCACCGTGGACGGTGAAGCACCCGCGCAGGCCCCGCGAGGCGGGACCGGCGCGGCCGACCAGACCAGCAGGGACCAGCAGGACCGCTGGCGGGCACGGGAGCCGCCAGCCGTGGCCACGCGCTTCCCCGCGTGCCCGCGGCCTGCTCCGGTAGGTGCCCGGGGACAGGCCCTGGGCCTCTTGAGCCGATGGAGGACGACATCATGATCGCGACAACGCTGGATCTTGCGGTGGCGACGCTGGCCCCGGGCACGGGCGTCGACCCGTCCGTGGACGCCGGCCGCCGGCCACGAGGGCTGACCGTGATGGCGTGCGGCGTCGGCATCGGCCCGATCAGGACGCTTCTCGACGGGCTGGGGCGCTCCCCCGCCGATGCCGTGCTGGTCTACCGGGCCATGACCGAGGAGAGCTCGGCCTTCCGTTACGAGCTGGACATGCTGGCCGTGCTGCGCGGGATCCGGGTGATCTACCTGCCCGGGCACCGTTGCCCGGACCGCCTGTCGTGGCTGCCGGAACGCTTCTCCGCCCTGCTCGACGACGTCGCGCTGCGCCAGATCGTCCCCGAGATCGTCGACCACGACGTGTTCGTCTGTGGCCCGCGCGCGTGGACGCAGGCCGTCCGGGACGCGGCGCTGCTCTGCGGCGTGCCGTCCGAACAGGTGCACATCGCCGAACAGGTGCACATCGCCGAACAGGCACACGTCGCAGGACAGGAGCACATCGCCGTCGGACAGGAGCACATCGTCACACAGGCGTACGTTGCGCGACCAGCGTGAGGTGCCGGACGTCGACGCACCAGCCGAGCGACAGCGGGCAGAACTCCGCTGGCCCACCGGGCGCTGGTGGGGCACCTGGCGTAGAATCTATCTTCCGTTCCGCTCGCGCTCCACATGCGGGTGCCGGCCGGTGGATGCCGGCCAGCGGACGCCCGCCAGCGGACGTCGGCCAGCGGCTGCCGGTCGGGGACCCGGCCGCGGGGCCGGGCGTGCCCACCGTCTACAAACCGGAAGGATCGCAGGTGCCGACGACGTACGAGTACGAACTCGCGCGCGAGCAGGCGTATGTCGACATCCTGTACAACCGGCTGGACGACCTGCGCGACCAGGCCCGTGAGCAGCTGCGCGCGGTGCTGGTGACGGCGGGCACCGGCACACCGCAGTCCCGGGTGGAGCGGGAGGCCTTCGCCGACGCGTACTGCGACCGGATCGACCGGTTCGACGCCGCCGAGGAACGGCTGTGCTTCGGTGCCATGGACCGCACCGGCCACCAGCGCGTCTACATCGGCCGGATCGGTCTGTCGGACGCCGAGCACGAGCCGATCCTGATCGACTGGCGGGCCCCGGTGGCCACCGCCTTCTACCGGGCGACCCTCGCCGACCCGCACGGCCTGCTGCGGCGCCGCCACCTGCGGGCCAAAGGGCGCGAGCTGCGCGGCTTCACCGACGACGTGCTCGACCCCACCGCCGCCGACGCCGCCCAGGTGGCCGGCGCGAGCGGGGACACCCCGTTGCTGGAGGCGTTGTCCGCGCCCCGCTCGGGCCACATGCACGACATCGTCGCGACGCTGCAGGCCGAACAGGACAGGGTGATCCGCGCCGGCGCCGGATCCGTCCTGGTCGTCGACGGCGGGCCGGGTACGGGCAAGACCGCGGTGGCCCTGCACCGGGCCGCCTACCTGCTGTACACCGAGCGGGAGCGGCTCGTCCGCTCCGGTGTGCTGGTGGTCGGCCCGAGCCCGGTGTTCCTGCGCTACATCGAGCAGGTGCTGCCCTCCCTCGGCGAGACAGGCGTGGTCTTCGCGACCCCGGGGCGGCTGTTCCCCGGCGTCGACGCCACCGGGGACGAGGACGCCCGCGTCAGCACGCTCAAGGGTGACCTGCGGATGGCGACGCTGGTGGCCGAGGCGGTGAAGAACCGCCAGCACGTTCCCGCGGAGGGGGTGGAGGTCCGCTACGACGGCGCCGTGCTCCGCCTGTCCCGGCGGTTCGTGGAGAACGCCCGGGCCCGGGCCCGGCGCAGCCGCCGCCCGCACAACCCGGCCCGGCGGATCTTCGTCCGCGAACTGACGGCCGGACTCACCGACCAGGTGATCGCGAATCTCCCCGGTGGCCTGCTCGACGACGACGAACGCCAGGAGATCGCCGGGTACGTGCGCGCCGACCCGGCGGTGCGGGCGGTCTTCGACGCGCTGTGGCCACGGCTGACCCCGCAGCGTCTGCTCGCCGACCTGTTCGCCGAGCCGCCCCGGCTCGCCTCGGCGGCGCGCGCGGCACAGCTGACCGCTCACGAGCGTCACCTGCTGTGCCGGCCGGCCGACGCCCCGTGGACGCCGGCGGACGTACCGCTGCTGGACGAGGCCGCCGAACTGCTGGGGGATCCGGACGTCGACACCGCGCGGCCGGCCGAGCGGGCGGTCGAGCGGGAGCGGCAGGCCGAGCGGGAGTACGCCCGCGAGGTCCTCGACGGGCTCGGCCTGACCGGGACCGTCGACGTGGAGACGATGGCCGCGGGCATGACCGAGCGCTGGTACGGCCCCCACCGGCGGCGCAGCGCCGTGGAGCATGCCAGCGGCGACCGGTCGTGGGCCTTCGGCCATCTCATCGTCGACGAGGCGCAGGAAGTGTCACCGATGCTGTGGCGGCTGCTGTGGCGGCGCTGCCCGATGCGCTCGGCCACCCTGGTCGGTGATCTCGCCCAGGCTTCGGGCCCGGCCGCGGCGGGCTGCTGGGCCGAGGCGCTGGCCCCGCACATCGGCGATCGCTGGCGGCTGGAACGGCTCAGCGTCAGCTACCGCACACCCATGGAGATCATGGACGTGGCGGCTGACGTCCTCGCCGCGCAGGACCCCTCGGCCAGGCCGCCGCGCTCCGTGCGGGCCACCGGAGCGCGGCCGACGGCGGTGGCCGTCGACGCCGACC
>NZ_CAKKTM010000150.1:32660-34532 GCF_920888515.1 Protofrankia sp. CiP1_Cm_nod1 | reverse complement strand
GTGCCGAGGGTGCCGGCCACCCGGCTTGGCCAGACCGCCAGCCGGGCGCCCGGCCGCACCGGCGCGGCGGCCGAGCCGATGACGGTACCCACCGCCACCGGCTCGGCCGCGGCCACCGCCGCCGCCACGTCGCCGAACTCCGGCGCGCCGTGACGGTCGATGCGCTGCACGAAGACGCTGATGGTCCCGCCGCAGGTCAGCCCGGTCGCCAGTACGTCGTCACCGCCCGGCCCTCCGCCCGCGCCCAGCCCACCGCCACCGCCGTCGCCGTCACCGTCCAGATCGTCTCCGCTGCCCAGATCGTCTCCGCTGCCCAGATCGTCTCCGCTGCCCAGGGCGTCGCCACCGTCCAGGCTGCTATCACCGTCCGGGCCGTACGTGGCCAGTGCCGGCTCACCTGTGGCGAGCACCTGGCACGCCAGCTCGTACACCGCGCCCTCGACGCAGCCGCCGGAGACGCTGCCGACCGCTTCCCCGCCGGTGCCGACGGCCAGCACCGCACCGGGCGGGAGCGGCGCGGACGAACCGGTCCCGACCACGGTGACGAGCGCGAACGGCTTCCCCGCCGCCCACCAGCGGGCCAGCTCCGGCAGCGCGTCACGCACAGGGCCTCCCTTGCCGTGTCTTCGCTATGCCTTCCCCGCCATGTCCTGCGGGAGTGCCGGGCCGCCCATGCCCACCGCCCATGCCCACCACAGCACACGGGACACAGGAGTGTGCGGCGCGGCAGCGTGCGGACCAGGCAGCACGGAGCAGGACAGGATCTGGTCGATCAGTACGGAGAGTAGCCATAGTGGACCGCGCAACGCGGAGCGGGAGCTCACCCTGGGCGGGGCCGCGATCTCCTGCCGTGGCCCCGCCCGCCCGGACGGGCCCGGCTGCGATACTTACCGCAAGCGCTCCGCCAGGTTTTCGGAGGACGTCACACGGCAGGAACAGATCGGTACCGTTGTCGCTTCATCCTTGGTGAAGCGGCCAACAGACTTCCGTGAGGAGGCTCCGACCAGTGCTCGACCCTCGTGAGCTGTATGAGGTCGCCGACGATCTGCCGGAAATCGGCAGGCCGGTGCTGGTGGAGGCTCTCACCGGTGTCGTCGATGCGGGTGGCTCGATCCGGCTGGCCCGCGACCATCTGCTGACCACCCTGGACAACCGTCTCATCGCGACCTTCGACATCGACCAGCTGCTCGACTACCGCTCCCGCCGGCCATTCATGATCTTCTCCGAGGATCACTGGGAACACTACGACGAGCCCCTGCTCGGGCTGCACCTCGTCGATGACAGCGCCGGGACGCCTTTCCTGCTGCTGTCCGGCCCAGAGCCCGACCTGCAGTGGAAGCGGTTCATCGCCGCCGTCGGCATTCTCGCCGAGCGCCTGGGCGTCCGGCTGACCGTGGGTCTCAACGCGATCCCGATGGCCGTTCCGCACACCCGCCCGTGCGGCGTCACCGCGCACGCCACCCGCCGGGACCTCATCATCGGGTACGAGCCGTGGGTACGGCGGGTCCAGGCACCCGGCAGCGCCGGCCATCTCATCGAGTACCTGCGCGGACGCGACGGCCTCGACGCGATGGGGTTCGCCGCCCACGTCCCGCACTACCTGTCGCAGACCGACTATCCGGCGGCCACCGAGAGCCTGCTCACCTCGCTGTCGAAGGCGACCGGCCTGATGCTCCCGCTGGACGGGCTGCGCTCCGCGTCGGCGGCCGTCCGCACCAACATCGACCGGCAGCTGGCGAACGGCGGTGAGGCGGCGGCGCTGGTCACCGCCCTCGAGGAGCAGTACGACACGTTCATCCAGGGCCGGGCAGGCGCCGATCTCCCGGCGGTCGAGGACGAGGAGCTGCCCACCGCGGACGAGCTCGCCGCGGC
>NZ_CAKKTM010000150.1:0-32241 GCF_920888515.1 Protofrankia sp. CiP1_Cm_nod1 | reverse complement strand
CCTCGAACCGACGACAGGCTCGTTCGGGCGCGGGTCCGCGCCCGAGGCATCCAGAAGGGACCGCCGATGACCACATCCCCGGGGACCGTCGTGGTCACCGGAGCGTCGACAGGGATCGGCGCGGCGACCGTGCGTCACCTGATCGGCCAGGGCAGACAGGTGATCGCGGGCGTACGCCGGGAGGAGGACGCGACCGCGCTGAAGACCGAGCTCGGCGAGCGGGTCGTGCCCGTCCAGCTCGATGTCACCGATCCGGAGGCGGTGGCGGCGGCGGCTGTCACCATCCGCGGTACCGTCGGGGCCGAAGGCCTTGCCGGCCTGGTCAACAACGCGGGTATCGCGGTCGCCGCGCCGGTGGAGTTCCTTCCGCCGGCGGAGCTGCGCCGCCAGCTCGATGTCAACGTCGTCGGCCAGGTCGCCGTCACCCAGGCGGTGCTCCCCCTGCTGCGGGACGGGCACGGCCGGATCGTCAACGTGGGCTCGATCGGCGACCGGGTCGTCTCCCCGCTGCTCGGCGCCTACACCGCGTCGAAGTTCGCGCTGGCCGCGCTCACCAGCACGCTGCGCATCGAGCTCGCCCCCTGGGGAATCGACGTCGTCCTCATCGAGCCCGGAGCGGTCACCACACCGATCTGGCGGTCGGCGGCGGCATCCGCCGACCGGCTGTTCGCGACGCTGCCCCCGGCCGTCGACACGCTGTACGGCAGGCAGATCGCCGCCGCCCGCGCGGGCGCGAAGCGCAACGAGGCCGCCGGGATCCCCCCGGCGGAGGTCGCGAAGGTGATCGTGCACGCGCTGACCACCCAGCGGCCCCGTACCCGCTATCTCGTCGGCAGGGACGCCCACATCGCCGCCGCCGTCGCCCGGCTGCCACCGCGGGTGCGCGACCGCATCGTCCTGCGCCGGACGCAGTGACCACGATCAGCCGTACCGGCTGCCCCTGAGCGTCACCGGCCGACCGCGACCGCCCGGCTGCGCGACCGCCCGGCCGGCCCTGCCAGCCGGGCGTGGTCCGGCTGCCCCGGGCGTCAGCCGACGTGGACGAAGGGCCGCCGGGCTGGTTCGGGCTCGGCTTCACGCAGCACCTCGCGGGTGACAGGCGCGACCTCGCCGACCCCGATGAAGAGGAACCGCAACAGGTTGAGCAGCGGATTTCCCTCGCCCCACTCGAAATAGACGTGCGGCCGCTCACCGGTGAAGTCACGCAGGTACAGCAGCAGTGCCGCGATCGCGTTCGGCACCGAGGTGCTCGTCAGCTTCAGGATCCGGTAGCCGTGACGCTCCTCGCCCCGGACGTCCAGCTCGCTTTCGAACTCGGACGCGTCCGACACCGTCACCTCGACGAAGAGCAGCGGATCCCCGTCGGGGATATGCAGGTCGTGACGTTCCTGCTGTTCCTTGTCGGAGTACTCGGCGGCGTCGCGCAGGTCCGGTTCATTGGCGATCAGCCGCAGCTCACCGGCGCGGGCGGCCTCGGTGACGAACCGTGTCGCGGTGTCGTCCAGGCGGACGTCCGTGACACGCAGCTCGAACGCGCGTATCCCGCGCGACGCGAACGACACGACAATGATCGCCATAATGAAGAACGAACCGATGATCAGGCCGTCCGGCCGTTCGATGATATTCGCGATGGTGGTGTAGACGAAGACGGTCGAGATGGTCGCGAACCCGGCGGTGTACACGCGCCGACGCCGTTTCGCCGAAGCCAGCGTCACCGCCAGCGACGCCGACGTGATGAGGACGAGCACACCGGTCGCGTAGGCGCCGGCCTGTTTGTCGACACTGGCCCGGAACAGCACCGTGACGACGAACGCGACCACGGTGAACACCAGGACCAGCGGGCGGACCGCACGCGCCCAGTGCGGGGCCATACCGTAACGCGGCAGATAACGGGGCACCAGATTGAGCAGCCCCGCCAGCGCGGACGCCCCGGCGAACCACAGGATCGCGATGGTGCTGATGTCGTAGCAGGTCCCGAAGACGGTGCCCAGCAGTTCGTGGGCGAGATAGGCCAGGGCGCGGCCGTTGGCGGCACCACCCGTCTCGAATTCCGCCTTCGGGATGAGCAGGGTTGTCACCATGCTGCTGGCCAGCAGAAAAACGCTCATAATCAACGCCGCTGTGGTGAGCAGATGCCGGGTTCCCCGGATCCGCCCGGTGGGACGCTCCTCGGTGTCGGACGCGTCCCCGCGGATGAGCGGCATCACCGCCACCCCGGTCTCGAAACCGGAAAGGCCCAGCGCGAGCTTGGGGAACACTATGAGCGCCACCCCGATCATCACCAGGGGGTTCGGGTGCTCGGCCACCATCAGTGCGCGCCAGTCGTCGACGACGTGCGGGGTGCGCAGCACCTGGGCCACACCGGCCAGCACGACGACGAGGTTCAGCGCCAGATAGATCATGACCAGGGCGACCGCGATACCGAGGGCCTCGGTGAAGCCCTTGAGGAACACCGCGGCGAGCAGGGCGAGCAGCACCAGCGTGACCAGCAGGTTGTGGCCGTGCAGGAAGTGCGGGGCGTACGGGTTCTCGATGAGGTGCGCGGTGGCGTCGGCAGCCGACAGGGTGATCGTGATGAGAAAGTCGGTGGCGGCGAAGCCCAGCAGGACCAGGACGAGCAGCTTCCCCGACCACCACGGCAGCAGGTGTTCCAGCATCGCGATGGATCCCTCGCCGTGGGGGCTTGCCGACGCCACCTTGCGGTAGACGGGCAGGGCCCCGAAGAGGGTGAGCAGCACGAGGATCAGGGTCGCGACCGGGCTGAGGCTGCCGGCGGCGAGAGCGGCGATGCCGGGCTGGTAGCCAAGGGTGGAGAAGTAGTCCACTCCCGTGAGACACATCACACGCCACCACGAGTGCCGTCGATGCTCGACCGACGGCTGGGTGTGCGGCCCCGCGTGCCGCCGCGACCGCTCGGCCAGGCCCTGGAGCAGCCAGGTACGTAGACGCTGGTCGTGCTGGTTTCTCCGGAGAGGCTCTGTGACGGTCACTGCCAGTGCCTTCCATCGGATACGGAGTCGCGTCGAGGGTAAGGGTTCGTTCATAACCACATCCCGTAGTCGCCAGGCGGCCTACCGGTCGACCGTGCGTCACCCCGAAGGGCGATGTTCGACCTGTTGGCGATGTTCGGCCTGTTGAGGAAGCGCGACACAACGCGGCCAAACGAGCCGGAGTCTACGGCGCGGCCACGCCACACGCAGAGGTGTCCGGATCATTGGCCACGAGGGCATCCGGCTGCATTCATCATCCGTCCGCCCGGTGCCTGATCGTGTTGTTCGGCACATGATCCCGCGGCCGTGACCATCAACACGTAACCCTCGTCACAAGAGCATCGGCAAACGTGGCGGACCGGCCCGGCCGCGGTCACCGGCGGGCCGCGCGGCAGAGCGGAAGATTCCCGACGACGAAAATATTCGTGACACTACCGGAGATAGCGGAAATTTTTCGCTGATCCATTTGCTCCACCCTCGCTCCGCGACGGACGAGGGGCCTCGGGAGAGCCGAGGGACATCAGGAGAACGGCGCGGGACGCGCGGCCGGCAGCCGGCGGCACACCGTCCCGCCCGGGTGGCCGCCGGGACGGCGTGGATGAGCACGGCATACGGCCGGGCACGGCTTTCACGAAGAGGGTGACAGGGATTACGGGCTGACGAGGCGGCCGACATGGCGCGGCCGGGCACGGGCATTGCCCCCTGAGACGGTCCGGGGCACAACGGCCGTGCGGGATTACCTCCGGCCGGCGGGCCACCCGGCCGGCCGCCTGGATTCGTAGCCCCGGGCCCGGCCTACTTGGCCGGGACGTTCAGCGCGGCGAGCGCCGAAGCCCAGCGAAAATACTTCAGACTGGCCAGATCGGCCACTGTTTTGATGTTGAATGCCTCTCGCAGCAGCTCGCCGTCACGGTCGGAAACCCCTTTCAGAGCCGACACCGGGGCGGCCAGGATCTCCGGCAGCTCCCTGTCCGCCCACGCCTTGTCCAGCACTTTGTCGAGATCGATGGCAGCCATGATTTCCTCGTTTCCTCCTGGCGTCCGACGGTCCCGCCATCCGGCCGGCGGCCCCGGTGCCCACAAGTATGATGCCGCACCCGGAAACGCACCAGCGGCACCCACTTCCCGGACGCCCGCCGGGTGGTGGATTTTTCGGGCCATACGCCTGCACCGATGAAATCCGGAAAGTCACCAGAAACGTGCCGAATACCCTGGGTAATAGGGTTCGTGGGCCGACCCGCCGGCCGCGGTCCCGTTACAGCGGGCCGGCCGGGGAATTCGCCGCGGCAGCCGTTGCCCGCCCCGTCCGCCTGCTCCCCCTCTCTCGTCCGCCTATTTCCCCCGTCTGCCTATTTCTCCCGTCCGCCGTCGGCCGGGCCGGCGTCTTCCGGTTCCCGCAGTGCCGCTTCCGGTTCCCGCAGTGCCGCGCGCTCACCGGGAGGTTGACCACCACGTCCTTCCGGACGAGCCGGAAACCGTCGAGAAGGTACACATTCATCATGATCATTACCGCCGATCGTGACCGCACTGCGTCCCACCGTTGGATGATCATCCTAAAAGGCTTTTCGTCGCGCAACGACGGTCTGTCCGCCAGCTGTCCGTCGGACATCTCGAACGTCCTGCGGACATTCCGGACAGATGTTCCGCGGCCACCCCGGCGGCCGTCCCGATGAATCTCCCGGCAGACGTCCCCACGGACGCCGGCCGACGGCACGGACGCGGCGGACAGGACAGACGGAGCGGACGGGACAGACGGAGGGGACAGACGGAGGGGACGGGACAGACGGAGCGGGCGGAGCGGTTCACGGTGCGGCCAGCCCGGTCGGGCGCAGGGGGCGGGCCCACGCGTGACCGTGGCCGGGAAGCGACCAGCCGTGAGGATGCCACGGGAATCATGCGCGGGACGCGAACGCCCCGCCACGATCGCGGCCCGGTCTCCCGGCGGAATGCCCGTGGCCCACCAGCGGGCCCGCCCAACGCGGACGGAACGGTTCACACATCAGATACGGCACTTCATTCCCGCTCCGTGGACGCGCGCAACCTTCCCCGACATCGGATATCATGTATATAATTCTGGCCTTTACATCGTCCTACTCGAACGGCACATCGCCACCTCCGAGGAGAGGTTCCCGTGGCCAGACGACGACCCGGTTCGGTTGCTCGCAAATCGCGCGCCGAGCAGGTAGCCGCTGACATCGAGGGCGAGATCCTCGAGACGCGGCTGCCGATCGGCGCGCACCTCGGTCGGCGCGTCGAGTTCATGGAACGGTTCGGCATCAGTCCGACAGTCATGAACGAGACCCTGCGGATCCTGCGCAACCGGGGCCTGGTGGGCGTACGCCCGGGCACCGGCGGCGGCATCTTCGTCGCCAGCCTGCCCCCACAGGTCCGGCTGGGAGCGATGGACCTGTGGTTCCACGACTCCGGTACCCATCCCCTCCAGCTGTTCGAGGCCCGGATGCACCTCGAGGCCGGCCTGGCCGCCGTCGCCTTCGACCGCGCGACCGCCGGTGACGTCGACGCGATCCAGGACGCCTATGACCACATGGCCTCGGCCCGGGACGCGCGCGGCTACGTCGAGGGCGCCATGAGCATGCACCGCGCGCTGGTCACCGCCGCGCGGATCCCGGTGCTGGACGGCATGCACCAGAGCGTGGTTGCCCTGCTCGAGGCGACGCTGAGCCGGGCGACGTTCGTCGACGGCCACGAACCGATGCT
This sequence comes from Protofrankia sp. CiP1_Cm_nod1, assembly GCF_920888515.1. Taxonomy (GTDB): domain Bacteria; phylum Actinomycetota; class Actinomycetes; order Frankiales; family Frankiaceae; genus Protofrankia. The sequence goes on along the minus strand of NZ_CAKKTM010000150.1, from coordinate 26,533 downwards.
CCGGCACAGCCTGAACGTGCACTCCGACATCATCGAGGCGATCCGCACCCGTAATCGCTTCGCGTTCGACAGGGCGATGAAACTCCACAACGACGACCTGATTCGAACTGACGATCCGCACCCGTCCCCGAATATCAGAAAAATCTCCTCCGCCGGCACGCGCGCCCCAGTGGCCGAGCTGACCGGATGATGACTGGGCAACGCCATTGCCCGTTGCTCGCGGCGGGCACCGGGTCCGGCTGACGGCGCGGGGACCGGGCATTCATCACGGTTTTGTTCCCGGTCCGGCCGGTGATACCTCACCTGACGCGCCCCGCACCGCGCCGGGGGCCACCAGAGCCGCCGGCCGCGCGACGATGTTCGTCATCGCGCGGCCTTCGACCGTCACGACTGCTGACCGTCACAGGTTCCGCCCGTCACAACCGCCCGGCGGTCCCGGCACCAGGCGGTCCCGGCACCAGGCGGTCCCGGCACCAGGCGGCCCCGGCACCAGGCGGCCATGGCATCTGGCCGCCCCCACGACCGCCTGGCCGTTGCGGCGCCTGAGCGTCAGGACCTGACCGGCTGTCTGACGTCCGCAGCCTCGGCGGGCTGTTCGGCCGGTGTGTCGTCGGCGGCTGCCGCCCGCTCACGGCGCCGGCCCTTCGTCCCCTGCCGCCAGACGGCGAAGGACACCGCGGCGAGCAGAGCGACACCGTTGAACATGTCGTTGAGCCACTGGACCCCGGTGACGAACTGCAGGCCCTGCACGCCGGTGGCGAGCACGTAGACGGCCAGCAGCGTGCCCCAGACGTTGAACCGGCCGGGCCGCAGCTGCGTCGAGCCGAGGAAGACCGCGGCGAACGCCGGCAGCAGCAGCGCCTGGCCGAAGGTCAGGGACGGCCCGGACAGGGACGCATAGAAGATCCCGGCGGCCCCGGCAATGGTGGAGGACGCTATCAGCGACAGCCACGTCCAGCGGCCCACGCTGATCCCGGTCAGCCGCGCGGCTTCCGAACTGCCCCCGATGGCGTACAGGTAGCGGCCCACCGGCGTGTGGTCGAGCAGCCACCAGACGATGAACGCGAGCACGAGCATGTAGAGGACGATGATCTGGAAACCGAGCACGGTGTGCTGGGTGAAACCGGTCCACGCCGAACTGACCGGCGGGAACGGCTGGGTTCCTCCCGAAATGATCGTCTGAACGGCGGCGACGACGGTCGCCATGCCGAGCGTGGTGACGAAGGAGTTGACCTTCAGTTTGACGACGATGAACCCAGACAGCGTCCCGATCGCGGCCGACGTGACGACCGCCACGAGAATCGCCGGGCCCATGCCCACGTGGTGCACGGTCTGCAGGTCGACCACGAGCACCGTCGACAGGTTGGTCACCGCGCCGATCGACAGGTCGTACACGCCGGCGGTGAGCGGGATGAGCAGGCCGAGGGCCAGCATCGCCGACACCGCCTGAGCGGCGGCCACCGAGTGCAACGTGGCACTGGTCAGGAAGAGGTCCGGTTTCCAGATCCCGAACACGATGATGAACGTCGCCCACAGGTAGAGCCCGCTGTAGTTCTGCAGACCGAAGCTGAACCTGCGCCTGTCTGTCGCGCTCATGAAATCCCCCCATCGTTCGCTCCGAGGCCCGCCCCGAGGTCTGCGCCGAGGCACGCGTGTGAAATTGCCGCCGCCGTGACGGCGCTGCCGGCCAGGGAGGCCGCGATCCGCCCTTCGCGCAGGACCAGCACCCGGTGGCACAACGCCGCGAGCTCGTCGGTGTCCGACGAGCTGACGACGACGCCGGCGCCGGCTCTCGCGGCCTCCAGGATCTCCAGGTGCAGGTCGGCCTTGGCGCCGATGTCCACGCCCTGCGTCGGCTCGTCCAGCAGGAACACCTTCGGCGTACGGCGTAGCCACTTCGCGAACAGGACCTTCTGCTGGTTGCCGCCGCTGAGGGAGGACAGCGGCGCCTCGGCCGCCGCCGGCCTGACGCTCAGACGCTCGATCCAGCCCGTCACCTCGCTCTTCTCCTGGCGCCGCGACAGCCGCAGGCGACGCCAGAACGGCGCGAGGTCACTGATCGTCATGTTCTCCCGCACGCCCAGGTCGAGGAAGCCGCCCTGTGTCTTGCGGTCCGGGGGGAGGAACGCGACGCCGGCCCTCATCGCCAGATCAGGCCGTGACGGCGGCAGGGCCGTCTGCCCGACGCGGACCGTGCCGGCCTGTCTGGGATGGGCCCCGAACAGGACCGACAGCAGGCTCTCCCGTCCGGAGCCGGTGATCCCGGCGACCCCGACGACGTCACCCGCCCGTATCTCCAGCGAGATCCGGTCGATCGGGCCGGCCGAGACCGCGTCGGCGACCAGCAGCGGCTCGTCGTGCTCCACCGGCAGTTCGGCCGACACCCGGTGGACGTCCTCGAACTCCGTGCCGACGAGCAGGGAGATCAGCTCCGCCCGGCTCACCGAGGCGACCGGGACCCGGGCCACCCGGTGGCCGTCGCGGAGCACGGTGATCGTCGTGGCCACCTGGAAGACCTCTTCCAGCCGGTGCGTCACGTAGAGAACCCCGACTCCGCGGTTCGCCACCGTGCGCACCATCGCCAGCAGATGCTGCACCTCCGCGTCGGGCAGAGTGGCGGTGGGCTCGTCGAGCACCAGCAGCGACACCGGCGGCGCGGACGCGTCCTCCCGGAGCGCGCGGGCCACCGCGACACCCGTGCGCTCGGCGGGCGAGAGCGTCCCGACCAGAAGATCCGGGTCGAGATCCAGCCCGACGCGGGCGAGGTCCCGGCGCGCTGTACGCCGCAGCTCCCCGTCCCGGACGGTGCCCCACTTCAGCGGGAACCCGGCGACCAGCGCGAGGTTGTCGGCGATCGAACGGGAGTCGATCAGGCCCAGGTCCTGGTGGACGAACCGGCAGCCGAGGGCGTACGCGGAGTCCGGTGAGCCCGGCTCCAGGGCACGGCCGGCAACGAGGACCTCACCGCCCGGATCGGGCCGGTGGTACCCCGCCAGGATCTTGATGATCGTGGACTTGCCCGAACCGTTCTCGCCCAGCAGCGCGTGGACCTCGCCGGCGGCCACGTCGATGTCGACGCCGGACAGGGCCGGATTGCCGAAGAACGTCTTGGAGACGCCGCGGACCGCGAGCGCAGACGGCTCGCGATCCGCGACGGACTCAGGCCGAGCACTCACCGAAGCTTCCACAGGGCCTTGAACTGGTCCGCGTAGTCCGTCGGCTGGTCATAGCTGTCGCTCGGCTCGACCAGGCTGTCCTTTGTCAGCAGCCCGACCGAGGAGAGTCCTTCGTTCTCGGGGATCGACAGGCCCTGGGCGTGACGGATCGCCGCGTCGACGACGAGCCAGCCGGCGTAGCGGCCGCCGGTACCGGTGACCGCCGCGAACTGCCCGGTCTTCAGTCCTTCCTCCTGTGCCCTGGAGCCACAGCAGCCCGCGATCTTGACCTTGCCGCTCAGGCCGGCGGCGCTCAGCGCGGCGGGCAGCGGCTGCACGAACGCCGAGTTCGAGACGACGACGTACTTGATGGCAGGATCCTTGCGCAGCGCCGAGACGATGGTGCTGTTGATCGCACCGTTGCCCACGTCCGGAATACCAACCTTGATCTTGGTCACTTCACATCCGGGGCAGTCCTTGGCGATGGCCGCCTCGAAACCGGTCGACACCGCCCCGAGGTACGGATAGTCGGGGATGCTCACCGACAGCACCTTCCCCTTGGCGCCCGAATCCGCGATGAGCCAGGCCGACAGGAGCTGGCCCTGCAGAGCCGCGTAGTCAGAGTTCGCGACATTGGCAATGACCGTCGAGCTGATTTCCGCCGGCCCGACGAACACCGGAATGATCGGGACACCGGCCTGCTGGTACTGCGGGACGCTTCCCGACCAGAGGGCGTACGGCGCGGCAACGATGGACACGGCGACGGGGTTGTAGCGCAACGCCTGCGTGAGGCCGGCGGTCAGCGTGGACGGGTTCGTCGACTGGAAGGGGATGCTCCTGAACTGCCAGCCCGCGGCCTCCGCGGCGGCCTGCACGCCGGTACCCACCACCTGGCACTGCGGCTGCTCGCACTGCAGGTACACCAGGGTCTTGCCCGGCTCCGGCGTGGAGTTCAGCGGCGCGGTGATGGAGATCTTCGTCGGCGGCGTGAGGTAGGGCTTGATGAAGGCGTTGGCCCTCTCGACCTCGCCGCCCGCGGCCACCGGCGAGGAGCCGCCGGACGGTGCGGGGTTCTCGTCCGAGGACGAGCTGCCGCAGGCGGTGGCAGCCGTGGCCAGCGCGACGCAGGCGACCAGCAGGACACGTAAACGCATACGGCCGGCGGACCAGCGGGATCTGCCGGTGGGTTCTCCAATACTCACGCTATGAGTCGTCGGCATTTCTGCGGCTCACCTTTCTGGTGGTCGACGACGCCGGCGACAGGCCCCCGGCGTCGTCTTCGGATGAGTGCCGGTATCTCACTACGGCACGGTTCGATAACGGCACGGATCGCTATGACATACAGATCGCCACGGCTCTGTAGCGAGCTGTCGGTGAATAACCGGGCTGCCCGGACGCACGGCTGGACGTACGGCCGGTGATCAGTCGATGTTCGGGATTTCGCGTCCTGCCCGCCGGAAGCGGGTGGTCACCCGCGGACGGCCGCGGTGAGAACGCCGGTCACGCATGCGGTTCGCTGTGGCGGACGGTCCGCGGCCGCCGGCCCGGGCCTCGCGACCACGGCCGTCCCGTCGCCGGGCGTGATCGTGCCCCACCGTGACCGCGTCCTGTCACGTACCGGCTCAAAGCCGGGGACGGACAGCACGGCAAGGGCGACGCCACGCATCCGACCAGACCGGGACCGGGTCGGGATCCGTCGAGTCCAGCAGCGTGTGGACGGGCACTGCTTGCGCATCGGCCATCCAGCACATCAGGCACCTCCTCCCCCCAGGGGCACCGCGGCGCGATGGGCGAGCCATCGATGACGCCAGGACCACGGCCGTCGGCATGCGCCGACCTGGCCGTGGCGAGTCCGACAACACGATCGGGTGACAACCGCTTCTCCACGTTCTGGTGCCGGCTGGCAGCCGATGTACAGGTCAGACCCGATGTGTGACCTTCGTTACGTCCGGAAGACTAGGCATAATGCATACACAATGCAAGGGGTATTTACGGGCGATCAACGATCATCGACCAGCCGGGCGCACGCCGAGGGAATACTCGACACAGCGCACCCATAAAATTACTCAAAGCCATCTGACGACTCGCCCCACCAGGCCATCGACGACGAAACCCGATTCTCTCGCTACTTTTTGATACCAACAGCTCGCCAGCCCCGACTACTCTCCGAAACCAGCCGCCCCTCAGCGCGGACTGCTCTCCAGTGCCGGTTACTCTCCACGCCGACGGCTTCCTGACACCGACGGCCGCCCCCACAACCCACGACCGGCACGGCCGCCACCCCGGGACCGTCCCGAACCCGGGACCGTCCCGGACAGGCGGGCGCCCCGCTCACCCGCCCGGCGGAGGCTCGGCCACGCTGCCCCGGAGCGGCCGCGACGGACTCCGGGCGGGGCGGCCTCCCGCCTCACCAGCCACCCCCCGCGCCAGGGGCCTGACTGAACGCGCAGACCGCCCCACCGCAGGGAAAAAACCGCTGCCATAACGACGGAAACCACCTACGGCCGCGGTCGATACCCGTCGGCCGTAGGTGGAAACCGCTGCTGTGGCGACGAAAGCCACCTACATGTTGCGTCGTTCGCATGTTGCGTCGTTCGGGACCGCTAGCCATCAGGGAGATCCGCCGCCGGCATCGGGGGCCGTAGCCGACTGACGGGACAGCCCTCAGTCCCCTCAGTTCGCCGGAAGAGCCTCCTCGAATCCCAACGCGCGCAGCACGCTGCCAGCCGCCGACACGACCCTGGCGCTCCCGACGATCGGCGCGATGGCGGTGCACACACCCTGGGCGTCGGCGGCGGTCAGCCCGGCGTCCCGGGCAACGGCGAGGTTCATCAGATAGGAGACGGGCGCCGAGTCCATGGCGATGAGCGCGGCCAGCCGGACAAGGTGGTAGGTACGTTCGTCGAGACCGGACCTCTCCAAAGTGTCCAGATGCATCTGAACGAGCTCTTCAAGCACCGGGGAATCGCCTTTCGCGATCGCGCCGAGGGTCCGCTCAGGGGCCTGCGTCGCCATTTGTCGCTCCCTCTGGATTATTAGCGCCTCAATGACATCAATACCCAGACGTCCCTACCCCGCGAGCGACCCGTAAAACACGGCGACCCGAACCGGCAAAATCATCATTTTTACCGGATGACACGGAAACGACATACATTCCCGGCTCGGGACGGCCCGGCTACGGAATCATCCCTGCCAGGGCAGCGGAACACCGAGGGCATGCGGCCGGGCGGGCCGGCAGGTCCGTGTCGGGCCGCATCAGGTGCACCACCTGCCGCCGGCAGCGGCCCGTGCCCCGCGTCAGATCTCGCCTGTCACTCCGCCAGGGCTGGTCTGGGCTGGGCTGGTCTGGTCTGGTCTGGTCTGGTCAGCGTCGGCTCGGGCAGCGCGGGCGCGACGGCCCGCCGGGACGAGCCTGATCCACTCCGTGGCCTGGCGGAGGCCGGCGCTCATGACTCGGCCAGGAAGCCGGAGAGCGCGGCGGCGAGCGCGGCCGGCTGATGCTCCTGGATGTTGTGGCCCGCCTCGATCTCGACGATCTCGGCCCGTGGGACGCGGGAGCGGAACTCGCCGACCGTCTCCGGTGTGAGGAACCCGTGCGTGCCGTGGACCAGGAGCACCGGGACGGCTGTGGCCTCCAGCGCCGGCCACAGGTCGCGGAAGTCGACGTTCAGCCGCGCGTCGGGAGGAGGGCTGGCGAGGTGGTGCTTGAACACGACCGTGCCGTCGTCACGCACCCGGGTGTTGAGCACGACGCCTCTGGCGAGCGCCCGCCGCGAGAACCCGATCCCGGCGGCGAGGGCCTTCTCCACGATCTCCTCGCGGGAGCCGAACACCTGCGGCCCGGCGAGGAAGTCCCTCACCTGGGTGGCGTCCTCGGCGCGCAGACCAGGACTGACATCCACGATGACCAGGCGTTCGACCAGATCCGGACGCGACTCGGCCAGGGCGATCGCGGTGACGCCTCCCAGCGACTGGCCGACAACGGTCTGCCGTGCCCCCGGCGCGACGGCGTCGAGGACGGCGGCCACGGCCCGCGCGTTCGGACGCGGGGCATAGTCGAAGTCGTCGCGCCATGCCGAGTCGCCATGGCCCGGCAGGTCCACCGCGAGGGCCGGCCGGCCGAGCGCCAGGAGCGTCGCATCCCAGGTGTGGGCGTTCAGGCCGCCGCCGTGCAGCAGCGTGAGGTCCGGAGCGTCACCCCAGAGCAGCGCGCTGACCGCACCGGCCGCGGTCGTGGCGCCAACCCGGCGTACCGCTGGCAGGCCGGCCGGGGCGCCTACCTCCGCCGCGTCCTCGGCGAGGAAGGCGAACTCGTCACGATCGTCGCTCACCATCGTCCTTCCGTCACCGCATGTTTCACCGACACGTACCTCACCCGGTCGGAAACCAGCACCAGTAACTCATCTCGCCGCGGTAACGACAACCAGTTTCCCAACGCCCCGTTTGTCGGCCGGTGGGCTCTTCCAGGCCCAGCGCGGCCCGCGGGGGAAGCGGGAACGGTCAAGCCGGCCGCCCGGGCGCCGGCCCAGCGGATACGGGCCGGCCTGACAGAAACCCCGCGACACAACTCGCGGTGACGCGACGGCGGGCCGAGCCCGGCTCCGACGGTGAGCCGCCCGCAACGAACATGTTCTTCCGCGCTATGGAGCCGGTGTGACGAACTCGGGCTGGTCGAGCAGACGGAGCCAGCTGCCGTCGGGCTGCCTGCGGGCCACCTGGGCGCGGGCGCCCGCGCCGTCCCTGGCCAGGGTGGATGTGAGCGCGATGTCGCCAGTTATGAGGGTCGGCAGCGGCGGCTCCAGCTCGAAGCGGGGCACGTTGACCAGGATCTTCTCCCACAGGTCCTGGATGGCGGCTCGGCCGACCGTCCGGCTGCCGGGCGGGTAGGCCATGACCGCATTCTCCTCGTAGAGAGCCGCAATGCCCGCGGCGTCCCCTTCGTTGGCGCGCTCCACAAAAAGACGCGTAAGGTCTTCCGGCTTCTGCGCCTTCTCTTTGGCGGACATAAGCGGTTCCCTTCGATGCGAGTGCGGATCAATGCGAGATCGGAAGTGCTCACTTTCAGTGAACACGAACCAGCGCCAGCAGTCCAACATCTGTTACTGCTCGGAGCTGGCATCTCCGGATATGCAACTCGGGCAGCTGGAGTACTTCGTCGCGGTCGCCGAGGAGGCGAACTTCACCCGGGCGGCCGAGCGGGTGTACATCAGCCAATCCGGAGTCAGCGCCCAGATCCGACAGCTCGAACACGAGCTCGGAGCCGTTCTCCTCGACAGGTCCGGCCGGCGGTGCACGGTGACCACCGCCGGAGCCCAGCCCGTCGGCGAGCCGACCGTTTCTGGAAGATCATGAAGCCAGTTCCGAAGCCCGCCGCCAGGCCGGCGTTGTTGACCACGATGTCCAGCCGGCCAGTGTCGGTGGCCGCCTGGCCGAAGCCCCGGCGTCCGCCCGGCCCGAGGCCTCCAACGAGATCAAACGCGCCCTCGTCGGATACCTCCTGACACCACCCTGACCGGCCGGACAGTTCGGCGCGCTCCCCGCCGACGCCGGTATCACCGCCCGTATCGACCAACACCCGTCAGACAGGCCCCTGACGCTCGTTGCCCGTGTGCGGGCCGGGCCTAACGCTCGTTGCCCGTGTGCGGGCCGGGCGAGCCGGCGTCGTCAGCCGGCACGGAACGTCCGCCCGGGTGCAACCGCCCGGCCGGGCCCTGCGCGAACGTCGTCAACAACGTGGTTGTGACGGTGGTCGCGAAGTCCCGCACCGCCGGGCCGGTCGCCCCGGGGCCGCACACGTCGGTCACCGCGCACACCCACGCGCTGGTCCCCGAGTCGAACACCCCCGCGCCCGAGTCGGCCGTGTAGTAGCTGATGTCGGCGTGGTCGGGCCGGCCGTGGCAGACGACCGGGGAATGAGCGAGCACCTCGATCCGCGATGGTGTCGGATATGAAAAGTCGACCCGGTCGTACTCGGACCCGACCATTCCCGGTATCCGGGTACCGGCGGTCACCCCCGTGCCGGCGAACAACCAGTGCGCGGGATTCTGGACGACCAGGTCTGCGTGCACCGGATTGCACTGGTACATACCGCCGGTGAGCGCGCTCTCCGGAGCGGCCGCCGGTGGGGCGGGCCAGTTCGCGGTCACGGCGGGGTCGTTCACACCGTAGAGCGGATCCTCGGTGGCGACCTTGTAGGCGGTCTCCAGCCGGTCGGGCCCGGTAGCGGTCGGCCCGAGCCGGATACGGCGATACACCGCGTTCGCCCCCAGAAAGGCGAGGTTCACCCCGCGGTCGCGGGCCCGTGTCAACGCGTCCCGCATCGCGGGCGAGTAGTACTCGTCGTGCCCCATGGAGATGACCGCGTGCGCGCCGTCCAACAGCCGCGGATCGGCATGCAGGTCGATGTCGGTGGCATACGCGACGGGCAGGCCGAGCTTTTCCGCGAGAATGATGACGGGGGCCTCGTTGCCGGTGAAGTCCGCCGCGCCGTCACCGTAGTCGTACGGCCGGTCGAACGAGACGACCCGGGCCCGGTCGTCAAAGCCCTTCGGGCCGTGATAGAGGCTGTAGCCGCCCCAGGCGTTGTACGCCTGCCAGGTGGTGACCGCGCTCAGCATCACCAGCCGCCCGGCGGTCGTCGGGCTGCGGACCGTCAACGGAACATACGTCTGGAACCCGTCGGCGTCGTCCAGCCGGATCAGATAGGCGCCGGGCGGCCAGCCGCCCGTGTCGAACGTGGTGGTCGGCTGCCAGGAGGTGGTGACCGTGTTGGTCTTCGGGTCACGGGAGGCGGCAGCCTGCACCCGGCCGGGGAAAGGCCCGGCCTCGGCCACCAGACGGCAGGTCCGGCCGCCGTACCAGCCGATCCGGAACACCGAGGCCCTGAACGAGGCGGCGGTCGTGGAGGCGAACAGGCGGACGCCGTCCCCGGGCCGGACGCTGGCGCGGTCGAGCCAGCCCTCCACCGCGTGGTTGTAGCCGAGCCGGGCAAGACCGCAGTCGCTGCCGGGCCTGGCGTTCTCGGCGTGGACGTCGAGCCCGCCAGCGGCCGGGCCCGCCGCCGACAGCGGTCCACCCACTGGGCCGGCGGCGGTACTCGCGGCACGGCCCGGCGCCCGCCGGCCGCCCGCGGCGGGTGCGCCACTGCCGCACCCGCCGAGAAAGACGACGTAAACGAGCGCTGCCGTCAGCGCGACCGGGATGGATGCCGGTCGCCTCGGCCACCCCGCCGGCCCACGGCAGGAAACCGGACGAGCTGGTGTGCCGGCCCTCCGTGTCAACGTCACCTCGCCAGTGTCACGCCGGCTTTCGTGGCTGTCGCCCGGAACCTGCCCAGCGGGCCGAGGGCCGCCCTGCCGGAGGCCGTCCTGTCCAGGACCCGTCGTCGGCCACCCGTGATGGCGGGTCCAGCCGTCAGGGGACATTCGCCACGACGGTGCTGGAGCTGGATCCGACGACGTTGCGTCGTTCCTGGACGTGGGCGTGGGCCATGAGGCCGAACAGGACCGCGAGCAGGACTGCCGACGACCCGGGAGTCCCGAGGTCGAGGCCGCCCTTGGCGAGCGGCTTGGTGAGGAAGTCACCGGCGGTGGCGCCGAGGGGGCGGGTAAGCACGAAGGCAAGCCAGAACAGCGTCACGTTCGATACCGCGGACGCAGGTCTGAGGGCGAGCAGCAGACCGAGCAGCCCGACGATGAGCAGGACGCTGTCGGCATAACCGAGCCCTGAACTGTCGGACAGGAAGTCTCCCATGGAGGTCCCGAGAGTGTTCGAGACAAGGATGGCCGACCAGAACAGGACCTCTCCCCGGAAGGTGTCGATGTCGCGAATTGAAAACGTCAGTCCGGTGATCTTCCACACTATGAAGATGGCGACCAGCAACGAGACCAGGATCGCCGCGCCGACGGGGTATCCCAGCCCCAGGCCCTGCGGCCCCCAACCCAGCGAACTGGCCCCTTTGGCCAGGTACTTCGTGCTGGCGTCACGGTTCATGAAGTCGGACATCGTGGTGCCGGCCGTACTGGTGGAAAGAATGACCGTCCAGTAGAAGAACGGATTGTAACGCCTGGACCTGAGCTGCACGACAAGGGTGATTACGAAGATCAGAAAAAGTACTGTCGTCGTCAGGAAGTACCCGAGCCCGAGGGTCTGCGCGAACAGGTCACCCGCGGTCTCCCCGAGGGTCGTCGCGGCAATCTTCATGACCCAGAAGGCCAGGGTGATCTCCGGTAGCTTCTTCATCACCTGCCGGCCGCCACCGGCGACATCGACTTCGGTGAAGATTTCCGGTTTTGCCATTGTTATCCCTGTCTGTCTGACAGCTCGGAACACGGGGGCGTCGGACGTCCGTCGCTCGAGGTTTCGTCCCAGCCGGCCAGGGGCCGATCGATGGCAAGGACGAGGGTGACGAGCGCGCCGCCGTCCGGGTGGTTGGCCGCGGTGGCCCGTCCGCCGTGGGCCGCCGCGATCGCGGCGACGATGGCGAGCCCGAGACCAGCGCCGCCCTCGCCGCGCGTCCGGGCGGCGTCGGCACGGCTGAACCGGTCGAAGGCGCGGGGCAGGAAGACAGGTGGAAACCCCGGGCCGTGGTCACGGACCCGGAGCAGGACAGCGGCCGGACCGGTCCCGGTGACGGTCTCCTCTGGTGACAGCGTGGCGCTGACCTCGATCTCGGTCTCGGGAGGCGCGTGCCGGACGGCGTTACCGAGCAGGTTGTCGACGGCCTGGCGCACCCGGTCGGGGTCCACGTCCGCCAGCAACGGCCTTTCGACCGTGAGCCGCAGACGTGCTCCCTTCATGCGCGCCGCGGGTGTGGCCGCGCGGACGGCGTGGCGGAGCAGGTCCGCCACGCAGACCCGCTCCCGGTGGACGAGCTGGCCGGGATCGGTGTCGAAGCGGGCGAGAGCGAGCAGCGCCTCGGCCAGCCGGATGAGGCGATCGGTCTCGCCCGCCGCGCCGGACACCGCCTCGGTGAGCTCGCCCATGCTCCGTCCGGGCCGTAACGCGAGCTCCAGCTCGGCTTTCAGGATCGTCAGGGGGGTGCGTAACTCGTGGCCCGCGTCGGCGACGAAGGCGCGGTCCCGGGCGCGTGCGGCGTGCAGCCGGTCCAGCAGGTCGTTCATGGTGTCGGCGAGCGCGGCGATCTCGTCCCGGGTCGGCGGGACCTCGAGGCGTCCGCCCGTGTCGGCGACCCCCATCGCGGCGGCCTGGCGGCGCATCCGTTCCACCGGCCGCAACGCCGCCCCGGACAGGAGCCGCGCGGCGAGCGCGGACACCGCGACCATCGGCACGCTCGCGAGGACCATCACGTTGCGGACCCGGTCCTCGGCGGCATCGATGATCCTCGTCGGGGAGCCGACCAGGAGCACCACCCGCCGGCCAGGGGTGAGCGTCAGTGGTTCGGCGCGTACCCGTGTACTCTCCTCGCCGACACGCACGGTGACCAGCACCGGCCCGGACCGGGCCGACGCGAGGACGTCCCCGCCGACCAGCGGCCGTGTCCCGGCCGGTGGGGACGCCGCGAGCACCCGGCCATCGGCACCGATCAGCTGGCCGAGCGGGCCGGCGGAGGCCAGCGTCGCGTCCAGCGGCACGTCGGCTCCGGTCAGCCGCGCCCGCAGCCCTTCCGAGCGGGCGGCCAGCCCGGCGTCCAGGGAGGTCCGGAGACTGGAGCGGAGCTGTAGGTAGAACAGCACCCCCACGCCAGCGAGCACGAACACCGTCCCGAGCGCGAACACGGCCGCGAGCCGGACCCGCAGGGGCATGTCGACGCCTCAGCCCGGCCGTTGGCCGGTGCCGGCCCGCAGCCGGTAGCCGACCCCGCGCACCGTCTCCACCTGGGACACCCCGAACGGCTTGTCGATCTTGCGACGCAGGTAGGCGACGTACTGGTCGACCACGTTGGAGGTGGCGTCAGAGGCGAAGTCCCACACGTGCTCCATGATCGTGGTCCGGGTCAGGACATCGCCCGGGTGACGCATCAGGTACTCCAGCAGCGCGAACTCCTTCGGTGAGAGATCCAGCGGCGCCTCGTCCCGGCTCGCCGTCCGCGTGGCCGGATCCAGCCGCAGACCGCCGACCTCCAGGACGGCCGGCCGTGCCACCGCCCCGCGCCGCATCAGCGCCCGCAACCGGGCGAACAGCTCCCCGAAACTGAACGGTTTCGGCAGGTAGTCGTCCGCGCCGATGTTCAGGCCGCGAATCCGGTCGGCGACCTCGCCGCGGGCGGTCAGCATCAGCACCGGCGCCCAGCGGCCGGCCGCCCGCAGGCGCCGGCACACCTCGAACCCGTCGATCCCCGGCAGCATCAGATCCAGGACGATCACGTCGTAGGCCACCTCGCAGGCCTGCCACACCGCGTCGACACCGTCCGAGACGACGTCGACGGCGAACCCCTCCTCCACGAGGCCCCGGCGCAGCAGCGCGGCGGTCCGCGTCTCGTCCTCCACCACCAGCACCCGCATGACCGCACGATAGGCGCCCCACCATGTGGAGACGATGTGAGCCGAACGTCGCCGGCCCAACACGGGACCGAACTCCGAGGCCGGTGACCAGCGGCTTCCCTCTCCGAGCATCGCCAAGCTGGCGATGCCCACTCCCGCGGCGCTCACTCCCGCGGCCCATTCCCGCGTCCCATTCCCGCGTCCCATGCTCGCGTCCCATGCTCGCGTCCCATGCTCGCGTCCCATGCTCGCGTCCCACTCCCGCGTCCCACGCTCGCAGCCCACCCTCGCGGCGGAGCGGCCCGCGTTCACATGCTCCTCACATGCGCGACGCCCTATCGTTGTCGCTCGTCACATGCGGACCAGCCCAGGTGACGAGCGACGAGGCGGAGCTCATACCGTGTGACCGCCAGCAACTCGGTCGTGCGGGCATGCCGCCGCACCTGGATCATCAAGGATTTCGACCACGTGAGCGTGATCAGTGTCGGGCAGGCCGCCGTCCTCGGTGTCGTCGAGGGAGTCACGGAGTTCCTCCCGATCTCCTCGACCGGACATCTGAAGATCACCGAAGGGCTGATGGGGATACCCGTCGACGACACGTCCGTGGTCGGCTTCACCGCGATCATCCAGGTCGGCGCGATCGCGGCCGTCCTGGTGTACTTCTTCGCCGACATCCGTCGTTTCGCCACCGCCTGGGCTCGCGGCCTGGCCAGCCCGCGAGCCCGGCAGAACCCGGACTACACCTTCACCTGGTGGGTGATCTACGCGACCATCCCCGTCGTCCTCGTGGGGCTCGCCGCCAAACCGCTGATCGACGGGCCACTGGCGTCACTGTGGGTCGTCGCCGGCTCGCTGCTCGCCGGCAGCGCGCTGATGTGGTTCGCCGACGGCTTCGGACGTCACAAACGGGGCGAGGACGACATATCCCTCTCCGACGCCATGGTCGTCGGATCGTCGCAGATCCTCGCTCTGCTGTTCCCCGGGTTCTCCCGTTCCGGCGCCACCATCTCCACCGGGCTGATCCGCGACCTCGACCGGGTCGCGGCCACCCGGCTGTCGTTCTTCCTGTCCATCCCGGCGCTGACCGGCGCCGGACTCTACGAGCTCAAGGACGCCGTCGGCGGCGGCGTGTCCGTGCCGTCCGTCGCCGTCGGCACGCTGGTGTCCTTCGCCGTCGCCTACGCGTCCATCGCCTGGCTGCTCAGATACATCGCCGGGCACAGCTTCAACGTGTTCGTCACCTACCGCGTCGCCGTCGGCGTGGCGCTGTTCGTGCTGCTGGCCACCGGAGCCCTGCACGCCTGACACGGGCGCACGGGCGCACGGGCGCACGGGCGCACGGGCGCACGGGCGCACGGGATCAGACGAGAAGATCGCTTACTGACACCGGGACCAGGCCTGCCGTACGCAGGTTCGTGACGATGCGGGCAAACGCGGTGACGGTTCCCGGGTAGCCGAAGTGCATGCTCACGACCGAGCCGGGCCGGACGCCGGCGCGTACCCGCGCGACGACGGCGTCGGCTCCAGGGGAGGTGTAGTCAAGCGGGTCGACGTCGAAGTCCACGACCGTCCGGTAACCCGCGGCACCGGCCTCGGCGAGGATCAGTGGGGTGGCGGTGGAGGTGCCCGAGGGCCGGAAATAGCGGCCCTCGCCCGGAGCCAGCCGGGCCAGGACGTCGCGGCATCCGATGATCTCCGCCGCCACCAGGTCGGCTGGCAACGCCGTCAGTACCGGGTGGGAGTACGTGTGGTTCGCCAGTTCGTTGCCAGCCGCCAGGATGACGGGAGCAAGATCGCGATGCTCGTCCAGCCACCGTCCGACCGCGAACACGGTAATCGGGACCGAGAGTTCGGCTGCCTCGGTGAGCAGCCGATGCGCCAGGGAGAGATCCTGCTCCGCCTCGTGCGGGCCGAGATGGAAGGTCAGCGCCACCTGGGGACGGTCCCGCGGTCCGTGGGCGACCGCTGTCGCGGCCCCTCCCGGCATCAGCCCAGGTCCGGGAGGGGCCGCGGTGGCTGCCGCCCCTGAGCTGACGGGGCGGGCCGCGGCGGCAGACATCCCTGCCGACGCCGACGCGGGTGGGCTCGACCCACCGGTGGCGCAGGCCGCCAGCCCGGCGGCCGTGAACGCCGTGCCAGCGGCGGACAGGAACTGGCGACGCGATGATCGTCCAGCAACGCTCTCAGGCATGCGAATCCGATCCGGACGCTGGGGAGGTCCGAGTGTGGCGCCGAGCCGCGCCCAGGATATCGACGGGAAATTTTATGACAAAAGCTACTCAGCATGACGCCGATCCGCCAAGGATCCGGTGAAGCAGTCAGGACAGTTCCTGGGCCCCGACGCCGCGGCACAACCGGCGGATCAAGGTGAACAGGGTGTGTCCGCGCCTTCGACGACTCGGCCGCTGGGGTGTGTCTGATGGATGCTGGTCGATGTGGGCGCCGCCCGCGCGATCGAAACATCCGTCAGACACGCCCTAATCGACCTCCGCCCGGCTGAACCACGACCGAGCCTGCCGGGGAAGGCCCGGAGCCTTCACATCATCGTTGCTGCTGCCTCCACCGCCGACGGCGGCGCTCTCGACGGTCTCGACGGTCTCGACAGCGCCGCGTTGGATGCCGCCGCGCGTCACCGTCAGACAGCCGACCAGTACGACGATCACAATAAGGGCGGCGAGGGCGACCAGGCCGTCACCGAGACCGACGCCGGACCTTCCGGCCGGCTTGCCGAGCCAGTCTGCGAACGAGGCGCCCAGCGGCCGGGTCACGACATAGGCGGACCAGAAGGCGACGACCTCACTCAGGCCGAACCGCCACCAGGCGGCCGCTGGCACCAGGATGACCACTGTGAACAGGATGGCCGAGGGCAGATAGCCGAAGTGCAACGAGTCCGCGGTGAGATCGCCCAGCGCGGTGCCCAGCGCGAACGTCACGAGCACGGTCAGCCAGTAGTAGGTCTCCCGGCGGCGGGTCACGATACTGTGGATCGACAGCGTTCCCTCACGCCGATGCCATGCGTACAAGACGGTCGCGAGGAGCACGACGTAAAAGACCGTCGAACCGATGTGGCCGACGGGCGGCCCGTCGGCGGCCATGGTGCCGAACACCGCGACCATCATCACCGCAAACCAGTAGACGGGAGCGGAGTAACTCCGGGCCCGGAACTGCAGCCAGAGCCCGAGTGTGAAGCCGAGGATGCCGACCGCGCCCGCAAGCACCAGGCTGAGGTGCGCGAGATAGTCCGAGGTCGCCTCGCCCATGCCCGTTGTCAGAATTTTGACGACCCAGAACAGCGCCGTGATCTCCGGGACCTTGGGGGCGATGGGCTCCCGACCGTGGGTCCGGCTGTGCGAGGAAGAAGGCATCGGTGTCTTTCCGGGTCGGCGACAGGGACGTTTCAGCGCTGCCGCAATACACCACACCGTTCATGTGACGGACGTGTGAGCGCATGCCGCGGCTCGAACGTCCATGACCGTCCCCACCGTCGCGAAACCAGCCCCCGAGTTTGACCCGGCCTATCTTTTCTCGGTTGAGGCGCCAGCACCATTGCCCGATGCTGGGGCGGCATCGGTAGAGTCATGCCATTCACGCAGGTTCTGTACCACCTCCTCGTAGAATTTCTCCAGTGTGTCCACCACCGATGTGACGAATGTACCTTTCCCGGCGCCACGTTTCGCACCAAGAGGAGCACTCAGGGAAATACGAAAGGCCCGAATCTCACAAGCCGAGCCAGTGATTAAAAGCTCCGGCTTCTGACGCACCAAGGCAAGAAGATCGGCTCGGGCAGCCTCTCGCGAACCTTGGTCGAAAGATTCAACCCGTAGATTCCCGTTTGCATCCGCGAGCTGCTTCATAATCCACTTCACTCGGGTGAGCGGCCGTCCTTGGCGAGGAGCGTCGATGCTGACCGAGCATCCAACCCGGCCCACACGCAGGTCCGCTGTCACAGTCACCGGGCCGACCGTTCCAGGGATCCGCAGCATCGTGGACAGGGTACCGTTCCGGCACAGTTCCTCGGCCAATGCATGCCGTCGCTGCGCCGCGTCCACCCGCCGGTTCAGGTGAGGGAGGACCTCGATACCCAGCAGCCCACCCAGGTGCAGGCACAAATAATGGGCAAGCTGATCGAAACGTTCGGCGACGGAAGGCAGTCCTTTATCCGCCGGTCGCAGCGTACCCACCGAGACACTGTCCCTCACAGCCACCCAGTGAGGCCCCATGTCGTCGAATTTGTCGGCGCCCGAACGTGGGTGGTCAAGGTACCGGAGGAACTCGGTGAGAATGTATTCTTGAGTGGCGTCCGCCACCGAGCTATTTTCGAGCAGAAGCTGGCAGCGGAATCTTATCTCTGCCCATGAAAGGTGATGAATGCCGACTTTCTTCGTTTTTCTCCCGTCGATCGCGACGGGGTGCCGTTCGTCCGCCGTTGTGATCAGGTTGGAGACGGTGATGACGGCATCGAATCGCTGTTCCCGAGCGATGTCCAGGTATGCCTCGACCTGCTCCGGGCGCAGTTCCCCCGTCCCGGTCTTCGCCTCGACCAGCGCCGTCCACGTACGCTGCCCCCGCGTCACCCGGATCAACCCGTCCGGCCGGTAAGGCTCGTCACCCCGGCTGAATGGAACCTCGATGAACGTCTCGACCTGGCCGGCGGGCGCCCCGAACCGGGTCGTCAGAGCGCGGCCGAACTCGCGCACGGATCCCACGACGGCGAGCAGAGCCGAGGTCGCACGCCGCTCCTGCTCCCCGGCTCCACCGATACCCGCCACCGGGAACAGCCTCGCCGACTGCCAAGCCTCCTTCGCATCCCCGGCATCCAACCGCCTCACCTTCGAGGCCGACAGCCGCCTCGCGGGCCTGCGTTTCTTCGTGGTCACCGTCTGGGTTCGCCGCTCCCTGGCCGGGGCTGGCGGGCGGGACACACTTGCCGGACCCACATCGTTGGGAGCATCTTGCACGGCGCTGGAGCCACCACTGACCGCGGAATCGGCGCCAGCGGGCGCCGCTGGCTCGGCGCGGCCGGGTGTCGGGCTTTCTTCCTCGTCAGCATCGACCTCGATGCCGTATTCGGTGACGAGTGCCGCCAGGCCGGTGTCGTATCCCTGACCGATCGCGCGGAACTTCCATTGCCCGGTACGGCGGTAGACCTCTCCGAGTACGAACGCTGTCTCAGTTGAAGCGTCCGTGACGTCGAAACGAAGCAGCTCCGTCGCGTCGGACCCGCGCAGCAGCCGCAGCCGCAGGTACTCCAGCCGCCCGAAGCCGTCCCCGGCCTCGCCGTCCAGGCTGGCGGCGAGCAGTACCCGTTCAACGCTGTCCGGGACGTCGTCCATGTCGACCTCAACGACGTCGGTGAAGGCCGTGTACCTCTCCTCCACACTGGAGGTCTTTCCACGGAGCCGGACCGCCCCACCCGCCCCGGACGGCTGGTTGTAGAAGACGAAATCGTCGTTTGACCGGACCTTGCCGTCGTCCCCGAGCAGGAGAACGCTCACATCCGCGTCAAGCGGATGCCCCTTCTCGGCAGCCCACTCAAGAATGACCGAGACAGAACCGATTTCGTCAGCCAGGGCACTGAGGGTGACGTTTCCCCCCTTGCGCATGGCCGCAACCGTCGCAGCGCACATACCGGGACCATATCCCCAAGACCTTGACCGGCAGAAAGCCCACTGGAATCACTACATCGGATCACTGTCGAGAAATCAGACACACAAGCGACACGCACTCTGCCGGCAGACAACCAAGGTTACCGACTGACTACCATGAGTGGTGAAGTATCGGACCAGCTCATCGTCGACCGGTACAACGCCGCAGCGAGCGAGGCGGCCGAAGGCTGCGATAGCACCGTCACACAGGCGACCAAGCTGGCGATCGAGACTCGGGACACCCTCATCCGTCAGGGAAAGCCGGTCACCATCCTCGCCATGCTGCGCGATGCCGCTCTGCGGGCGCATGAACTCGCCAAGGTGCGGGGCATCAACGTTCTCATCACCGACGTCGAGCGGCTCGCTGGCTCTTGGCCTCCACCTGGAAGCACCCTGCCCTGGGGCACCGCCCTTAAGAAGAGGGCGATTTGGGCCACTAAACCCTAATAGCACGCGACTGGGCGTCGATTTTGTAACGATCTTTAAGTGGGTTCGGCCTGTCCTGGCGCGGGTTGCGGACGGGTGCCGGCCAGTCGACGCGCCGGGTGCGTCCGGAATGCGCTAGATGCGGCAAAACTCCCGGTAGGACGCGGGTTGCTGAGACCTCACGTCGGAAACCAGGAGCTTCGGTGCCCCAGTCTGCTATGCCCGGCAGAGCATCTTCGGCCGGCTCACCAGCGAGACCGTCACCCAGGACCGGTACACCATCCTCGGCTACCTGCGCACCGCCACCCAACACGGCCACGACATGATGACCACCCTGCGTCAGGCGTTCACCGGCCAGCCCTGGATCCCGGACTGGCCCACCGCCCCCACCTGACCAAGCAGCACGCTCATCCACATCCCACACCGGAAGGCACCCGCCAACCGGCCATCACCCCACGCCACGAACCGGAACCCTCAGCACACCCGCTGAATGAATACCTCAATCGGCGGCGGTCGGTAAGCCACATGGGATTGTGTTCGCCGGCTCATGTCCGGACAGGCGTGCCAGAACGTCTCCTACGCCGCGGGACGAGGGACGACACGGACGTCGAGGTCGGCGTCGAACGCCTCGGCGAGCCGTTCCAGCACAGGCAGTGTCGGTACGGTGCCACCGGCCTCGAACCGCGCCACCGCCGACTGCGGTCATGCCGGCCGCACGGGCCAGGGTGAACGGCGGTTATTCCTCACCGAGAATCCGTAGACCGTGGTGATCCCTGAAGTAGGAGTAGTCCTTGAGGTTCAGGGTGGCGAGTGGCAGGTTATGGGTGAGGCAGCAGGCCGCGATCCACATGTCGTTGACCGGGCGGGGCTGTCCTGCCCGGGTGGCGTCCGCGGAGAGCCTGCCCCAGGTGGCAGCGACTGCCTCGTCGCCGGGCAGCACGGGGATTCCGGAAAGCCAGTCGGCGAGCTCCTGACGTCGGCGGCTGCCCCAGGCTCGCAGGTCGGTCCACTTGGTGAGCTCGCCAGAGGTCACGAAAGTGATCAATGGCCGACGGCCGATCAGGCGGATTGCCACGGGCCCGGTGAGCCTGCGCTTGTGGCTCAGGGAGGCGACGTCGGTGTCAAGGACGACAGGCTGCACGGCGGCTCAGGCGACGTCGCGCCTACGCTCGGCGTAGGTGAACGCGAGGAACTCGTCGAGCTCCTCGACGGAGTCGAAGGTGTCAGCAACAAGATCATCGATGGACAGAATGGGCTGGGTGCCCTTGGCGGCCAAGAGCTCTTCAACGGAGATCTGGGGACGCAGCGGCGGATACAGAGGACGATCAGCTTCCGGAGCACTCACAACGAGAACCTCCCCACTGACTCCCCCGCCCAACCAACCACCCCACCCTGCCCTACCCCCCCCCGGCCGGGCGAAGCCCGGCACCGGGGGTCCGGGGGTCGTCCCCCGGGTAGACATCGCGACCACCGGCGAAGCCGAACGTAGTTCGGCGAGCACGGAAAGTTAGCCCGTGGAGCTGAGGGGATTCGAACCCCTGACCCTCACACTGCCAGTGTGATGCGCTACCAGACTGCGCCACAGCCCCAGATGTGTTACCGCTACCCGCCCTGTTGCCTGTCTCCCCTGTCGTTCCCCCCGTACCGCTTGCCTGCTCTGCACACCTTACAGGTCCTGCCGAGTGCCCGTTCGGGGGGTCCCGTTCAGGAGGTACTCGGCGAGTGTACCGGTTCGATGTCGGGGGCGGTCGTGGCGTCGAGGGTGGACGGGGTGGGCGAGGTGGGGGAGGTGGGCGAGGTGGTCTGCGTGGGCAGGCTTGCCGACGGCGTCCGAAGATCTTCGCGGGGGGCGGCGGCGAGGGGGCCGCTGTTGTGCTCGAGCAGGCGGAACCGCCCGTGGGAGCGGCGCAGCAGCGACCATCGGCAGTTCCCCAGCGGGCCGAAGGCCCACCACGTCGACGGCGGTACGTCGAGCAGCCGGCCGATGAGGGCGCGGGCGGTGCCGCCGTGGAGCACCAGCACGACCAGCCTGTCGTCGCCGGGCGGCCCGCCGGCGAGGAGATCCTCCACGACGGCGATCGCCCGGGCGCCGACCTCCTCGTAGGTTTCGCCGCCGCCGCGGCGGACGTCCTCGCCGCGGTGCCAGGCCGCCGCCTCCGCGGGGAAGCGCTCCGCGGCCTGTCGCGCGGTCAGGCCCGACCACTCCCCCAGCGCGATCTCGCGCAGCCGGGCGTCCACCTGGACGGTCAGGCCCAGCTCGGCGGCGGTCGACCGGCAGCGCAGCAGGTCCGAGGAGACCACGACGTCCGGCGCGAGCGCGCGGACCGCCGGTGCCACCAGCCGGGCCTGGGCCCGGCCGGTGGCGTCCAGCGGCGGGTCGGCCTGCCCCTGGAACCTGCCCAGCTCATTCCAGGCGGTGCGGCCGTGACGCCACAGCAGGACCCTCACCGGCGGCCAGCGCCGGGGGCCGCCACTTCCACCCGGCGGGCGAGGTCACGGTCGGTGAAGGTGATCCGTGGGCAGTCCTTCCACAGCCGTTCCAGGTCGTAGTACGTCCGCTCCTCGCCGTGCTGCACGTGCACCACGATGTCGGCGAAGTCGAGCAGCACCCAGCGTCCCTCGCGTTCCCCCTCGCGGCGGACCGGCTTGGCGCCGAAGCCGCGCAGCCGCTCCTCGATCCCGTCGACGACGGCCTTGACCTGCCGTTCGTTGTCCGCGGACGCGACGAGGAAGCAGTCCGTGATGGCAAGACGCTCGCTGACATCGAGGATGACGATGTCGCGGGCGAGCTTGTCCGCCGCGGCCTGCGCCGCTTCGAGGGCGAGCTCGACGGCTCGCGGGGATGCGGTCACGAATACACCTCTCCGGGTTGGATGGTTGTCGGGCTCCGGTCGGTCGTCGGTGGATCGTCGGCCGGGACCGTCACCCGCGCTGGTACGGCCGGTTCATCCTCCGTTTCCGTCGATGACCGACCGGCTGGGCCGCGGGCGTGCGCCGGACCAGCCTGCGTGCTGCCTGTCCAGCCTGACACAGACAACACTTTCACGGGCCTGGATCTGCCCCACGCCGGCTATGCTGGCCCGCCGGACCGGTCAGGCCGGCCGGGCCGGCGGGATCGGTCCGACCGGCCGGGTCGTGTGGCCGGTACAGGCCGCTCTTGGCGATGAAACGCACCACCCCGTCCGGGGTGAGGTACCAGATCGGTGCCCCACGGCTGACCCGGGCCCGGATGTCGGACGACGAGATCGCCAGTGCCGGCACCTCCAGCAGGCTGACGGCGTCCACCGGCAGGCTCGCGTCGAGCTCGAGCTGGTAGCCGGGCCGGGTGACGCCCACGAAGTGGGCCAGCCCGAACAGCTCCTGGACGTCCCGCCAGCTGAGGATCTGCGCCAGCGCGTCCGCGCCGGTGATGAAGAACAGCGTGGCGTCGCCGCGCTGGCGGCGCAGGTCACGCAGCGTGTCGATGGTGTAGGTCGGCCCGCTGCGGTCGACGTCGATCCGGCTCACCGTGAAACGAGGGTTACCCGCCGTCGCGAGAAAGGTCATGAGGTATCTGGCCTCGGCCGGCGACACCTCCCGGTCGGCCTTCTGCCACGGCTGCCCGCTGGGGACGAAGACCACCTCGTCCAGGTCGAACAGGGCGGCGACCTCGCTGGCGGCCACCAGGTGGCCGTTGTGCACCGGGTCGAAGGTCCCGCCCATCACACCGAGCCTCACGAACGGACAGTAACCGGAGCACGGCGTGGTTTCGACATCTCGCCGGATGTATCACATCTGACGGCGCCCGTCAGGACCGCTGTCACACACCGGGCCTGACGAGCGAAGAAAGCGAGGAGACAGCGCATCGGGACGGACGGGCGCCGGACCCGCGGCAGACCACGGGAACGACGCTTGCGGGCACCGTGCGGGACAACCGGGTGCCGGCGGGAAAACCACGGGTGCCGGCGGAAAACCCGGGTGCCGGCGGAAAACCCGGGGGTCAGCGGGAAAGCCGGGGGCGGCGGGAAGTTCGGCAGCCACCGGGAAGCGGCCGTGACCGTGCCCCGCCGCAGGCCCGCTAGGCTTGAAGTGTCGCAACCATTTTGGGCTGGCCGTGACCGGTTGCCCGTGCCTGCCACTTCTTCCGCCCGAGGGGGCCCGCCTGATGCCGCCCAGTCCGCTCGCGGGCCGGCCCGCGCCACCCGACATCCTCATCGACGTGGACGCGCTGCTGGCCGCCTACCACGACGAGCATCCCGACCCCGCCGAGGCCTCCCAGCGGGTCGCGTTCGGGACGTCCGGGCACCGCGGATCGTCACTGCGACGCTCCTTCAACGCCGACCACATCGTCGCGGTCACGCAGGCGATCTGCGAGCACCGCGCCGCGCACGGGGTGGCCGGGCCGCTGTTCCTCGGCATCGACACGCACGCCCTGTCCGCGCCGGCCCGCGACAGCGCGCTGACGGTGCTGGCCGCGCACGGGGTGGACGTGCGCGTCGCCCCCGGCGACGAGGCCACCCCCACCCCGGTGATCTCCCACGCGATCCTCACGCACAACACCGGCCGCGGGGCCGTCGGCCAGGCCGCCGCCACCCGGCCGGGCGGGACCGCGGACGGGATCGTCGTCACGCCGTCGCACAATCCCCCGGCGGACGGCGGGTTCAAGTACAACCCGCCGAACGGCGGGCCGGCCGACACGACCATCACCTCCTGGATCCAGGACCGCGCGAACGCCCTGCTCGCCGACGGGCTGCGCGGCGTCCAACAGGTCTCCCTCGAGCGGGCCCGGGCCGCGGCCACCGTGCACGACTACGTCTCGGCCTACGTCGACGACCTGCCGTCCGTGATCGACCTCGACGCCATCCGCGGCGCGGGGGTGCGCATCGGTGTCGACCCGCTGGGCGGGGCGAGCCTGGTCTACTGGCAGGCCATCGCCGAGCGTTACAAACTCGACCTGGACGTGGTCAACGCCACCATCGACCCGCGGTTCGGCTTCATGACCGTCGACTGGGACGGCAAGATCCGGATGGATCCGTCGTCACCGTACGCGATGGCCTCCCTGCTGCGGCTGAAGGACTCCTTCGACGTGGCGCTGGCCAACGACGCCGACGCCGACCGGCACGGCATCGTGACCCCGGCGGCCGGCCTGCTCAACCCCAACCACTACCTGTCGGCGGCCATCTCCTACCTGTTCGCGCACCGCGCCGACTGGCCGGGCGCGGCGGCGGTCGGCAAGACCCTGGTCAGCTCCAGCATGATCGACCGGGTGGCGGCCGGGCTCGGGCGCGGCCTCGTCGAGGTCCCGGTCGGCTTCAAGTGGTTCGTGGACGGGCTGGTCGACGGCTCGCTCGGCTTCGGCGGGGAGGAGAGCGCCGGGGCGTCGTTCCTGCGCCGCGACGGCCGGGTCTGGACCACCGACAAGGACGGCCTGATCCCCTGCCTG
This sequence comes from Protofrankia sp. CiP1_Cm_nod1, assembly GCF_920888515.1. GTDB lineage: Bacteria > Actinomycetota > Actinomycetes > Frankiales > Frankiaceae > Protofrankia. Next base: position 1,443 of record NZ_CAKKTM010000150.1, on the reverse strand, counting down.
CTCGCCGCGGAGATCACCGCCGTCACCGGGCGGGACCCGGGACGCCTGTACGAGGAGCTGACCGGCCGGTTCGGCGCGCCCGCCTACCGCCGGGTCGACGCGGCGGCGTCCCCCGCGCAGAAGAAGATCCTGACCTCCCTCACCCCGGCGGACCTCGACGCCAGCACACTCGCCGGCGAGCCGGTGCGCGCCGCGCTCTCGCACGCCCCGGGCAACGGGGCTGCGATCGGCGGGGTGAAGGTCGTCACCGAGAACGCCTGGTTCGCAGCCCGGCCGTCCGGCACCGAGGACGTCTACAAGATCTACGCGGAGAGCTTCCGCGGCCCCGAGCATCTTGAGACGGTCCTCGCCGAGGCCCAGGCGGTCGTGGACGCCGCGCTGCGTCGCTGAGGTTCTCCCCCCACGGCATCGCGGCGTCGCCGAGGCCCCCGGCGTGGCCCCCCCGTGTCGCCACGCCGGGGGCTCCGGGGCGTCTCTCCCGCCCCGGGACCCGCCCCTGGCGTCCCCCGTGTTGTCGCGCCGTGCTGCCACACCGCCGATTGCCCTGTATTCCCGGCCCCTGTTTGTTGGCGCCGCCTGGCGACGCTGCGGAGCCACAGGTTCCGGCTTCTTTCTGTCTCCTGGTCTGACGTCCTCGGTGTGACGTCGGTTGTCCTGCGGCAGTTGGCGCTTACGGTGTCGTGGCTTACGGTGTCGGTGTGCCCGGGGCGGTGGGCGTCCGGGTACGGGTGCGGACCCGTCGCAGGAGGCGGTAGCCGGCGAAACCGGCCCCGGCCAGCAGCCCGACCAGGACGATCGGCCCGATCAGGCCGACGATCACGGCCACTCCGCCGGTGAAACGGTCCCAGGACAGCCGCAGCGCCCCGGTCAGGCCGTCGTCGTCGTCCGGGTCCGGCCTGGTCGTGACCGCTCCCCGCTCGCTGATCCGTATCGTGAGGGTCGCGAGGTCACTGGCGTCGGCCAGCACCTGGCGCTGCCCCTCGAGCTGTTCGATCCGTGCCTGCACGTCGTCGATCCGCTGCTGGACGGCGAGAACCTCCCCGATCGAGCCGGCCTTGCCCAGCAGGGCCAGGTAGGTGTCGCGCGAACCGCTCAGCGCCTTCAGCCGGGCCTGGAGATCCACGTACTCGCCGGTGACGTCCTGTGAGGAGACGGTCGATGCCCGGACCTCGCCGGCCTTCCCGACCTGGCCGCGCAGGTCGTCGAACGACCTGGTCGGCACCCGCAGGGTGACGGTCGCGCGCTGCTGGCCGTCGTCGGAGGCGCCCGGGGTGCCGGCGCTGTCCAGCGAGGCGAGATAGCCGCCCAGCCCCTGCGCCGCCGTCGAGACGGCGGTGACCGCCGCGTCGACGCCGCCCGGACGCACCTGAAGCGACATCGAGCCGGTCCGGACGATCCTGGGCTCGGCTCCGGCCGGCCGGGCCGGGTCGGCGGCCCGCGCCG
>NZ_CAKKTM010000149.1 GCF_920888515.1 Protofrankia sp. CiP1_Cm_nod1 | reverse complement strand
CGCGCCGTCGGCGCGGAGCCGGCGGCGAGGCCGGACCCGGCTCCGGATTCGGCCGCACGTGCGCCGCCGGCCACGGGCGCGGACGACGCCCCCTGTAGCCCCGGCTCCCCCGGCGCGACCGGCGCGACCGGCGCGACCATCCGCGAATCGCCCGCGGCCTGCCCGTCACCGCCCACAGCGGACGACCCCGGCTGTGACAGCGGCATGTCGATGGCTGGCAGCGGGAAACTCGACGACGAGCCGGAGGTATCCGACCAGCTACCGATCGCGACAACACCGCCGACAACGGCCACGACCCCGACGACGACCGCCACGCCGATCACGCGCCGCCTGGAGATGCCGCGCACGCCCGCGCCCCTCGCGCCCGCCAGCCCTCCCGTGGCCGCCGCGCCTCCTCCGGCCGTCGCGCCTTCCGGGGCCGTCGCGGCACCGCCCCACCAGTCCGTGCCAGGCGCCGACGCCGATGTCGCCACCGAAGTCGATGCCGGCCCTGGTGGTGGCGCCACCGCCGTCGTCGCGGGCGCCGCCGGGGCGCTGTCGGGATCCTGTACGTCCGGACCTGTTCTGACCATCCCGGTGGCCGCCCTTCCGTCAGGTGTCAGCTCTCACGCTGCCAGCTCCTGGAAGGTTGGACGCTCGCCCAGCCGCTTCGGTTCACCCCAATTTCCCGATCACGTCGTGAAACGTCCGCCAGGGTGAAGACGATCGGCTCAGGAGGGCAGGAGGCGTTCGATGAAGGTCTGGAGCTGTTCGACGTTGCGGCATTCGACCATCTCGTCGACCAGGTCGGCGTAGGCGCGGGTGGCCGAGTCGCCCGAGCCCCAGTAGGTGCGCGGCTCGGGGTTGAGCCAGTAGGCGTGCCGGGCCTGCGCGCACAGCTTCCCGAACACCGGCGCGGCGGTCGCGCGGTAGTTGTTGCGGGCGTCCCCGAGCACGAGCAGGGAGGTCTTCGGGCCGACCGCCTCCGGATACCGGTCGGCGAACACCTCGAAGGCGTGCCCGTAGTCGCTGTGCCCGTCGAACCACACCAGGTCGGCTCCGTTGGCTATCCGCGCCATCATGTCGCCGAGGTCGGCTCCCCGCAGGAAACGGGTGATCTCGTCGGTGGTGTCGATGAACGCGAACGCCCGGACCCGGGCGAACTGCTCCCGCAGCGCATGCGTCAGCAACAGCGTGAAGTGCGCGAACGACGCCACCGACCCGGAGACGTCGCACAGCACGACGAGTTCGGGCTTGTGCGGCTTGTGCGGCCGGTGACGGGTCTCCAGCGGCACCCCGCCGGTGGCCAGCGAGGAGCGCACCGTGCGGCGGAAGTCCAGCCGGCCGGAGCGCCCGAGGCGGCGACGCGCGGTCAGCCTGGTCGCGAGCCTGCGGGCGAGCGGGTGGACCAGGCGGCGCAGCTCCGCCAGGTCCCGCTGGGAGGCGCGCAGGAAGTCGACCTGCTCCGCCAGCGGCTTGACCGCGCTCTTCGCGGCCGCGTCGGCCCCGCGTTCCTCGGCGAGCCGGCGACGCACCTCGCTGGCGACCATCTCCTCGAAGGCACGGATGCGCTCAATGATCGTCTGCCGGGCGACCCGCTCGGCGAGGCCGCCGGCCTCCTGGTCGCCGAGCATCGCGCTCAGCAGGTCGGCGACCAGGGTGTCCGGGGACAGTGCCCGCAGGGCCCGGTAGGCGAACCAGGAGCGCCGGCCGGGCGCGCCCGGCGCCGACCCGAACCTGGTCACGGCCTCGCGGGCGAGGCGGCGCAGCTCCTCGTCGTCCCCGCGCAGCAGGACGTCCAGCAGTTCCCCGCGCAGGGCCTGGCGCAACAGCTCAAGATCGTGTTCGCTGTCGGGCGCGCCGGCCGGCCGGCTCGGATCCGTTGCCGTTCCCGGTGTGCCGTCCTCGCCGGCCAGGAAGTCGTCAACGGACAGCCCGTCACCGATCACCGGCGGGAAGTAGAGGTCGAACAGTGTGTCGAAGGTCACCCGGTTGGTCGGGCGTTTGCACATCGTCGCCGCGAACCCGGCGCGCAGCGCCTCCCTGTCGAGCGGCCCGACGGCTGTGAGCGCGCGGACGGCGTCCACGGTCTCGGCGCTGCTCACCGCCATCCCCGCCTGTCGCAGCGCGGCGGTGAACACCACCGTACGGTCCAGCAGACTCATACCCGGCATCCCATCGGGTCACATAGTGCAACATAATGTTACTTTATGTTATAAAAACCCAGGCTGGGAACGATCAGTTAGAGCCGAGCTTGAGCTGGCCGATGGCTCGCGCCTGATCACTCACATGCTTGAGGACGACACCCAGGGTGGACGCCACGGCCTCCTCGTCGAAGGTGTCGATCCCCAGCGCCAGGACCGTCCGCGCCCAGTCGATCGTCTCGGCGATCGACGGGACCTTCTTCAGCTCCATCGCGCGCAGCGCCCGGATCGTGCCGACGATCGCCTCGGCCAGCCGCTCGGGCAGCTCCGGCACACAGGCGAGGACGATCTCCTTCTCCCGCGCCGGGGACGGGTAGCCCAGGTGCAGGTACAGGCAGCGGCGCTTGAGCGCCTCGGACAGCTCCCGGGTCGCGTTGCTGGTCAGCACCACGAGCGGGCGCTGGTGAGCGACGATCGTGCCCAGCTCGGGGATGGTCACCTGGAAGTCGGAGAGCACCTCCAGCAGCAGGCCCTCGACCTCGACGTCGGCCTTGTCGGTCTCGTCGACGAGCAGCACGGTCGGCTCGGTGCGCCGGATCGCGGTCAGCAACGGCCGGGACAGCAGGAACTCGTCGCTGAAGATGTCGTCGTGGGTCTCGTCCCAGGCCTCGTCACGACCGGCCTGGATGCGCAGGAGCTGCTTCTTGTAGTTCCACTCGTACAGCGCCCGGGCCTCGTCCAGCCCCTCGTAGCACTGTAGACGGATCAGTTCGGCGCCGGTCGCGGACGCGAGGGCCTTGGCGAGCTCGGTCTTGCCCACGCCGGCCGGCCCCTCGACGAGCAGCGGCTTGCGGAGCCGGTCCGCGAGGAAGACCGTCGTCGCTATGGCATGATCCGCCAGGTAGCCGGCCGCTCGCAGCCGGTCGTGAACATCCGCCACATCGGCGAAAGCGTGCTGCTGTAGCGGCATATACACCTCTTGTGTGATTCAGCCTCTCGTCCATAGTGCCAGCGATGGGCTGCTCGAGGCGGCCGCACGGCCGCCACGTACCACCGCGCGCGTCCCGCCCCACACTCTCATGAGCGGAGCGGGCCCGGAAGCCGACAAACCCGGCGGTCCGGTGGCAGCCGGCTTCTGGCACCGGTGGATCCGGGGCTCCAGCGGGAACCTCGACACGCAAGAGACGCACAGGAGACGCACAAGAGGCGCGCAAGAGGCACGGAAGAAACGCCGCCGCACCGGCTCCGGCCCACCGGCCCACCGGCCCACCGGGCAGTACCAGCACATACAGGGGAGACCGGAACATACAGGGGAGGCAGAACCATGAACGTCGCTTTTCTCGGCATGGGACGGATGGGACGGGAGATGGCCCGCCACATCGTCGAGGCCGGCCACCAGCTGACGATCTGGAACCGGACGCCGGGCCGGGCCCGGGAACTGGTGGCCGCGGGTGCGCGTGAGGCCGCCTCCGTACGGGACGCGGTGGCCGCCGCCGAGGCGGTCGTGCTGATGCTCTTCGACGACGCGTCCGCCCGTCAGGTGCTCGACGACGTGATCGCCGGCGCGCCCCCGCGCACCCTCGTGATCAACACGACGACGATCGCGCCTGCGACCGGGCGGGAACTCGGGCGGGTGGCCGCCGCGGCCGGGCTGCGCTACGTGGAGGCACCCGTGGTCGGGACGACCGGGCCGGCCCGGGACGCCACCCTGCGCGTGCTGGTCGGCGCGAGCGGACCGGACGCGGCCGCCGCCGAGAAGCTGCTGTCCCTGTTCGGCACCACCCGGCACGTCGGCGGCGTCGGTACCGCGACGGCGTTGAAGGCCGTCGTGAACCTGGGCCTGGCGCTGGCCACCGGGGCTCTCGGCGAGGTGCTGCGGCTCGGCTCGGACCTGGGCGTCGACCGTGACCTGCTGCGTTCCGAGCTCGCCGGCGGCGCACTGGGGTTCATCCTGGGCTACAAGGGGTCGATGCTCACGAGCAACGACTTCCAGCCCGCCACGTTCACCCTCGACGGCATGATCAAGGATCTGCGGATCGCCACCGGCTCGGCCCGCCGGCCGCTGCCGATGGCCACGAGCGCTCTCGCGCTGGCCACGGAGGCCTCCGACGCGGGGCACGGCCAGGAGGACTTCGCCAGCCTCGCCGCCTACTACACCGCGACCTGACCACCGCCGCGGGCGGCGTCGGGGGGTCAGGTACGGCCGGCGATCAGTAGCGGGATGTCATGGGCGTAGTCGGCGACCTTGGTGCCGGCGAGGTAGGCGACACGGGCGGTCCCGTCCGGGCTGAAGGCCGTCACCTGCGTGCCGTGCGAGACGGTCACCGACCCGTCGGGCTGCCGCCGCGGCCGCTCAAGCGTGACGCCGAGCTGCTCGGCGTCACCGGCGGTCGTCTCGAACGGGCCGGTCAGCCCGATGAACGACGGGTCGAACTGGGCCAGCCAGCTGCCCAGGGCCGCCGGGGTGTCCCGATCCGGATCGGACGTGACGAACACCACGGACACTTTGGCACGGTCAGCCGGCGGCAGCGTGCTGAGCGCGGCGGCGATGTCGGCCATGGTGGTCGGGCAGATGTCCGGGCAGTGGGTGTAACCGAAGAACAGCAGGGTGAGCCGGCCGGCGGTGGCCGCCCGGAAATCGTAGGGACGCCCGTCCGTGCCGGTCAGCCGGATGTCCGGCTTGCTCAGCGGCTGCTGTAAGACCACCCCGCGCACGCCCGCGGCACCCGGGAGATCGTCGAGGTGTACCAGCCCGTTGCCACGCTGGCCGGCCGTTCCCGAGGAGCCGCAGCCGGTGACCAGCACGGCGAGCAGGACGCCGGCGAGGAGCACGGCGGCGAGCGTCCGGGGCCGCCATGTCCCGGGCCGCCGTGTCCCGGGCCGGAACGGGTGGGAGTTCACCCGTCAACAATGCACCCGATGGTGATACGGGCGTCGACGGCGGGACGGTCAGCCGGTGGCGCGGGCGGCCAGCCCCAGTGCGTAGTCGAGCCACCACTGGCCGGCGCCAGGCCCGCCATTGCACGTCCCGTCCGACTCCCCGGGAACTTTGATCCACAGATACGCGTCGACGACCGGGTCACCTGTGTTGCCGGTCGGCGCGGCGCCCAGCGCCCGGCCCGGCGGGTTGCACCAGGCGTTGCTGGCGGCCGGGCCGAGCCCGTTGCGGCTGGTGTCGATGACGGCCCGGGCGGTGCCACCCAGCGCCGCGGACACCGCGGCGGCATAGGCACGCTCGTCCGGCGTCTCGTCGAAGTTCGAGACGTTCAGGGCGAAGCCACGGGCCCGGTCGACGCCGGCGGCGCGCAGCCTGGCGGCGGTGTCGGCGGCGCTGTGCCAGGTGGCGTTCCCGGCGTCGAGATAGACGGCCGCGCCGACGTGGGCAAGCACGTCCACCGCGTTCCCCAGCAGCGAGTACCGGGTCTGGCGGTCGGCCGCGGACAGGCAGTCGGTCTGGGAGATCGCGTCGGGCTCGAGGATGACCGCCGCCGGGCCCCGGCCGATACCGGCGGCGAAAGCGGCGATCCACGCCCGGTAGGCATCTGGGCTACCGGCTCCGCCAGCGGAGTAACTGCCGCAGTCACGGTTGGGGATCGCGTAGGCGACCAGCACCGGCAGCGCGCCGGTAGCGCGGATCTCGTCCACGCGCCCGGCGACCCTGGCCCGCACGGCGTCCGGGTTCGCGGTGTCACCGCCGAACCAGTCGGCGTGCGAGGTGTTCGCTATCCGGCTCAGCGCGGCGGCGTCCGCGGGCGCGCTGTTACGCAGCCGGGCGACCGCGGCCATGGCGTCGCTGTCGGGATCGACGTAGAACCTGGCCCCGGCGAACGGATTGCTGCTGGCCGTCGCCGGCGCCGCCGACGGCGGCCGGGCCGGCGGCGGCGGCGGCGCGCTGGGAGCCTCGGTGTGCTCGGCGGGATGCGTGGGCCGCGCGGCTGGCGCGGCAGGGGTCTGCCCCGGTACCGGAGCCAGCGAGCCGAGAAGCGCGGCGACGGCGGTCAGCGGCCCGGGAGGCACCGTACCGACCGGACGCGGTATCACCACGTCCACGGAGGACGAGACCGGAGAGGTCCTGGGAAACACCACCCGTACACAACCGAAACCCGCGAATACGGCGGCGGCGACGACCGGCGTCAGCCATATCCATAGCGGCCGACGGGATTTCGGACGATGCGCATGGCGGGCGGCCCGGCGTCCGGGCCCTCCATGCACGTCTGTCGACACACGACCTCCGAACGGGCGGTTGGATGCGCTCGTTTTCTTGCTCAACCCTCTGTCCGCAGCGGCAGTTTAGCAGCGACCGCGCTGACGGTGCGGAAAGCCGACACAGGCCGGCACCCAACGCCACCAGCCACGCCGGAATCGTGTCGGCAGGACGACAGCAACGACCGCCGGCGGCGACTTCCGGCTACCAGAAAAACAATGGACGTTGTTTTTTCATTGTGAATTCGCCGGAGCGGCGGACGGGACAACTGCCACCGGCGGCGGGCATATCCGCCCGGGCGGCCCGAGCCCCACCCACCCGGGCGGGACGAACCGACATGAAGGACGTTGTTCTGTTTCGCGGTGGCCGGGCACCGGGAGCCCCCTGGCCGGGAGCGCAATCCAGCGAATCATGCCGAAACGGGTGGCGGGCGCGCCGGAACCAGCCCGTCCGGCCAACGGCCGCGGACGGTCCGGGAACACCCTGGGTACGACGGGCCGTTGCCCGCCCGGGTGGGGAAGGCCCCGTTCAGGACGTGGCGTTGCGGACGAGCTCGTCGGCCTGGGCCGGCCACCAGGTGCCGGCTGGCGGGTTGTTCCGGCCGCACTCCCCGTCACTGGCTCCCGGCACCTTGATCCAGAGAAGGGCGTCCGCACGTGGGCTGCCGGTGTCGGTGGTCGATGTGGTTCCCAGCCCCCGCCCCGGCGGGTTGCACCAGGCGTCCTTCAGGTCGCCCCTGGCCGGGCCACGGCCGTTGCGCGAGGTGTCGACCACGAAATGACTGCCGCCGGTCAGCGCCGAGATCACGTCGGCGCGGGCCACCTCGTCGTGGGTGTGGTAATAGTTCGACACGTTGACGGCGAACCCACGGGCCCGCTGCACGCCCGCCCGCGTCAGGCGGTCGGCGATGACCGGCGCCGCCGTCCACCCGCAGTTGGCCCCGTCCAGGTACACGCTGGTGCCGGAAAGCCCGCCGTAGACGTCGACGGCGTCGTTGAGCAGCCGGTAACGCTCGTCCTGCTCGGCATGCCCCAGATGGTCCAGCTGTGCCAGTGAGTCGGGTTCCAGGATGACGACGGCGTCGCGGTGGCCGATGCCCGCCGCGACCTTCCTGGTGAAGGCCTGGTAGGAGGCGGCGTCGGGCAGACCGCCGGCGGAGAAGCCCGCGCCGACGTCACGGTGCGGGATCGCGTAGACCATGAAGACGGCGGTGGCGCCGGTGCGTTCCGCCTCGGCCGCGCGTGCCGCCACCTGGGCCTGGACGCCGTCCCCCAGCCAGTCCCCGACGGGGTAGGCCAACGGCTTGGCCGCGATCGTGGCGGCGGCCGTCCCGGCTGCCGGGTCCTGCCGCGCAGCCTGGGCCGGCTGGCTGTCGGGGTCGACGAGGAACGGCGCCCGGGGTGCCGGGCCGTGCGGGCCGGGCCCCGCCACCGCGCCGTGGCCGGCGGGGTCCCCGGCGGGGCACTGCGGGCC
>NZ_CAKKTM010000148.1 GCF_920888515.1 Protofrankia sp. CiP1_Cm_nod1 | reverse complement strand
CGCCGTGGCCGGCGGGGTCCCCGGCGGGGCACTGCGGGCCGACCGCGGTCAGCGCGGAGGTCGTGGCCGGGGACGAGCCCGGCCCGTCCGAGCCGCCGCACGCGGAGAGCACCGAGATGGCGCCGGCGACCGCGGTGGCCCTGACCCGGGTACCTCGCCGTGGCCGGTCAGCTCCCGGCCCCCGCTCCCCCGTGACGCAGCGGACCAGCCTGGAGATCAATACAGGCCCTCCTCATCCAACATGAACCCAGGTGGCGACGGAGGGAACACCCTCGTCGTTGGTCACAAAAAGCATGTACCAGTCTGGCGGAAGCAGGTTGGGGTTCTCGGGGACGTCCAGTGTGACGCTGCCACCCGTCTGCTGGGTGATCGGCAGCGCCACGGAGCGTTGCTCGGTGTCGGTGACGTGGGTGTAGGCACCCGGCCGGATCAGACGCACCTTCGCCGCCGGCTGGGACGACTTCACGGTGATGGCCGTGCCCCGGGTGATCTTGGCCGGCACCTCGGAGACCGCCGGACGCTCGCCCTTGTAGAGGTAGGGCGGGGAGTACACCTCGACCCGGGTCTCGAAGGAGTTGTCGTCGCTGAGCGGGTTGGAGCCGAAGACCGCCACCCGCCCGTCCGGCAGCAGCAGGTACTCGGAGTGGTAGTCACGGCCAACGCGCGGATCGGCCGCCGGGGTGAAGCTGTTGGTGTCCGGATGGTAGGTCTCGGCGGTCAGCGAGTCCTTGGCCCGGTAGCCGGCGGAACCACCGGAGACCAGCACCGTGTCGTCGGGCAGGACGACCGCGCCGGGATACCGTTTGGCCACCGTCAGGTTCGGGCCGCTGACATAGGCGGGCGCGGGCGCGGAGAGGTCGACGATGGCGGTCCGGGCGCTCGCGGCCTGGGTGTCGCCGACGCCGCCGCCGGCAATGAACATCACCTTCTGGTCCTGCGCCGGCGCAAGCATGATCGTCCCGGCCGTCTCGTTGATCTCCGGCTCGGGCAGCCCGTTGACCGGCTGGAAGGAGTTGTCCGCCAGGTTCCACAGGCCGGGCTGGCGCTCGGAGATCTCCGCCGGGCCGTAACCGGCGTTGGCGCCGGAGAAGAACAGCCGGCCGTCCGCCGCGAGCAGCAGGGACGGGTAGGTGGGGAAGATCTTCTTCAGGTGGTGGCTGTCCTGCCATGTCCTGGTGGCCGCGCTGAACAGCTCGGTGTTGCCCTGGTCGATGTCACCGTTCTCGTCGAGGCCGGAGACCGACACCACCGTACCGTTGGCAAGGGTCACCAGGGTCGGATACCAGCGCGCGTGGTTCAGGTCGGCGGTCTTCTCGTACCGCTCGGTGTCCGGGTTGAAGATGTAGGAGTCCTTCAGCCCCTGGAACTCGTGCTTCTTGCCGTCGGGCGAGTCCTGTGCCAGGACCTCGTACTTCTTCGTCCCCCCGGCGATCAGCAGGTCGCCGTTGGGGAGGAAGGCCTGCCCCGCGCAGAAGACGTCCCACGGCGTGTAGACGTCGGTGAAGGTGTTCGCGACCGGATCCCACAGCGCGGTGGTGAACTTCCCCGCGTCGAAATTTGCCTGGTCGTTGCCGGAACCGGCCATGAGCAGTATTTTCCCGGTACGCAGCAGGGCCGCGTGAATGGACCGGGTGCCGCTGTCGGCAATGATGTCCCAACGCCCGTGGGTACGCATGTAGTCCGGCTGGTTGGACTGCCATTCGGCGTACTGCTCGCTGGCCCATGACACGGCGAACGGGCCGTTGCCGGCAAGAATCAGGACAAGCAGCACACTGAGCTGGAGCAGCCGCCGTCGGCGTACCCGGCGTTTCTGGGTGGACACCATCATGTCAGTTCCTCGAGCAGCCCGTCACCGGAAACACGGCGGCGGCGTGGCATGAGTTTCATGGTGGCCTCCTCCGTGTAGGTGCCAGGTCCCGGGCGCCCACGGACGGAGCCTCCCGCCGCCGGCTGCTCGGCCGAGGCTGCCACCGCGACCGCGGACCGCCCTCCGCGCGCGGCAGCGTCCTGGGCGCGGCGGGCCGGCTTCCCCGGTTTCCCCGGCTTCCCTGATCCGGCGCCCTGCGTGGGCCGGATCAGTTTCTGCGTGGCCTCCTCGGAGTAGCCGGCCGGCCCGAGCGAGGACAGCACCGCGGGCAGGATGATCGTCTGGGTGGCCTCCTCGCGGTATCCGCCGGGCGCGGAGGCCGACAGCGCCGGCACGACCGTCGTCTGCGTGACCTCCTCACCCCGCCCGCCGGACGCGGACACCGACAGCGCGGCCGGCCGTCTGAGCACCTTCGTGACCTCCTCGACATAACCCGAGGAGGCGGTGGCCGACGCGGCCGCGGGCACGGATCTCCCCGGAGCCGCTTTTTTCGGCCTGCTCGGTGCCGCTTTCTCCGGCGCCGATTTTCCTGGTACCGCTTCTTCCGGTGCCGGCTTTCCTGGTGCGGCTTTTTCCGGCGCCGCGGGCGCTGCTTCTTCCGCCGCCGCGGCGGACGCTTTTTCCGTCCTGGCGGGCGACGCCTTTTCCGCCGTCGCGGCGGACGCCTTTTCCGCCGTCGCGGCGGACGCCTTTTCCGTCGTCGCGGCGGACGCCTTTTCCGCCGTCGCGGCGGACGCCTTTTCCGTCGTCGCGGGCGGCGGCGCCATGGCGATGACCGCCGTGGTCTCGGAAACCGGTGCCTCGGCCACCGCCGTCCTGGCTGCCGCGGGCCTGCTTGCCGCGGGGGTGCTCAGCGAGGCTTCGGACGCGGTCGCCTGGCGAGGTATGCCCGGCTGCTCGGACGCCACCGCCGGCAGCAGGCCGGGCTCGCCGACGGGACGCAGCCGGCCCGCGATCAGGGATCCCCACCATATGAAGATGGGAAGCAGGCAGATGATCAACGATAATGCCGCCCAGACCATGTTCGCCGGATACACATGGCCGAAGCCGACCGCGGTGGCGATGGAGATCCCGGATATCGTCGCCCAGAAGATGTGCTTACGGAAGGTCAGCAGCCGGTCGGGGCTTGCGCTCTGCCCCTTGGGCGTGACCACGAAACCGAGCGGACGCCGCAGCAGCGCGCCGACGAAGGCGGTCGAGTAGAACGGCGTGCACAGCATGGAGACGAAGATCCCGGAGATGCCGGCGGTGCCCTTCTCCTCATGCGGGCTGATGTTGAACCGTCGCAGCCAGATGTAGAGCAGCAGCCTGGCCACGGCCACGTCGATGTAGAGGGCCAGCCAGGACGATATCTGCACGGTCACCCCGGTCGACCCCAGGGCCATGTAGCTGACCGTGAGCATCATTCCCATCAGCCAGGTGAGGGCGACGGTCGGGTAGTGCAGCATCAGGGTGGAGTAGTGCAGACGGTGCCCCCACGGCAGCTTCCGCAGCCGGCGGACCGACTCGGTGACCAGGACCTCGTTGGAGCCCCGAGCCCACCGCAGCTGCTGGCTGAAGAAGTCCGTCCAGGTAGCAGGACCCTCGCCAACCGCTACGACATCCGGCGTGTATACCGACTTCCAGTGCTTTCCAGAGTCAGACTGATACTCTCCGTGTACAGCGAAGGAGGTGGCCAGATCCTCAGTGATCGAATCCTGGAACCCGCCGATCTGCCGCCAGGCCGACACCCGGTATGCGTGGTTCGTGCCGACGAACATGCCGCAGTCGAACCGGTTCGCGGCCCGCTGGATGACCGAGTGGAACATGTAGTTCTGCGCTTCCGCGCCCCGGGTCAGGAAACTGTGGAAGTTCCCGTAGACCTGCGGTCCCACGACAAAGGCGACATCGGGGTCGCGGAAGTAGCCGAGCATGCGCGAGGCGAAGTTCGGCAGCGGAATGTGGTCGGGGTCGACCGACAGCACGACGTCGTAGGAGCCGCCGTGGGCGTCCAGCCAGGAGTTGTGGTTACCGTGCTTCGTTTTGGCCCGGAATCTTCCCTTCGGCTGGTTCCACCTTTCCACCCCTTTGCGGCTGAAATGGTTGACCCCGAGGTCCTTGCACATCTGGCGGACTGTCGGGTCGTCCCCCTCGTCGAGCAGCCAGATGTCGATGGGCGTGCCATAACGGATCTGCCGGGCCGCGATCAGGGTGTCGCGTACGACGTCCAACGGCTCCTTCGACGGGACGATGGTGGTCGTGAACGCGATCCGCAGGCCCGCCGGCGGCCGGACCGGCACCGGGTTGCGCATGATGTAGGCGGCCCAGCAGAGGGTGATCGAGTTCAGTAACCGGATCCCCTCGGAGACGACGATCGTCCAGAACATGACCAGGTTGCCGATGTGCACCGGTGTCGGCAGATACCTGCTCTTGGGGAAGTGGCCCGGCTGGATCAGCCAGACGAAGAACAGCGACGACAACCCGACGGTGGCTATCAACAGCGGCAGCACCATCCAGAGCTCCCGCCCTACCATCACCTTACGGTAGGCAACGCGATACTCTGTGTCAGCAGGCGGAAGGGTGAGCGGACCCGCGAGCTTCGAGAAGGAGGTGTAGTCGTAGGCCAATTCTCTTCCAAGGACTCGTGCCACCCGCGGGTTGCGGTCAGCGCCACGACATACGTCGCATGCGGGTCACATGTCGCATGCAGATCGGTGAACGGTGAACCGGTCCACGTCGGGACAGGGATGGATGCCAGGGTCTTCGTCCGTCGTCGGCGCGTTCACGGCCAGCGGCCCGCCGGCCCGGGGAGGGCGCGCGTCGACCCACGTGCCGGTGGCGTCACAGCCGGATCGGTCCGCGCCGGTCGCGCGATCCGCCAAGGACGTCATGCCACCGAGGCGCTATGGAGGCTGTGGGACACCACCCCCGGACACAGGCCCGCGGGCGCGCGGAGGCAACAGGCAGGGGACGTCACAGGGAACGCTCCAAGGGACGTCACGGGCGCCGGCCGCCATCAGGCCACACCACCGGAGACACCGCTGGACACGCCACCGGGGGGCCGCTCGGAAGCGCCAGCCGCCCGCCACGCGGCCCAGCCGAGAAAAAGCCCACCGAGGACGAGCGCGGCACCGGCCACGAGACAGAGCCACAGGCCCACGCCCACCTCGGCGGTGGCCACCGGGTTGTCCGTCTGGAACGTGCCGATCCGCTTCCGCAGGAGGCTGGCGGCTATCGCGTCCCCAGAATTGATCTTCAAGACACTCAGGGCGGCGATGACGCCGCCGGCGACGGGCAGCGCCAGCCCGAGCGGGCGGACGCGGGGGAGCTCGGACAGCAGCACGCTGATGACGGCGCAGAGGATGCCCAGGCCGAGCACCACCTTGCCGTGCCAGGACAGCTCCAGCCCCGATCTGTTGCTGTGCAGCAGATCGGCGCCCCGGTCGGCGAGGGTCGCGCCCGCCCACGGCAGGAAGGCACCCACCACGGCGATCAGCCCCGCCACGCCGCACACATGAACAATAATCACGTCCACCGTGCGCGGCCCGGCACCAGTCGGCGCGTCCTCATCCGACACGGCGTTCCCTCCGTCGTTGGCACAGTCACACCATGGAATTTCGACATCCGACGCCCCCGAAACGGGCGGACGAGCAGACCATCTCCGGTCCGGTCACGGTCCGGGCCAGGGGACAAGTAACGGAATTTCCAGAGCTGTCCCCTACCGAGCCAGAAGCGTACCCGCCACCATGGTCCGGCTGTCGGCATCCCCCTTGTTTGGCCAGGTCACCGGCTGGATGCCGCACCGGCGGGCCGCCCTTCCGCCCGGCGTTCACAAGTGCGGACCAGCGGCTCCACAAAAACACGATCACACCGCTGGCGTCCCCGTGCTAAACCACCAGATGACCGTCGCCGACGCCCACCCAGGTGGTGGATGTCAGCTCGGTCAGGCCCATCGGCCCACGGGCGTGCAGCTTCTGGGTGGAGATCCCGATCTCGGCGCCGAAACCGAACCGTTCACCATCGGTGAAACGGGTCGAGGCGTTGACCATGACCGCCGCGCTGTCGCAGGTCGCGATGAACCGGCGGGAGGCGGCCAGCGAACGGGTCACGATCGCCTCCGTGTGCCCGCTGCCCCACCGGCGGATGTGCGCGACGGCGTCGTCGAGGGAGTCCACCACCCGCACCGCCAGGTCCAGCGACAGGTACTCGGCGGCCCAGTCCTCCTCCGTCGCGGGCAGCGCCGAGGAGTCGTGGGAGCGGACCGCGTCGTCGCCGTGGACCGTCACCCCCGCCTGCCGCAGCGCCGCGAGCACCCGCGGCAGGAAGGCGTCCGCGACATCCGCGTGCACCAGCAGCGTCTCCGCCGCGTTGCACACCGACGGCCGCTGGGTCTTCGCGTTGAGGGCGATCGCCAGCGCCTGGTCGAGGTCCGCGTCGACGTCGACGTAGACGTGGCAGTTGCCGACCCCGGTCTCGATCACCGGCACGGTGGACTCCTCCACCACGGTCCGGATCAGCCCGGCGCCGCCGCGCGGGATCAGCACGTCGACCAGGCCGCGCAGGCGCATGAGCTGCTTGACCGACTCGTGGCCGCCGCCGGGCACGAGCGCGACCGCGTCCGCGGGCAGCCCGGCGGCGGCCACCGCGTCCCGCAGCGCCGCGACCAGCGCCGTGTTGGTACGCAGGGCCGAGGCGCTGCCGCGCAGCAGCACGGCGTTGCCGCTTTTCAGGCACAGGCCGGCGGCGTCGACCGTCACGTTCGGGCGGGCCTCGTAGATGATCCCGACCACGCCGAGCGGCACCCGGACCTGGCGCAGCTCGATCCCGTTGGGGAGCACCCGGCCGCGTACCACCGTGCCGACCGGGTCCTCGAGCAGCGCGACCTGGCGCAGGCCGTCCGCGATCGTGGCGAGCCGGCCGGGCGTGAGGGTGAGCCGGTCGACCATGGCCTCGCCGGTGCCCGCGGCCCGCGCGGCGGCCACGTCCGCGCCGTTGGCCGCCAGGATCGGCCCAGTGCCGGCGATCAGCGCGTCCGCCATCGCGTGCAGCGCGCGGTCCTTGTCCGCGCGGGACAACGGAGCGAGCACGGCCGCGGCGTCACGCGCCCGGACCGCGGTCTCGCGGACATCCTCCGCAAGGCTGTTCATGACCAGTTCCTCCCGACCTGACGGCTCGTCCGACACGCCACCCCAGCGGGCCGGAAACGGCGCGATCATGTTCCCGCGCCACCGGAGGACCGCGTGTGCGGGGCGGCGGACCGACGGCTGCGCGATCATGCCCGCGCCGCCGGAGGCCCACGTTGCCGCAGGTCGCGGAGGGTCGGGGCGGCACAACGATGTTCCCGCGCCCGGGCCCCACCGGCTCCGGGGCTCCCGTCGGCTCGGCGGCGCCGGCTCGGGAGCCCGCGAGCCGGCCCGGGACGTCCGGACGGCCCACATTTCCGTGGCACTACGAGGTTACCGGCGTGGAGGTTACCGGCGTGTCAGGGCAGCCTCGAGGATGCCTCCCCCGAGCCGGCGGCGACGCGGTCACGGTTTCCGTGGCGGGACGGGCACGCACGCAAACCGTACCCGCGTGCGGAGGCGCCGGCGGCGCGTCCTACCGTGCTGACATGCTCGTGCTGCACACATCCGACTGGCACTTCGGGCGTACCCTCCACCGGTTCGACCTGCTGGCGGCGCAGGCCGCCTTCGTCGACCATCTCGTCGAGGTCGTCCGGGCCGAACGCGTCGACCTCGTCGTGGTCAGCGGGGACGTCCACGACCGGGCCATCCCGCCGGTCGCGGCGATGCGGCTGTTCGACGAGGCGCTGTCCCGGGTGCGGGACGCCGGCGCGCACGTGGTGGTGATCAGCGGCAACCACGACGCCGGCGCCCGTCTCGGCGACAAGGCCGGGCTGCTCGACCCCCGGGTGCGCATCAGGACGGACGTGTCCGCCATCGCCACCCCCGTCACCGTCGAGGACGGGCACGGGCCCGTCCACGTCTACCCGCTCCCCTACCTGGAGCCGGCGGCGGTGGTCGACGCCCTGCCGGCGCTTCCCGCCCCGGGCGGCTACGACGGGCCCCACCCCGGCGGCACGAGTGCGGCAATAGACAACAGAGACACAACGGACGCGAAAAGCGATGGCCCGGTGGCGTCCAATGACACAACGGGCACGAATAGTGACACTGTGACTTCGAGCAGGGATGATCCGGTCGTAACCGGTGGTAGCAGGGCGCTGTCGCACGCCGCGACGCTGGGCCGGGCCATGCGGGCCGTGCACGCCGACCGGGCCCGGCGCGGCGGCCGCAGCATCGTCTGCGCCCACACCTGGGTCAGCGGCGGCCAGGGCAGTGACAGCGAACGCGACATCAGCGTCGGCGGGCTCGCGGCCGTCCCGGCGAAGCTCTTCGACGGGGTCACCTACACCGCGCTCGGGCACCTGCACCGGCCACAGGCGCTGGACGAGGGCCTGCGCTACAGCGGCTCGCCGCTGCCCTACTCGTTCTCCGAGGCGGGCGACGTCAAGTCGTCGCTGCTGGTGGAGATCGACGCGGACGGCCTGTGCGGGCTGGAGGAGATCCCGGTCCCCGTGTACCGCGGCCTCGCCCGGCTGCGCGGCCGGCTCGCGGAGCTGATGGCCACCGCCGACTACGAACGGCACACCGCCGACTTCGTCTCGGTGGTGCTCACCGACCCGGTCCGCCCGCTGGACGCGATGGCGGCCCTGCAACGCCGCTTCCCCTTCGCTCTCACCCTCAGTCACGAGCCCGCGCTCGACGCCACCGGCGACGAGCTCACCTACGGCCGGCGCGTCCACGGGCGTCCCGATCTCGCGGTGGCCGAGGCGTTCGTCGCCCATGTGCGCTCCGAATCGAGCGAGCGTGAACGGGCCCTGTTACAGGCGGCGTTGGACGACGCCCGCCGGGCCGAGGACGCGGCCTGATGCGCCCGCACCGGCTGGAACTCACCGCCTTCGGAGCCTTCCCGGGGAAGGTCGAGCTGGATTTCGACCGGCTGGGGGCCGGCGGCCTGGTACTGCTGTGCGGCGAGACCGGCGGCGGGAAGACCACGCTGCTCGACGCGCTCGGCTTCGCACTCTACGGGGTCGTCCCGGGGCTGCGGGCCCGCGCGAAGGACCTGCGCTCCCACCATGCCGAGGCGGACGCCCAGCCACAGGTCCGGCTGGAGTTCAGCGTGTCCGGGCAGCGCTACCAGATCACCCGTACAGCCGGCTGGGACAGGCCCCGGCGCGGCGGCGAGGGCAGCTCCCGGGTGAACCCGACCGCCCTGCTCAGGCGCCGGACCGACACCGGCTGGGAGGCTGTCGCCCAGCGCAACGAGGACGTCGGGCTCGAGATCGGCCGGCTGCTCGGGATGACCGCCGAGCAGTTCTTCCAAGTGATCATGCTGCCGCAGGGGCGTTTCGCCGACTTCCTCCAGGCCGACCACGACACGCGGGAACGGCTGCTCAAGCGCCTGTTCGCCGTCAGCCGGTTCGAGCACGCCGAACAGTGGCTCGCCGACCAGGCCAAGATCGCGGGCGAGCGGCTGGCCGCCGCGCGCGGCGACCTCGCCCGGGTGGCGGCCCGGGCCGCCGAGGCCGCCTCAGCCACCGAACCGGACGATCTCGAGGCCGACGCCGAC
>NZ_CAKKTM010000147.1 GCF_920888515.1 Protofrankia sp. CiP1_Cm_nod1 | reverse complement strand
ACGGCGGACACGCCGGTGGTGGATGTCACGTCGGTGGTGGACGTCACCGCGGTGGGTCCGGCCGGCGGTGCGCGCGCCGAGTCCGTCACGCCGCGCGGCCCGTTGCCCGCCGAGGACGTCGCCAGCGGGCCGCCCCGCCCCGTCAGGGCGTTCGCGACGGTGACCATACTGGGCGCGGCCGACCCCGTCCCCGGCGGGAACGACGAGAAAAACGACCGCGAGGATGCGCGCGGCAACATCGCCGGTCACGACACCAGCGACCGTGGGAGCACCGACCGCACACCCCCCGGGCACCACGACCCCAGGGCCACCGACCACGGTTCCGCCGGCCACGGTTCCGCCGGCCACGGAGCCACCGGCCACGGTGCCGCCTACGGAGCCACCGGCCACGGGAGCGCCGGCCACGGAGCCACCTACGGCTCCGCCGGCCAGGCCGATCACAGGACCGTCGATCACAGGCCCGTGGACCACGACGCCGTGGTCGGCGTCGCGCGGCTGGGAGAGCTGCCCGCGGGCCCCGACCTGCCCGCTGTGCTCCCCGTCGACGTGTTCGAGCAGGCCGCGGCCGGCCTGGCGGACCGGGCCGAGGCGCTCGCCGCGCAGGCCGACGACCTCCCGGCCGCCGAACGGGCGCTTGAGCGGGCCCGTCAGGAGGAGACCCGGGCCACGGCCGACCTGGCCGGCCACACCGCCGGTGAGCAGCTCGCCCGCACCCGGGCGCAGGAGTGCCGGGCCCGGGCCGAACGGCAGCGGGCCAGCCTGCCGCCGGAGCTGCGGGACGTCGGGCGGCTGGCCGCCCGCCAACGCGAGGTCGCCCAGTTCGCCGACGCCTACTCCGACTGCCACGCGGCCGCTTCGGCCACGGCCCTGGCCGAGGAGGAGTACCGCCGCGCCGCGACCGGCGCCGGCCACGACGCCCACGACGCCGGCTTCCCGGACGTGGCCGCGGCCCAGGCCGCCTGCCGGGAGGAAGGCTGGATCCTCGGCACCGAGGCACGTCTGACGGCCTATCGCGACGATCTTGTCACGGTGCGCTCGCAGCTGGCCAGCCCCCAGCTGGCCGTTGATCCGGACACACCGGCACCGGTGGCCGAACGGGAGGCGGAGGCGCTCGCGGCCCGGCAGCGGCACGAAGCGGCGCTCACCGAGGCGGCGCGCGCCGGCGACCGGGCCCGGCGGCTGTCCGACCTGGTGCCCGCGTTCGCCGCCGCGTTCGCCGCGGTACCACCGCTGCGCGAGGCCGCGGCGGAACTGCGCGGCCTCGCCGAGCTGGCCACGGGCCGTGGTGGCAACCGTCACGGCATGCCGCTGTCGAGCTTCGTCCTCGCCGCCCGTCTCGAGGAGGTCGCGGCGGCGGCGAGCGGACGCCTGGCGGCGATGAGCGGCGGCCGGTTCACCCTCGTCCACGACAGCGGTGAGCGGCGGGACCGGCGCCGGCGGGCCGGCCTCGGCCTGCTGGTCGAGGACGCCTGGACGGGCCGGCGGCGCGACACCGCCACCCTCTCCGGCGGGGAGACCTTCCAGGCCGCCCTGTCCCTGGCGCTGGGCCTCGCCGACGTGGTCACCGCCGAGTCCGGCGGCCAGGCCATGGACGCGCTGTTCATCGACGAGGGGTTCGGCAGCCTCGACCCGGACAGCCTGGAGGAGGTCATGAACGTCCTGGACAGCCTGCGCTCCGGCGGCCGGCTGGTCGGCATCGTCAGCCACGTCGCGGACCTGCGCCAGCGCATCCCCACCCAGATCACCGTCATCAAACAGCCCCACGGCAGCCACGTACGCACCACCATCTGAGCTGGCCCTCAACGCGCAAGCCGTAGGTGGAAACCGGTGCCGCCGTGACGTTTTCCACCTACGGTGGCGGCAGCCGTAGGTGGAAAACGTCGTGGTGACGACGGTTTCTGCCTACGGTCTCCGCTGGAGGAGCACGATGTCGTCGCGGTGGACGATCTCTCGTTCGTAGGAGGAGCCGAGTTCCGCGGCCAGGTCGAACGTCGAGCGGCCCAGCATCCCGGGCAGCTCCGTGGCGTCGTAGGCGACCAGGCCGCGGGCGACCGGCCGCTCGGACGGGTCGACCAGGTCCACCGGGTCGCCCGCGACGAAGTCGCCGTCGACCCTGGTGACCCCGGCAGGCAGCAGCGACACCCGCCGGTTCACGATCGCGTTCACCGCCCCGTCGTCGAGGAACAGCCGGCCCTGCGGGGTGGTCGCGTGCTCCAGCCACAGCAGCCGGGACGCGCGGCGCGGGCCGCTGGGGTGGAACACCGTCCCCACCTCGGCGCCGGCTAGCGCGGTGGCGGCGTTCGCCGCCGAGGTGATCAGTGTCGTGACCCCGCCCGAGGCCGCCATCCGGGCAGCGTCGATCTTGGTTGCCATGCCGCCGACGCCCACGCCGGCGCTGCCGGTGCCCCGGGTGCCGACCCCGTCGAGGTCGGCGTCCGTCCGGACCTCGCGGATCATGGTGGCCGGGCCGCGCCGAGGGTTGGCGTCGTAGACGCCGTCCACGTCCGAGAGCAGGACCAGCAGGTCCGCGGAGACCAGATGCGCGACGATCGCGGCGAGGCGGTCGTTGTCACCGACCCGGATCTCCTGGGTGGCCACCGCGTCGTTCTCGTTGACGACGGGGACCACGCCGAGTTCCAGCAGCCGGTCGAGGGTGGTCCGGGCGTTGCGGTAGTGGGTGCGGCGCACCACGTCGGTGGCGGTGAGCAGCACCTGGCCGACCTGGTGGCCGGCGCGTCCGAACGCGGTCGCGTACCGGTGCACCAGCATGCTCTGCCCGACGCTGGCCGCGGCCTGCAGGGTCGCCAGGTCCCGGGGGCGGCGGGTCAGGCCCAGTGGCGCGAGCCCGGCGGCGATGGCTCCCGAGGAGACCAGTACCAGCCGGCCGGCCCGCGGCAGGAGCGCCCGGACCAGGACGTCGACGCGGTCGCCGTCGATACCGCCGGCCGCGGTGGTCAGTGACGACGAGCCGACCTTCACCACGACCCGGTCGGCCCGCAGCACGAAATCACGGTCTGTCACGCTTCGAGCTCGTCCTCCCGGCCATCGGAGCTGCCGGAACGGTCAGGGCCGCCCGAACGGTCGAGGCCGCCTGGATTGTCCAGGTCGAGAATGTCGGGAGCCTCAAGGTCGGGGGCCTCAAGGTCGTCGGTGATGTCCGGGCCGTACGGGCCGGCGTTCTGGTCGGTGAGAACTTCGCGGCCGCGGGCCCGGCTGGCGAGCCGCTGCGCACGGGTCAGCCGGGTGGAGGTGACCAGCCGGTCGTCGCTGCCCCGCGGGCCGAGGGTCGACTCCGGCCCGGCCGCCCCATCTTCATGATCATCGATGATCCGGCCGCCACGGCGGCTCAGCTGCGGCTCCCAGTCGAAGGTGACGTCACCGATGGTGACCGCCACGCCGGATTCCGCGCCGAGCCGGGCGAGTTCGGCCTCCACCCCCAGCCGGGCGAGGCGGTCGGCGAGGAAGCCGATCGCCTCGTCGTTGCTGAAGTCGGTCTGCCGGACCCAGCGCAGCGGCTTGGCACCGGCCACGACGAACCCGTCGTCATGCGCACGCACGGTGAAGTCGGGTTCGTCAACCGCGCGGGGCCGGATGACGACCCGCTGGAACGCCTGCGGCGGCCGCGCGGCACGATGTTCGGCGACCCGTTCGGCCAGGGCGAGCGAGAGCGCCCGCACGCCTTCGCGGGTCGCGCTGCTCACCGCGAGGACGTCCAGCCCACGGGCGGTGAGCTCGGGGGTGACCAGCTCCGCCAGCTCGCGGGCGTCCGGAACATCGATCTTGTTGAGGACGACGGCGCGCGGCCGGTCGGACAGGTCCGTCGAGTAGGCCGCGAGCTCGGACTCGATCACGTCCAGGTCGGTCAGGGGGTCGCGACCGGGTTCGAGGGTGGCGCAGTCGAGCACGTGGACGATGAGCGAGCAGCGTTCGACATGGCGCAGGAACTCCAGGCCGAGGCCGCGCCCGGTGCTCGCGCCGGGTATGAGGCCGGGGACGTCGGCCACCGTGTACGGCGCGTTGTCGCCGGCCTGTACCACGCCGAGGTTGGGCACCAACGTCGTGAACGGGTAGTCAGCAATCTTCGGCCTGGCGGCGCTGAGTACCGACACCAGCGAGGACTTGCCCGCGCTGGGGAAACCGACCAGCGCCACGTCGGCAACGGTCTTGAGCTCGAGGACGGCGTCGAGCTGCTCCCCCGGCTCGCCGAGCTCCGCGAACCCGGGGGCTTTGCGCCGGCTGGAGGCAAGCGCGGCGTTGCCCCGCCCGCCGCGCCCGCCACGGGCGAGGACCACGGAGCTGCCAGCACCGACAAGGTCGGCGATCTGCTCGCCGTCCGGCCGCAGGACGACGGTGCCGTCCGGCACGGGCAGGACGAGGTCGGTGCCGTCGGCGCCGTGCCGGTTGGAGCCCTGGCCGGGCCGCCCACCAGATGCCCGCTGGTGCGGGTGGAAGTGGAAGTCCAGCAGGGTGGTCACGTCCGGGTCGACCCGGACGATGACATCACCGCCCCGGCCGCCGTTGCCGCCGTCCGGCCCACCGAGCGGCTTGAACTTCTCCCGGTGGACCGACGCGCAGCCATGCCCACCATCACCCGCGGTGACGTGGAGGACGACGCGGTCAACGAAGGTGGGCACCGCACCGCTGCTTTCCTCAACCGCGGCCGACCGGCAACACCCGCCTGGATCAGGCGGACAGAAGCTCCTCGGCGGGTATGACGTTGACGACCCGACGGCCCCGCCGGGTACCGAACTGGACATGCCCGGCGGCCAGCGCGAACAGCGTGTCGTCGCCACCGCGGCCGACCTGCCCACCAGGGTGGAAGTGTGTGCCACGCTGCCGGACGATGATCTCGCCGGCGTTGACATACTGGCCGCCGAAACGCTTCACACCGAGACGCTGGGCGTTCGAGTCGCGGCCGTTGCGCGACGAGCTCGCGCCTTTCTTGTGCGCCATGTCGCTTCAGGCCTTCCCGGTCTCGATACCGGTCACCCGCAGGCGGGTCAGCTTCTGGCGGTGACCCTGCCGCTTGTGGTAGCCGGTCTTGTTCTTGAACTTGTGGATCCTGATCTTGGGACCCTTGACGATCTCGACGACCTCGGCGGTCACCTCGACGGACGCGAGCGCGTCCCTGTCGTGGGTCACCACGTCGCCGTCGACAAGCAGAAGAGCGGGCAGATTGACGGCCGCACCCGGCTCGCCCGGAACGAGCTCGACGTCGACGACATCGCCGACGGCGACCTTGTGCTGCTTGCCGCCGCTGGCCACGACCGCGTACACCGGTTCTCCTTGCTGAAGTCGGACGGGCGTTGGAGCACCCGAGGACAAGACGGCGCGACCGCTGACGGACACCGCCACCCTCAGGGGCTCTGACTGGCGCGGCGAAAACACCCCGCACCCGGCCCTGATTGCACTACCTTAACACCGTCGGCCAACCACAACGCCGCTGGCCAGCCGGGACCGGCCGCTGGTCAGCCGTTCAACCGGCCGCTGGCCGGCCGCACCGACACCGACGCGGACCGCCACGACATTACCACCATGCCGGCGAGCCCCTCGAACACCGGCAAGCCCCCGGAATGCCGGCAAGCCTCGGAACGGCATGTACCGGCCCGGCGCCGGCCCGCGCGACAGGCCCGCGGCGGACGCGCCCACACCCACCCACCAGACGCATCCCGCCATGGCACGGATGAACCATGGCGGTCCGCTCACGGGCACGCAACCATCCACTCTGGGGGTGGCTGCCCGGACCGGCAGCCGTCGCGGCAACGCCAGCCAGACGGGGGTGCACGGTGGGGTGGGTGGGGTGGCAGGTCGTGATCTGGAGCGCTGGTGCTGTGACGGTCGCCGCCGTCCTGACCGCCGGGTGGCCGCTGGTGGCCGCGGCCCACGCCACGGACCCGCCGCGCCGGTCGGCGACGATCGCGGCGTCCGCTGTCGTCATCACGACCGTGACCGGGGTGGCCGTCAACGATCTGGTCGGCCTTCCCACCGCGTTGCGCGCCCTGTGGGCGCTGGGCACGGCGGGCGCCGCGTGCTGGCTCGCGGTGCAGGCCCGCGGCCTGGCCACGGCCGGCGGCTTCGCCACGAGGACCGGCGCCACGAGGAGCGGAACCGCGAGGACCTGGGCCGCAAGGAGCGGGAAGGCCGAGAAGAGCGACGGTGGCCCCGGCCCCGGCCCCGACGGCGACTCAGACGGCGACACCCTCTGCGCCCAGGACGACGTCGTCCAGGCGCTGGTGGTCGCCTCCTACGCCCTGCAGATGGGGGACAGCCACCGCGCCAGCGACGCCGTCGACGGCGCGCTCCAGCGGTCCCGGGCCGTCCTGGACGCGCTGCTGCGCGAACGCCAGCGGGGTGACTTCGTCCGCCGGGAGCCGGTGCGGTCGTACCGGACGGTGGCGGACGCGTCCGCCGGCCGGCACTGAAACCACGGCCGGGCAGCCACACCGGCAGCCGGAAGCCGCCGGCGGAAGAATCCCTGCCGACGGCAGGCCGGGGATCCCGGTCACGGGCCAGGATCCCGCGGTGCGCGACCGGTCAGCTCTCGCGGGCCGCGCCCCCGACCGTCTCCAGGTCGCCCGGCGCGCTCTCCTGGGGCGGCGCGACCGCCCGCGAGGCACGCCGACGTCCGGCACGCGCTCCCGATGACCGGGATCCGTTCGACGACGGCCCCGGGCCGTTGGCCGGGCCGTCGTGGCCGGCCGTGTCGTGGCCGGCCGTGTCGTGGCCGGCCGCGTCATGAACGGCCGCGTCATGAACGGCCGCGTCATGAACGGCCGCGTCATGAACGGTCTCCGTACCGGGAGCTGTGCTGTCAGCGGGCTCGGTGCCGGGTGCTGGGGGCACGGCAGCGGCCGAGGCCGCCCCGGGCGGCTGGGCATCCGGGGCGATGGCGCCCGATGCCGCGCCAGCCGTTGCCACCGCGCCCGACGGCGCGCTGCCTGCCGACGACGGTGGCAC
>NZ_CAKKTM010000146.1 GCF_920888515.1 Protofrankia sp. CiP1_Cm_nod1 | reverse complement strand
GGCCGGGCCGGCCTGCCCGGCCCGGGGCCGCGCGGGCTCATCGGGGTCCGCCGGCTCCCGGTCCGCCGCCGGCCGTGGGTCGTCGGCCCCGGTGCGACCGGAACCGGGTGTGCTGTCCAGGCCGTCCTCGTCGGGACGGCCGGGCGCCCCGTCGAAGGCGGCGCTGTCCAGCTCGTCGATGTTGTCGGTCTCCTCGTCGGCGCGAGCCCGGCCGCGTCCCCGCCGGCCACGGCGGCGCCGGCGCGTCGAACCGCCGTCGCCGTCGCCGTCGCCGTCGCCGTCGTCGGCCGCCAGATCGGCCGCCGTCGGCGCGTCGACATCGGTGTATCCGGCGAGCTCCGGCTCGGGCTCGGGATCTTCGTCGACGCGCGGGCCGGCGCCAACGGCCGGCCCCGGCCCGGACCGCGCGTACCGCCGGTCCCCACCGGTATCGGCAGACGGGCCGGCCGCGGCGGTGGCCACTTCGCCGGAGCCGTTCACGGCGTCCCCGTTCACCCTGTCGGCACCGAACGAGAAGGTGTCGCTGGCAGGTGGCGAGGACTCACGGCGGCGGCGCTGCACCAGCTCGATCGCGGCGGGTTCGGGCGCCTGGAAGGTCACCGCCGTGACCGCCCGGCCACGGCGCAGCCGTGGCTTCGCGGCCGGGGCGGCGTCGCCGGTCGCCGACGTCCGCGGTCCGCCGGCCCGCGTGGCCGCGGAACCACTAAGATCAGAAAGGGACGGATCAGGCTCGGACGCGGCCGGCAACGACCGCTCGGAACCGGTGGGTTGGACGGCCGTCGGCTGCGCCGCCGTTACCGACGGCTCTGTTACCGGCGGCTCAGCCGACCGAGCCGGCCGAGCCGGTGCCGACGGCGCTGCCGTCGACAGCGCGGCTGCCGGTTCTGGCGGATTGTTCGTCGCGGCGGCCGGCTCGCTGGTCACGTCCTCGCTGGTCACGTCCTCGCTGGTCACGTCGCCGACGGCTACCGGTTCGTCCGGTGGCAACGGCGTACCGGGTGGCTCGGGTGACCCGGCCGGGGCCTGCGCGCTGATGTCAGCGGCGGTTGCGGCCCCGTTCCCGGTCAGGAGCTCGGGCGGAGGTCCGGCTGATCGTCCGGCGGCGCGCCGCCGTCTCGGCGCTGGACGAGTGATGAGTGTCTCATCGGAGCCTGTCAAAATGTCTTCGGGCACGGGTTATGAAGCCTCTCGGGGTCCCCGGGCGCGCTGCTGTCACAGTCGCGACCGCTCAGGAACCACTGTCTCGGTCCGGCGGCGTACCACCGGCGAATCCTGCGACACCCTGCATCACGCATCGATTCGGCCGACCAGTCGTCCCGCGTCGTCGCGGTCCGGCATGAGCGGATCCGCCACGGTGCCATCCGCCAGCAGCCGACCTTGCCCGAGCCGCAGTGGTTCGGGTGGTACTGGCGGCCGGAGGCCGGCGACCACACAGAGGGCGGTCAGCATGTCGTCGGGTCGTACGGCGGGCGTCGTGTGCCGCACAACCGTATCCAGTATCGCACACGTGTCGTTCTCCGCACGGCAAACCATCAAGACCACTGCCTGACGGACATCGAAGCGCCGATGTCCGTCCTTGGTGACCCGCTCCACCTCCACCAGGTCACGGGCGAGCAGCACGTCGACGGCGGCGGCCAACGCGGTGGGCGCGACACCCGGCAGCCGGATCCACCAGTGCGACGCGTCCACCAGCTCCGCCAGCGGTGTCGCGGCCGCCTGCGCGCAGGCCACCACGTCCAGCCCGGCTGGCAGGGCCGCGTCCAGCGCCTCCCCCAGCGCCCGGGGCTGGCGGTGCTCGGCCAGGGCGAGCTCGACGTACTCGGCCTCGCTGGCGGCGCCCGTGGGGGCGGCGCCCAGCCAGGAGATGCGCGGATGCGGGCTGAAGCCCGCCGAGTACGCCATCGGGACGCCCGCGCGCCGCAGGGCACGCTCGAAGGTCCGTGCGACATCCCGGTGGGACAGAAAACGCAACCGCCCCCGCTTGGCGAACCGCACCCGCACCCGCGCGACGACCGGTGGCGGGGGCGGGCCCTCAGGACGCCGCGGCATCGGCTGTCCTGCCGGCGCTGTCCGAGGCGCCGGGGCCACCCGGGTTCCCGAGTCCGTCGGGGGCACCGGGGCCGTCGGGGGCACCGGGGCCGTCGGGGGCACCGGGGCCACCGGTCCGGCCCGGCCCGGTCGACACGAGCGGCAGGAGGGTCCGGCCGGTCGGGCCGATCTGGGTCTGCGTGCCCATGGCCGGGCAGACCCCGCAGTCGTAGCAGGGGGTCCAGCGGCAGTCGTCCAGCTCGGCGCCGCGCAGCGCCTCCTGCCAGTCCGACCACAGCCAGTCACGGTCGAGGCCGGAGTCCAGGTGGTCCCAGGGCAGTACCTCGCGCTCGTCGCGCTCACGGGTGGTGAACCAGTCGAGGGAGACCCCCAACGGCTCCAGCTCCGCGGCGCAGGCCTTCTCCCAACGCTCGAAGGAGAAGTGCTCGCTCCATCCGTCGAACCGGCCACCGTCGCGCCATACCCGTTCGATCACCGCGCCAACCCGGCGGTCACCGCGGGCGAGCAGACCCTCGATCACGCCCGGGCGGCCGTCGTGGTAGCGGAAACCGATCGCCCGCCCCACCTCCCGGTCGCCGCGGATGGCGTCGCGCAGCAGCCGCAGCCGGGCGTCGGTGACCTCATGGGAGGCCTGGGCCGCCCACTGGAACGGTGTGTGCGCCTTGGGCACGAAGCCGCCGATCGACACCGTGCAGCGGATGTCGCGGTGCCCGCTGGCCCGCCGCCCGGCCCTGATCACCTCGCGGGCGAGGCCGGCGATCGCCAGGACGTCCTCGTCGGTCTCGGTGGGCAGGCCGCACATGAAGTACAGCTTCACCTGCCGCCAGCCCTGGGCGTAGGCGGTGCTGACCGTGCGGACCAGGTCCTCCTCGCTGACCATCTTGTTGATGACCCGGCGCAGCCGTTCGGAGCCGCCTTCCGGGGCGAAGGTCAGCCCGCTGCGCCGGCCGTTGCGGGAGAACTCGTTGGCCAGTGTGACGTTGAACGCGTCCACCCGGGTCGAGGGCAGGCTGAGCGAGGTGTGGGTGCCCTCGTACCGGTCGGCCAGGCCCTTGGCCATCTCACCGATCTCGCTGTGGTCTGCGCTGGACAGCGACAACAGCCCGACCTCGGTGAACCCGGAGGCCGCCAGGCCCCGGGCGACCATCTCGCCGACGGTGTCAATGCTGCGCTCCCGGACCGGACGGGTGATCATCCCGGCCTGGCAGAAGCGGCAGCCACGCGTGCAGCCGCGGAAGATCTCCACGCTCATCCGCTCGTGGACGGTCTCCGCCAGCGGGACCAGCGGCGCCTTCGGGTACGGCCAGGCGTCCAGGTTGCTCACGGTGTGCTTGGCCGGCCGGGCCGGCACCCCGGGACGGTTCGGGGTGACCGCGCGGATCCGGCCGTCCGGCCGGTAGTCCACGTCGTAGCAGGACGGCACGTAGACCAGCCCGCGCCGGGCCAGCCGCAGGAGCAGCTGCGCCCGCCCGCCGGGCCGGCCGGCGGTCTTGAAGGCGCGGACGACATCGGTGATCTCCAGGACCGCCTGCTCGCCGTCACCGAGGACGACCGCGTCGACGAAGGCCGCGACCGGCTCGGGGTTGAACGCCGCGTGCCCGCCCGCGATGACGACCGGATGCCGCTCGTCCCGGTCGGCGGCGTGCAGCGGGATGCCCGCGAGGTCCAGGGCGGTCAGCAGGTTGGTGTAGCCGAGCTCGGTGGAGAAGCTCACCCCCAGCAGGTCGAAGTCACCGACCGCGCGGTGGGCGTCCACGGTGAACTGGGGGATGCCGTGCTCGCGCAGCAGCTCCTCCAGGTCCGACCAGACCGAGTAAGTGCGTTCGGCCAGGACGTCCGGCTGCTCGTTGAGGATCTCGTAGAGGATCTGGACGCCCTGGTTGGGAAGGCCGACCTCGTAGGCGTCGGGATACATCAGGCACCAGCGAACCAGCGCGTCCGCCCAGGGCTTGACCTGGGAATTTCCTTCGCCGCCGAGATAGCGCACGGGTTTGCGGACCCGCGGCAACAGCGGTTCCAGGCGAGGGAACAGCGACTGTCCGGACATGTCCGCGAGCCTACGGCACACAAGCCGGCCAGCGACACGGCCGACGACGGACGGCTGCTGTCGGCGACCGACAAACACCATCGGCAACCACCGAACACTGCCGGCAACCGATGAACACGGTCAGCGGCGGATCCACCGGGCCAGCCTCACCAGGTCATCACAGGGCGTAAGGGTCTGAACGGGACCGTAGCCGGACGTTCTGCAACAGACCGACCGCCAGCAGGTTGGCGAACATCGACGACCCCCCGTAGGACAGGAACGGCAGGGGCAGCCCGGTCACCGGCATGACCCCCAGGGTCATCCCGATGTTGACGAACATCTGGAACGCGAACCAGCACACCACCCCGGTAGCGATCATCGTACCGAAGGTGTCACCGGAGTCGAACGCGATCGTCAGGGCCCGCCACAGCACCACGCCGAGCAGCACCAGGACCCCGCCGGCACCGAGAAAGCCCAGTTCCTCCCCGGCGACCGTGAAGACGAAGTCGGTCTGCTGCTCGGGCACGAACTGGCCCTGGGTCTGCGTCCCGCCGAACAGGCCGCGGCCGGCCAGGCCGCCGTTGGCGATCGCCGTCATGGCCTGGTCGACGTTGTAGCCGGTCGACGAGGTGTTCTGGTTGTCCCGGACGAACTCGGTCAGCCGCGCCTCCTGGTACGGCTTGAGCAGATGGAACTGCAGGATGGCCCCGCCGAAGAGGATCCCGCACAGAATAAGCCCGATCACCCACCTGCTCGGGGCGCCACTGACCGCGAGCATGCCGAGAATGACGAACACGAACACCATGACGGTGCCGAAGTCCGGCTGCATCATGATGAGCGCCATCGGCACGGCCGCCAGCGCGAGCACCAGAATGACGTCCTGGTGGCCGGGGCTGAGCCGGATGCCGGTGTCGCGGTCGTCGTGTTTCTCCCCGAGAACCATCGCCATCCCGAGGATGAGCGCCACCTTGGCGAATTCCGAGGGCTGCAGCTGGAAACCGGCCGGCAGGACGATCCAGGAGTGCGCCCCGTTTATCGTCGA
This sequence comes from Protofrankia sp. CiP1_Cm_nod1, assembly GCF_920888515.1. GTDB lineage: Bacteria > Actinomycetota > Actinomycetes > Frankiales > Frankiaceae > Protofrankia. The sequence continues at coordinate 514 of NZ_CAKKTM010000146.1, read as the reverse complement.
GCCCACCAGCAGAACGGCGACCAGGCCGAGCAGCGATCCCAGGTACACGAACGGCGCGTATGCCCGCAGAATGCGATAGTCGACGATCGTCGCCACACCCGCGAGCACCAGCCCGATGGCCAGGTTGAGCAGGTGGCGCTTGAGGAATATCTGCGGGTCGCCGCCGCTCTCGGTCTCGCGTTGCCGGGTGGCGGACCACACCAGCAGCGCCCCGAGCACCGACAACATGATCACACAGATCTGCAGTGGCCAGTCCAGCCGGCGCAGCGGGGAGTGCCGGCCCGACGCCCGGTCGCGCAGCTGGCCGATCCGGCCGCGCGGTGGGACCGGGGACGAACGCAGGGCCGTCGGGCTCGTCATGAACCCTCCATCCATGATCGCCGATAGAAGAGCGGGTGGCCCGGGAGCCCTCGACGCCAGCCGGAACCAGCGCTGGGAGGAGCCCCGGGATGCGCGGGGACGGCGGGCGGCCCGCGGGCGGCGGCGTCCACCGCGCCCGGGACCGCCGCGGGCG
>NZ_CAKKTM010000145.1 GCF_920888515.1 Protofrankia sp. CiP1_Cm_nod1 | reverse complement strand
CCGGTGGACCGGCCGGTGAACGAGATACCCGACAGGCCGGCGGCCGGCGCCGCCGCGGTACCCGCCGCGGCCGCACCGGGGGCAGTCGCACCGAGGGCAGCCGTGCCCGGGGCAGCCGCACCGAGGGCAGCCGCACCGGGGACGGCCGCACCGGGGGCCGCTGTGCCGGGGGCCGGCTCGGGAGCCGTGTCGGCGGCGAACGTCCCGTCCTGCTTGAGGCGGGGCAGCTGGGACGGCGGCCTGCCGCCGGCGAACGCCGCGGGGCGTCCGATGCCGTAGATGCTCTGGTAGATGGCCTTCACGGCCGGGGCCGCGTACTCGGCGCCGGTCCCGGAGTCCGGGATGGTCACGACAACGACGAACTGCGGGTCGTTCGCGGGCGCGAACGAGGCGAACCAGGAGGTGTCCCCGGAGCCCTCCACCTCGGCGGTACCGGTCTTGCCCGCGACCGGGATGGTGTCGTTCGGCCAGTCTGCGAACACCCCGGTCGCGGTCCCGCCGCCTTCGCTGGTCACCCCGTGCAGGGCCTCGCGGAGGTAGGCCAGCGTGTCGGGCGCGGCCGGCAGCCTGCCGGCGGCCCTGGGCTCGATGGTCCGCACGACGCGGCCGTCCGGGGCCATCACCGCCTTGGCCAGGGTGGGCTGGTACAGCGTCCCGCCGTTGGCGATGGCGGCGTAGGCGGCCGCGAGCTGCAACGGGCTGACCGACAGGTACTGCCCCTGCCCGATCGCGAACTGGACCGCCGCGCCCCCGTTGTACAGGTAGCCGTCGACGCACGCCTCGGCGGCGTACTGGCGGAAGCGTTCGGCCTTGGCCGGGTCGGTGGCCTCCGGGTAGCCGTTGCGGGCCCGGCGGCAGTAGGAGTCCTTCAGCTCCTCCCAGATCTCCTTCGCGCCGGCCCGGTCGACGACCGACCCGGCCGTCTCGCCCGGCAGGTCGATGCCGGTGCGGCTGCCGAACCCCAGGGCGCGGGCCATCCTGACGAAGTACTCGTTGGGCTCCCGGTACGGGCCGCGGCCGTTGCGCAGCCCGCCGTCGGCCAGCCACGCCTCGTAGGCGAACTGGTCGAAGATGACGTCGCAGGAGATGACCAGGGCCTGATGGAGGGTGATCGGCCCGGCGGACGACCCCTCGAAGTTGTGGAAGGTCTGGGTGCCGATCTGCAGGGTGGGCGCGCAGTCGTACTTCCTGGTGGCCGACGCGCCGAGGCTGGTCAGCGCGGTCAGGGTCGACACCGGCTTGAACGTGGACCCGGGCGCGCTCGAGCCCTGGTACGCCCGCGACAGCAGCGGAATCCCGTTGGCCTGGTCGGACAGTGCCTGGTAGTCGGCTTCGGAGACGCCCCCGACGAAGACCGACGGGTCGTAGGAGGGCAGGCTCGCCATGGCGATCACACGGCCGGTCCTCGCGTCGAGCACGACGCCGGAGGCGGTGCGCGCCTGCCCGCCGCCAAGGGAGTCCAGGGTCTTGCGCAGGGTCTGCTCGACCGCCTGCTGGACACCGATGTCGAGCGAGAGCACGAGGTTGTCACCGCTGCTCGGCGCGGTGGCCGACGCGGTGCCCGCGACCCGCCCGAACCGGTCGACCTCGAGCCGCTGCACGCCGTCGGCGCCCCGCAGGTCCGCGTCGTAGGTGTTCTCCAGCCCGGCGACACCGACCAGGCTGTTCTGGTGGTATCCCTTGCTGGCGCCGTCGGCGTCGAGCTGCTTCTGGGTGACGGGGCTGAGATACCCCAGCTCGTGCGCGGCCAGGGAGCCCTGGGGGTACTCGCGCACGGCCTGCAGGTCGGCCGAGACCCCGGGGAACCGGTCGGGATGCTCGATGATCGCCAGCGCCTGCTGCGCGGAGACGTCCTTGGCCACCGGGACCGGCTGGTAGGGCGAGCCGTTCCAGCACGGCGGCTTCACCGTGGCGGAGCAGAACTGGATACGCGCACTGATGTCGGCGACGGGCATCCCGATCGCGTCCGACAGCCGCTCCAGCACGGCCTGTCCGGAGTCCTCCTGCCGGTCGGTGACCGACCGGTTCACCGATATGACCAGGGAGGTCCGGTTGCGGACAAGGGGCTGCCCCTGGTCGTCCACGATCAGGCCACGGATCGCCGGGGTGACGACCTCACGGACCCGGTTCGTCTCCGCGAGGTGGCGGTAGTGATCACCGTTGAGTATCTGCAGGGTCCACAGCCGGGCACCAAGTGTGATCAGCAGGGAGACCGCCAGGACGCGCAGGACGACCAGCCGTACCCGGATGCGGTCATCCAGGGACTCCTCCAGGGGGCCCGGCCGCCTCGCCCGCCCCCTGATCACGGCTGCTCCCTGTGCAGGCGCCGCAGCCCGGCCGTGACCAGCGGGAAGATGACCGGAGTCAGGACCAGCGCGTAGAGCGCCGCGCCGAGCACGCGCAGCAGCGTCTGGCTACCGGTCAGGCTCGGCTGGCCGATGATGCCGGCCATCGCGGCGTGCCCGGCCGTCCCGAGGGCCGACGCGCCGGCGGCGACGGCCAGCGGCAGGTAGGCCGACCGGTCGGTCTCCTCCCCGACGAGCCCCACCCCGTACCCGACCAGCGAGAAGACCATCGCGGTCTGGCCGAGGACGTGCGTGGAGAGCAGGTCCGCGAGCAGGCCGATACTGAAGCCGACGACCGCGCCGGTGACGGGCCCCTGGCACAGCGCCACGAAGCAGAGCACGATCAGGATGATGTCGGGGCTGCCCAGCGGCAGGCGCAGCGCGGCGATGACGGACACCTGCACCACGATCAGGACGGCCATCACGGCGACGGTGGCCACGATGATCCTGCCCCGCGGCCCGGCCGCGCGCGTACCCGTGTCCCACATGATCCCGCCTCAGCCGGTGGACGTCCTCGCCGCGGGGGCGAGCGTCGCTGTCGGGGAGATCCGCGCGGGCGTGCCTGGCGACGGCGACGCGGTGGCCGGCGACCGGCCCGTCGCGGCGGCCGGTGATGCGGCGCCGTCTCTTATACACATTTGACGCTGCCGACGA
>NZ_CAKKTM010000144.1 GCF_920888515.1 Protofrankia sp. CiP1_Cm_nod1 | reverse complement strand
TGCGGCGGCCGGCGGCGCGGCGGCCGGCGGTGGCACCGGGCGTGGCGGCAGCAGCCGGTCGCCCGGATCGGCGGCGGGCCGGCCGACGACAACGCCGACGAGGTCCAGCGAGCCCAGGGCCGCGAAGGTGGTGACCTCGGCCGAGCGCGAGAGCCCCCCGCCGGAGTCCAGGACCTTGGTGACGACACCGATCGGCACCCCACCGGCATAGTCGTTGCTGCCGAACGTCACAAGGCGATCACCCGTCTTCACCTGGAGGGTGGCGTCGTAGAGGGTGAAGGCCAGGCTGCCGGGAGTGCCCCCGCCGGCCACCGCGCCGAGCAGCCTGGTGTTCTCCAGCCGGGCGCCGATGTGGCTGGCCGGGCTGGACACCAGCCGTACCACGGCGGCATGGGCGGTGGCGGTCAGGACGGTGCCGACCAGCCCGTCGTTGTCGATCACCAGCTTGTCCGGGGTGACGCCGTCGGCGCTGCCAGCGTTGATCGTGACCGTCCAGTCCGTCCCGGTGATGTCACCGATCGCTATGACCCTGGCCGGGATGATCGTGTACTGCCCGTGGTCGGCGAGCAGCCGCAGGCTGGACAGTTCGGTGGCCTGCCGCCGCACCTCGTCGTCCTCGGCGAGGCGCCGGCGCAGCTCGGCGTTTTCCGCGGCTAGGGCGTCCGCACGCTTCTGGTACCGGTTGGGATGGGCCAGCGCGGACAGGGTGCGCCCGACCGGACGGGTCACCGCGGTGACCGCCCCCTCGACCCCGCCGAACACCTCGCGCAGGGCACCGCGCACGCCCGACGAGCGCTCGCTCGAACGGTAGTCGATGGTGATCAGGGTAAAGGCCACGACGAGCAACACGATTATGATCACGCGGGAACGCCGGGTGTCACGTCCCACCACCGGCCTCCGTACCTGAAGAGAACCCCCGTACCCGCGGACGGTCAGCGACGGGGCTCGGAGATGAGTACCTGCTGCAACGCCTCGAACTCCTCCACACACTTGCCGGAGCCCATCGCGACCGAGTGCAGCGGGTTGTCGGCTATGTGGATCGGCATGCCGGTCTCGTGGCGCAGGCGTTCGTCCAGGCCGCGCAGGAGCGCTCCGCCACCGGTCAGCACGATCCCGCGGTCCATGATGTCGCCGGAGAGCTCCGGCGGGCACTTGTCGAGGGTGACCTTGACCGCGTCGATGACCGCGTTCACCGGCTCCTCGATCGCCTTACGGATCTCCTCGGCGGTGACGACGATGGTCTTGGGCAGGCCCGAGACCAGGTCCCGGCCGCGGATCTCGGCGCTCGGCTCGTCCGACATCTTGTGCGCGGAGCCGATGGCCATCTTGATCTCCTCCGCGGTCCGCTCACCGAGCATGAGCGAGTACTCCTTCTTGACGTAGGAGATGATGGCCGTGTCCAGCTCGTCCCCGGCGGTCCGGATGGACTGGCTGGTCACGATCCCGCCGAGGGAGATCACCGCCACCTCGGTGGTGCCGCCGCCGATGTCGACCACCATGTTGCCGGTGGGTTCGTGCACCGGCAGGCCGGCTCCGATGGCCGCGGCCATCGGCTCCTCGATGATGTAGACCTTGCGCGCGCCGGCCTGGTAGCCGGCGTCCTTCACCGCCCGCTGCTCGACCCCGGTGATGCCGGAGGGGACGCAGACGACCAGCCGCGGCTTGGCGAAGTGCCGGCGCCGATGGACCTTCTGGATGAAGTAGCGCAGCATGCGCTCGGTGGTGTCGAAATCCGCGATGACGCCGTCCTTGAGCGGACGGATCGCGACGACGTTGCCGGGCGTGCGGCCGATCATCCGCTTCGCCTCGGTGCCGACGGCGAGGATGCCCGTCGTGGTGGTGTTTATCGCGACCACGCTGGGTTCGTTCAGGACGATTCCGCGGCCACGGACGTAGACGAGGGTGTTGGCGGTGCCAAGGTCCACGGCCATGTCACGGCCTAGGAACGACAGCGAACTGGACATCGTCGGATGCCGGCCTTCCCGGGTGTGGGGTCTGGGTGCGCACGCAGGGTGTGCGGGGTGTACAAGGCAGGCGGTGTCCGTAACGATCTCGTGTCCACTGCTTGTTCGACGGGCCCCATCCACTAGTCCAGTAGTCCGGCAATCCAGTAGAGACGCTGTTGCAGACACCAAAGAGCGTGAACCGGGCCCCTCGAGCCTGCCATGGGTGTGCGGGACACGTGGCGCGCGACGGTTCACGCACCACGCCGGGCCACCGGGGCTGTCAGCCCCGGCCCGTAGGATCAGTTCTAACACTCGGAGTAGCAAGAATGCTACCCGAGACAACCCGATGAAGGCACCCGGAGTAACAACATTACGTAACCCTCACGAATGTAACCCGCGTGAACCAGACCTGCACGGAACAGGACCCGTCCGCCGGGTGTGGCGTGCCGGCGGGCGGCACGCCACCGGCACGCCACACCGACGCAGCCACACCCGTTCCGCGTCCTCAGGGCCGGAACGGCTCCCCGGGCCGGGCGGGGCCGGCTGTCAGCTGAGCCCCGGGAAGAACAGGTCGATCTCGCGCTTGGCGGACTCGGGCGAGTCCGAGCCGTGGACGAGGTTCTGCCCGATCTCCAGGGCGTAGTCGCCGCGCAGGGATCCCGGGGCGGCCTTGACCGGGTCGGTGGCGCCGATCAGGCCGCGCACCGCCTCGACCGCCCGCGGGCCCTCGGCCACCAGCGCGACCAGCGGGCCGGAGACGATGAAGTCGACCAGCTCGCCGAAGAACGGCTTGGCGGCGTGCTCGCCGTAGTGGGTCTCGGCGACCGAGCGCTGAAGGGTGCGCAGTTCAAGGGCGACCAGGGTCAGCCCCTTGCGTTCCAGCCGGCCGACGACCTCGCCGACGAGGCCACGGCTGACGCCATCGGGCTTGACCAGAACGAGGGTGCGTTCGACGGACACGGAACTCCTTCTCATAGCTGCTCATAGCTGCTCGCGTGGACAGCCGCGGTCCTCCGGCGGCTGCTGTGGACCTTATCCACCGCCACGCCACGTTATCCACCGCCACGCCACGTCCGGCCCACCGGCAACATCTACCAACGGACATCCGTCAGCCAACATCTGTCGGTCCGCATCTGTCGGCCCGCATCCGCTGGCACACATCTGTCGGCCAACATCCGCCGTGGCCGACATCCATCGACCAACAGATGCCGGCCGGCGTCCGTTGGTCAACGCCTGCCGGCCAACCTACCCGTCAGCGGCGCAACAGGTGGCGAGCCTCACCCACCGTCACCAACGATCCGGTCACCACGACCCCGGCACCGCCGAGGTCACCGTCCCGCTCGGCCAGCCGGACACCGGCGTCGAGGGCGTCGTCCAGACGGGCGGCGACCTCCACCCGGTCGGGGCCGAAGACGTCCACCGCGGCCGCCGCCAGGTCGTCCACGGGCATCGCCCGCGGTGACCCGCTCTGGGTGACGACGATGTCGTGCAGCACCGGCTCGAGGGTGGCGAGGATGCCGGCGGCGTCCTTGTCGGCGAGTATCCCCACGACGCCGACGAGGCGGCCGAAGCCGAACGCCTCGTCCAGCGCCTGGACGAGCGCCCGCGCGCCCGCGAGGTTGTGCGCGCCGTCCAGCAGCACCGTGGGTGAGCGGCGGAGCACCTCCAGGCGCCCCGGGGAGTCGGCCTGGGCGAAGCCGGCCCGCACCGCCTCGATGTCCAGCCGCTCCCGGCCGCCGCCGAGGAAGCTCTCGACGGCCACCAGCGCGCACGCGGCGTTGTGGGCCTGGTGCTGCCCGTACAGGGGCAGGAAGAGGTCCTCGTAGACACCACCGAGACCACGAATAGTGATCATTTGGCCGCCGACGGCGATGGTACGGCCGAGGACCCCGAACTCCAGCCCCTCCCGCGCCACCGTCGCCCCCACCTCGGCGCACCGGCGCAGCAGCACCTCGGCGGCCGGCAGCGGCTGCTGGGCGAGCACGACGAGCGCGCCCGGGTGAATGATCCCGGCCTTCTCCGCGGCCACCGCCTCCGGGGTGTCCCCGAGCTCCGGATGATCGATGGAGACCGGGGTCACGACCGCGACCCCGGCGTCGATGACGTTGGTCGCGTCCCAGGTCCCGCCCATCCCGACCTCGATGACGGCGACGTCGACCGGCGCGTCCGCGAACGCCGAGAAGGCCATCGCGGTCAGCAGCTCGAAGAAGGTGACCTTCTCCGGATGCCGGCCGTCGACGAGCTCCGCGTAGGCGATGACGTCGTCGTAGGCCCGGGTGAAGACCTCCGGCGCGGCGACCCGGCCGTCCAGGCTGATGCGTTCGGTGACGCTCTCCAGATGCGGGGAGGTGTACCGGCCGGGCCGGATCCCGAACGCGCGCAGCAGCGAGTCCGTCATCCGGGCGGTGGAGGTCTTGCCGTTGGTCCCGGTCAGGTGGATCGACGGGTAGGCCCGCTGCGGCTGGCCCAGCAGATCGACCAGGTCGCGCATGCGGTCGAGGTCCGGGAGCATGCGGTGCGGGAAACGTCCGGCCAGGGCCTTCTCGACCCGGGCGAGGCCGCCGTCGTCCGCCCCGCCGCCGCCCGTCCGGTTGTCGTCCGCTCCCACCTCAGGCCGACTTCTCCTGGCGAGGGGTCCGCTTGGACGAGGTGACGTCACGGTCGCGCGGCACCAGCGTCGGGTTGACGTGTTCCAGGACGACCTCGCGCGTCACCACGGCCCGGGCGACGTCCTTGCGGCTGGGGATGTCGTACATGACCGACAGCAGGACCTCTTCCATGATCGCGCGCAGCCCGCGGGCGCCGGTCCCGCGCAGGATCGCCTGGTCCGCGATCGCGTCGAGGGCGTCCGCGGTGAAGTCGAGGTCGACCCCGTCCAGCTCGAACAGTTTCTTGTACTGCCGGACCAGTGCGTTCTTCGGCTCGGTGAGAATGCGGATCAGCGCTTCCCGGTCGAGGTTCGAGACACTGGTGATCACTGGCAGACGGCCGATGAACTCGGGAATCATCCCGTACTTGAGCAGGTCCTCCGGCATGACGTCGGAGAAGACGTTCGCGGCGTCCGGATCGTCCTTCCCGTGCAGAACCGCCCGGAATCCCAGGGATTTCTTGCCGACGCGCGAGTCGATGATACGGTCAAGCCCGGCAAAAGCTCCACCGACGATGAACAGGACGTTTGTGGTGTCTATCTGGATGAATTCCTGGTGGGGGTGCTTGCGACCGCCCTGGGGCGGCACGCTCGCGGTCGTCCCCTCCAGTATTTTCAGCAGCGCCTGCTGAACCCCCTCGCCGGAGACGTCCCGGGTGATACTCGGGTTCTCCGACTTACGCGCGATCTTGTCGACCTCGTCGATGTAGATAATGCCGGTCTCGGCCTTCTTGACATCGTAGTCGGCGGCCTGGATGAGTTTGAGCAGGATGTTCTCGACATCCTCGCCCACATAGCCGGCCTCGGTGAGCGCCGTCGCGTCCGCGATCGCGAACGGGACGTTGAGCATCCGGGCGAGAGTCTGCGCGAGCAGCGTCTTGCCGCACCCGGTGGGCCCCAGCAGCAGGATGTTGCTCTTGGCGAGCTCCACGTCACCCTTGGCGTCGCCGCCGGCACCCCCGGCCTGGACCCGCTTGTAATGGTTGTAGACGGCAACCGAAAGGGTCTTCTTGGCCTGCTCCTGGCCGACGACGTAGCTGTCCAGGAACTCGTAGATCTCGCGGGGCTTCGGCAGCTCGTCCCACTTGAGATCGGAGGATTCCGACAGCTCCTCCTCAATGATCTCGTTGCAGAGATCGATGCACTCGTCGCAGATGTAGACACCCGGCCCGGCGATGAGCTTCTTCACCTGTTTCTGGGACTTGCCGCAGAACGAGCACTTGAGCAGGTCGCCGCCGTCACCTATGCGTGCCACCGAGGACTCAGTCCCTTCGTCCAGACGATGGTGTCGCCTGCAGCTCAGGGGCGGTCTGGCCGCCCAGTCGTCGCCTGTCTGTTACTATCCTGCCCGCGTTACCGACTGTTGCACATGGCCGGCGACATCGGGCTGATGGCCGTCACATCCTCGTGTGGGGACCGTACCCCGTACAGACGCCCGGTGAGAGCTCTATCGCGCGGCTCGCGGGGATCAGCCTACGGTCCGGCGGCCACATCTCCAGACGCCCGCGCCGTACGGATTGCGCCCAGGCAGGCCGTGCGCACGGCCGCCACCGCGCCGGCCGGCCGGCCCTCTGATCACCCGCCGCCCGATACACCCCTGACATCGCGGGGAAACAGCCCCGGAGGCCCCCACGGACAGCCGGGAGCGACACGACCGCACGCCTTGCGCGCACCCCCGGGCAGCCGGCAAGGCGCGGCGCTCCGGGCCGGCGGGGCCGGCCCGGAGCCCGCGCGGTGCCGGGCTCCCCCGGTCCTCCGGGGGGCGGAAGCAAGGCGGTCATGGTTTTCGCCGCGCCCGCAGCCGTCAGCGGGTGGCCGACTGAGTGGCCGCCAGCCGGGAGGTCTTGCGCGTCGAGATGACCTCGTCGATCAGCCCGTACTCCTTGGCCTCGGCCGCGCTGAGGATCTTGTCCCGCTCGATGTCCCGGCGGATCTCCTCCTCGCCGCGGCCGGTGTGCCGGGCGTATATCCGCTCCAGCAGCGCGCGCATCCGCAGGATCTCCCGGGCCTGGATCTCCAGGTCGCTGGACTGGCCCTCGCCCTGCCCGGACGGCTGGTGCAGCAGGATACGGCTGTTCTCCAGCCCGAAACGCTTGCCCGGGGTGCCGGCGGCGAGCAGCACCGACGCGGCCGATGCCGCCTGCCCCATGCAGATCGTCTGGATGTCGGGCCGGACGAACTGCATGGTGTCGTAGATCGCCGTCAGCGCGGTGAAGGACCCGCCCGGCGAATTGATGTAGATCGAGATGTCGCGGTCCGGATCCTCGGACTCCAGGAACAGCAGCTGCGCCATCACGTCGTTGGCGGACGTGTCGTCGATCTGCACACCCAGGAAGATGATGCGCTCACGCAGGAGCTTCTCGTAGGGATCGAGAGCGATCTCGCCCCGGCTGGTCCGCTCGATGACGCGCGGCAGGACGTATCGGCTGACGGGTTGACGGCTGATGTCGCCCTGACCGGTGATCGTCTGGTTCATGTCCGGGTGCCTCCCCGACGGCTTGTGATGATCGGTGGCAGATGTCGACGGTGCGGGCCGAGCGTCCCGCGGGTTCTTCGAGCCGGCCCGGCGGTGGCCGGGCAGGTGTCGGCCGGTTCAGGCGGTCGACGCCCGCCTGAACCGGCCCGGCTCGGCTGGCTCTAGCTGACCGGGCCCTCGCTGGGGACCTGGCGGGCCCGCGAGACGACGTGGTCGACGAAGCCGTAGTCCTTGGCCTCCTCTGCCGTGAACCACCGGTCGCGGTCGGAGTCCCGCTCGATCTGCTCGATGGGCTGGCCGGTGTGGAACGCGATCCGCTCCTGCATCATCCGCTTGGTGTAGAGCATCTGCTCGGCCTGGATCGCGATGTCGGACGCGGTACCGCCGATACCGCCGGAGGGCTGGTGCATCATGATCTTCGCGTGCGGCAGCGAGTAGCGCTTGCCCACCGTGCCCGCGCACAACAGGAACTGGCCCATCGACGCGGCAAGGCCGAGCGCCACCGTGGCGACGTCGTTCTCGACGTACTGCATGGTGTCGTAGATCGCCATGCCGGCGCTGACCGAGCCGCCGGGAGAGTTGATGTACAGGAAGATGTCCCGGTTCGGATCCTCGGCGTTGAGCAGCAGGAGCTGGGCGCAGATCGTGTTGGCGATCTGGTCCTCGACCACCGAGCCCAGGAAAATGATCCGTTCGCGCAGCAGACGGTTGAAGACCTGCTCGTCGAAACTGGCCCCACCCTGCCCCGGCGAGCGCAGCTGCGGGACTGCCAGGCTCGGGGCTGCGATATCACTCACGGTTAGCTCCTCGGCTTCCTCGCGCTGGCGGCGGTTGATCTGACCGGCTCGACACTATCTGTGACTCGCGTCGGTTCCGGGAGTTCACGCTCGATGTTCGCGCTGGGCGTGAGGGCCGGCCAGTCCGAAATCTGATCAATTCGGACATCGGGGTATCATACAGACCTCGGACGGACGACCAACCGGGGCCCCGGAGAGCGGGGTACCAGTCGGTGCGGCGGAATGCCAGCCGGGTGGACGAGGCGCCGGGACGATCCTCGTCCACCCGACGACGGTCAGCTGCCAGGACGCTCAGACACCGGATGCGGGGCCTGCCTGAGTGCCACCGGCCACCTCGTCGTCATCGTGGGCATCGCCGTCAACGTCGTCACCAACGTCGCCGTCCACGTCGCCGTCCACGTCGTAGTAGGCGCTGTCAGCATCGGCGTCATCGTCGGCCACCGGCTCCGGCCGGCGGGGCAGGTCCAGCTCCACCGCGTTGCCCTCGGTGTCGACGACCTTCACCTGCTCCAGCAGGAAGGTGAGGGCCTTGCTGCGCACGGTGTCCGCCATGATCGCGGCAAGCCCCTCGCCCTGGGAGATCTGCTGGGCGAAGATCTCCGGGCTCAGGCCCGCGCGCTGCGCCCGCCCGATGATCTGCTCCATCAGCTCGCCCTGCTCGACGCCGATCTGCTCGACGTTGATCACCGCGTCCAGGATGAACTGGGAGCGCAACGCCCGCCCGGCCAGCCGCCGGATCTCGTCGAGGTACTCCTGCTCGCTCTGGCCGAGTGACTCCAGGTAGGAGGCCCGCTCGAGGCCGAGCCGCTCAAGCTCGTGCGAGAGGCGGTGCTCGCGGGCCTCGACCTCGCTGTCGAGGACCGAATCCGGCACCGGCACGTCGAGCCGCTCGATCAGGTCGTCGAGGACGCGCTCCCGGGCCTGGTTGAGCTGGCCGAGCCGGACCCCCTGGCCGAGGCTCGTCCGGACGTCCTCGAGCAGTTCCGCCAACGAGTCGAACTCGCTGGCGGTGGTCGCGAAGTCGTCGTCGAGCTCGGGCAGCTCACGCTCCTTGACGCCGCGGACGGTCGCCGTGACCTCGGCCGCCTTCCCGGTATGCTCCCCGGCGAGCAGCTCGGTCCGGAACGTGCGGCTCTCGCCCTCGGCGGCGCCGGTGACCGCCTCGTCGAGGCCCTCGACGAGATCGCCGCTGCCGACCTCGTATGACAGGCCAGCGGCGTCGGCACCCTCGACGGTCTCCCCGTCGACGGTCGCGGTCAGGTCGAGCGAGATGAAGTCACCGGCCTGGACCGGCCGCTCCACCGGCCTGAGGACGGCGAACCGCTCACGCAGCGTCGTCAGGTGGGCCTGGACCTGCTCCTCGGTGACCTCGGCAGCGTCGACGGTGATCTCAACGGTGTCGTACTCCGGCAGGGCGATCTCCGGGCGGACGTCCACCTCGGCGGTGAACACCAGCGGGGCGCCGTCGGCGAACGAGCTGATGTCGACCTCGGGCTGCGAGAGGACGTCGACCTCCTCCTGGCGCACCGCGTCGGTGTAGAACCGGGGCAGTGCGCTGTGGATGGCCTCCTCCAGGATCGTCCCCCGGCCGAGGCGCTGGTCGAGGATGCGCGGCGGCACCTTGCCCGGCCGGAAGCCGGAAACCCGGACGTCCCGCGCGAGTTTGCGGTAGGCGGCGTCGACAGAGGGCTTGAGCTCGTCGAAGGGCACCTCGACGGTCAGCTTGACCCGGGTGGGACTAAGGGTTTCCTTGGTGGCCTTCACGGCGCGGCTAACTCCTGATGCGGCGGTGGATCGGATGGACGCGCCGAGATTACCGGTCGGGGCGGGGAGACTCGAACTCCCGATCTCCTGCACCCAAAGCAGGCGCGCTAGCCACTACGCTACGCCCCGTGGCGTTGCTCCTCCATCCTACGGGGTAGAGTCTCTGGAACGTCCCGCGGGTGTAGCTCAATGGCAGAGCCCCAGCCTTCCAAGCTGGCCATGCCGGTTCGATCCCGGTCACCCGCTCGTGCGCGCCGCCCCTGGTCAGGGCCACACCCCGGCCAGGACGTCGATCTTTGTGGTACGGCGATCCTTGTCGTGTCGTCGGCCCGCGCGGTGTCCGGCCCGGTTCGTCGGGCACGATCGGATGCACCATGACGCTCGCCGACCGCCTGCCCCCGCATCCCGACCCCGACAGCATCTTCGACGCGTTCACCGAGTGGACGCGGGAGCAGGGGCTGACCCTGTACCCCGCCCAGGCCGAGGCCCTCATCGAGGTGGTGACCGGGTCCAACGTCATCGTGGCCACCCCGACCGGGTCCGGCAAGAGCCTGGTGGCCGCCGGCGCGCACTTCGCCGCGATGGCCCACGGCCGGCGCAGCTTCTACACCGCGCCCATCAAGGCGCTGGTGTCGGAGAAGTTCTTCGCCCTGTGCGCCACGTTCGGGCCGGGCAACGTGGGGATGATGACCGGGGACGCCGGCGTCAACGAGACCGCCCCCGTCATCTGCTGCACCGCCGAGATCCTGGCCAACATCGCCCTGCGGGACGCGGCCGCCGCCGGCGTGGGGCAGGTCGTGATGGACGAGTTCCACTTCTACGCCGACCCCGACCGCGGCTGGGCGTGGCAGGTGCCGCTGCTCGAGCTCGCGGACACGCAGTTCATCCTCATGTCGGCGACCCTCGGGGACGTCCGCCGGTTCGAGGAGGACCTGACCCGCCGGACCGGGCGGCCCACCGCCGTCGTCCGCTCCGCGCAGCGTCCGGTGCCACTGTTCCACCACTACGTGACCACGGCGCTGCACGAGACGCTCGAGGAGCTGCTGAGCACCCACCAGGCGCCGGTCTACGTCGTCCACTTCACCCAGGCATCGGCGCTGGAACGCGCCCAGTCGCTGATGAGCATCAACGTGTGCAGCCGCGCGGAGAAGGACGCCATCGCCAGGTCGATCGGCGACTTCCGGTTCGCCGCCGGGTTCGGCCGGACGCTGTCCCGCCTGGTCCGCCACGGCATCGGCGTGCACCACGCCGGCATGCTGCCGAAGTACCGCCGGCTGGTGGAGCAGCTCGCCCAGGAAGGGCTTCTTAAGATCATCTGCGGCACCGACACCCTGGGTGTGGGGATCAACGTGCCGATCCGCACGGTCGTGTTCACCGCGCTGTCCAAGTACGACGGGACGCGGACCCGCCACCTGCGCGCCCGGGAGTTCCACCAGATCGCCGGGCGGGCCGGCCGCGCCGGTTACGACACCGTCGGCACGGTCGTCGTGCAGGCGCCCGAACACGTCGTGGAGAACGAACGCGCTCTGGCCAAGGCAGGGGACGACCCGCGCAAGCGGCGGCGGGTCGTCCGCAGGAAGCCCCCGGAGGGGTTCGTCTCCTGGGGCCCGGCGACCTTCGAACGGCTGGTGGCCGCCGAGCCCGAGCCTCTGACGTCGAGCTTCGCCGTCAGCCACGCCATGCTCCTCAACGTGATCAACCGGCCGGGCGACGCCTTCGCCAGCATGCGCCGGCTGCTCACCGACAACCACGAGCCCCGGCCCGCCCAGCGCCGGCACATCCGCCGGGCCATCGCCATCTACCGGGCGCTGCTCGCCGCCGGTGTGGTGGAGAAGCTCGCCGTGCCGGACGAGACCGGGCGCACCGTCCGGCTCACCGTCGACCTGCAGCTCGACTTCGCCCTCAACCAGCCGCTGTCCCCCTTCGCCCTGGCCGCCCTGGAACTGCTCGACCGCGACGCGCCCGGCTACGCGCTGGACGTGGTGTCGGTCCTCGAGGCCACCCTGGACAACCCCCGCCAGGTCCTCTCCGCCCAGCAGTTCAGGGCCCGCGGCGAGGCCGTCGCCCAGATGAAGGCGGACGGCGTCGAGTACGAGCAGCGCCTCGAGCTGCTGGACGCCGTCACCTACCCCAAGCCCCTCGACGACCTGCTCGGCGCCGCGCTCGAGACGTACCGGCGCGGCCACCCGTGGGTCGCCGACCACGAGCTCGCGCCCAAGTCGGTGGTGCGGGACATGTACGAACGGGCCATGACCTTCGCCGAGTACGTCGGCTTCTACGGCCTGGCCCGCTGTGAGGGGCTGCTGCTGCGCTACCTGTCCGACGCCTACCGGGCCCTGCGGCAGACCGTCCCCGAGGAGGCCCGGACCGAGGAGCTGACCGACCTCATCGAATGGCTGGGGGAACTGGTCCGCCAGATCGACTCAAGCCTGCTGGACGAGTGGGAGCGGCTGCGCAGCCCCACCCCGGACGGCCCGCCCGTACGCGTCGACGCCGCACCCCCGGCGCCCCCCGCGATCACCGCCAACGTCCGCGCGTTCCGGGTGCTCGTCCGCAACGCGCTGTTCCGCCGGGTGGAGCTGGCCGCGCTGCGGCGTTACGACGACCTCGGCGCGCTCGACGCGGACGCGGGCTGGGACGCCGACCGGTGGGCGGGTGCGCTGCGGCCGTACTTCGACCTCCACGACGAGATCGGGACCGGCCCCGACGCCCGCGGCCCCGGATTCCTGATCATCAACATCGAGCCGGGCCGCTGGGCGTTGCGGCAGATCTTCGCCGACCCGGCCGGCGACCACGACTGGGGCATCAGCGCCGAGGCCGACCTCGCCGCCTCCGACGAGGCCGGCACCGCCGTCCTGCGCGTCACCGCCGTCGACCAGCTCTGATCCGCTTCGTAAGCCGTCCGGCTACCCCCATGCGGGGTGATCCCGAAGGCGTCCGAGGTACTGACCCCCGACCAGTGCGCACCACACACCACCCCACCGGCAACCCCATCCGACCAGCAACCCCACCGTCCCCACGCTCCGAGTTCAGCCCATGCGAACGAGTGTGTAAGTGGCTGTCCCAGCAACCACTTACACACTCGTTAACCACTTACGTGCTCGTTCCCACGAAAAGGGACACGTGGGGGGCGGGGAGGGGTGCGATCATGGTGCGGAGTCGCGGGACTCGGCGTCGCGGAGCATGGTGCGTACGCGCATGAGGGCGAAGCCGAGCAGGTTGCGCCCGGGCCAGGCCGAGGGCTGGTGGGCGCGGCTGTCGTCGGCGGCCAGGCCGATGCCCCACACCCGGTCCAGCGGGCTCGCCTCCACCAGGATGCGGTCCCCCGTGCCGAACAGGTAGTTGCGCAGCGACGGATGCTGGGAGAACTTCGCCGCATTGCCCTGGACCACGATGTCGAAGCAGTGCTCGTTCCACACCGTCTCGTCGAAGCCGCGGACCTGCCGCCCGTGCTTCTTCGCGGCGGCGGGGTCGGAAGTGGCGAGAACGCCCCGCGCGGCAACAAGATCGCCGAATAACCGGGCCTTGCCTTCCATCATGAAGTGCTCGGCCGTGGGGTAACGCACCCCGTTCACAGTGAAGGCGGACGGCCACCACTGGCTCAGGCATCCCGTACCGACGCCGCGGGCACCACCGCGCGGTGACCGGTGACCCCAGAAGAACAGAAGATCCAGTTCCTGCCCGGCCTGTTCCAGCAGGACCAGGTCCTCGACCTGGGACACGCTCTGCGGTGTGGCTGGTCTCTCCGGTGTGGTTGGCGTGGTCGGTATGGTCACGGCCCTGATGGTCGCACGAGCGGCCCGGCCATCAACAGCGCTTCAACAGCATTCGTCCCAGCGCGAACCAACCCGAGCCCAACCAGGGCGGACGTCCAGCGCGAAAACCGCGGAACCGGCCGGCCGGCCGGCTGCCACGAAGGCTCTGACCGCCACGGATACTTACTGATCAACTACCGTAGACGGCTGATCGCCGTGGGCATCGGCCGCTGTCAGCACTGGTTACCCTGAGCACCTGTTGTCGATCCAGTCGGCGAGCTGCCCCCGGAGCTCAAGATTCCCGGGGTCGCGCGACACCTGGTCGGCGAGCTGTCGGACGTTCCCGTCCGGCGCGAGATCGCGGACCGTCAGGGCGACCAGCCGGGCCACGTCCACGCTCGCGCGCACGTCCGCCGTCCGGGCCTCGATCTGCGAGCAGAGCGCGTCGGTGCCGGCTCGCCTGGTCTCTTCGGACACCGCGCCGCAGCCAGCCAGGCCGACGGCCATCACCACTGCGGCGGCCGTGCCGGCCAGCGCGCCGACCGCCCGGCCGCGCCGGGCACGCCCGGGAAGCCTGGCTCGGCCGGAAGCCTGAGCGTGGCCGGAAGGCCAGATGTGACCGGAAGGCCAGATGTGACCGGGAGGACGGGTGTGACCGGGAGGACGGGTGTGGTCGGGAGCCGTGGTGGGCATGATCCGGTCTTCCTCCTGACGTTCGGCAGGCCGCCGGCTCCTGGCGCCCTCGCAACCGGCGGTCGTTGGCGGCACACGTTGGCGGCACAGCGGGCGGCATCGTGAGCGGCGCTGTCGCGGACGGTGTCCCAGCCGATCGTAGCGATCGGGGACGATCTGTCCGCCGGCACCGGCCACCAGCCCGCGCACCGGACCGCGGGCCGCGCGCCACGCGCCACGCGCGCCACACACCGGACACCGGTCCACGGGCACCGGTCCACGGACACCGGTCCACGGGCACCACTGTCGTCGGCGCCGGTGTCGACGGACTAACGTCGGATGCTGTGCGGGTGGCAACCTGGAACATCAACTCGGCGAAGGCACGGCAGGCCCGTCTGATCGAATGGCTGGACCGGGCCCAGCCGGACGTCGTGTGCCTCCAGGAGACCAAGCTCTCCGACGCGGCCTTCCTCGAGCTCTTCGACGAGGATCTCTTCCGGCGCGGTTACCGCGTCGCCCATCACGGTGACGGACGCTGGAACGGCGTCGCGATCTTCTCCCGGCTCGGGCTCGACGACGTCGAGGCCGGGCTCGTGGACGGCCCGGGCTTTCCCGCGCCCGAGCCGCGAGCACTGGCCGCGACCTGCGGCGGCATCCGGATCTGGTCACTGTATGTGCCGAACGGACGCGCGGTCGACGACCCGCACTACGCGTACAAGCTCACCTGGCTCGCCGCGCTTCGCGCGTCCGTCGAAAAGGTCCTCCCGGCCGCCCCGGTGATCGCCTGCGGCGACTTCAACATCGCTCCGACCGACGCCGACGTCTGGGATCCCGCCGCCTTCGCCGGCGCCACGCACGTCACCGACGCCGAGCGGCGGGCGCTGCATGAGCTGACCGGCCTCGGCCTGGTCGACGTCATGCGCAGACGCTGGCCGGACGAGCAGGTCTTCACCTACTGGGACTACCGGGCGCTGATGTTCCCGAAGAACATGGGCATACGCATCGATCTTCTCCTCGCCAGCGACAACCTGCTCGACCGGGTACGCGCGGTGTGGGTCGACCGGCAGGCCCGCAAGGGCACGGGCACCTCCGACCACGCGCCGGTGATCGTCGACCTCGACGAGGCACCGGACGGCGACATCGGCCCGATGGTCCCGCCTCCGTCCCCACCGCGGGCGGCCGGCACCCGACGCCGCGCGCCGGGCAGCCCGGGACGGATGGAAGCGGGACGAACCGCGGCGGAGCCGGACGCGGCAGGCCGTCACCGCGCCGGCCCGGACACCCCCGGCCCGGACGCCACCAGCCCGGACGCCCCGGAGGCGGGCACCCGGGATACCCGGACGGACTGACCGCCGCGCCACGGAACGGAAAGACCCGGCCGCGGCACGGCGGTGACAGCTCGGTGATGAGCCGGTCCGGTGGCGCCGCGGACCGGCCCGGCGCCACCGGGCGGCAGGCCGCCGCCGCGGTCAACCACCCGCGGTCAGTGGCCGGCGTCCGTCTCAGCCCTCGACCGTCAGCCCTCGACCGTCGGCGTGTGCCCTGGCTCGTCCGAGTGGCTCTCCGAGCTGTCAGCCGGCCCGGCGCTCGGCAGCACCGAGGACGCGCCCGGGCTGACCGGGATGCGCGTCCCGTAGGCGGGTGCGAGCGCGCCCGCGAGCCGGACCGAGAGCACGCCCTTGTCGTAGGTCGCGGAGATCTGGTCGGCACCCACTCCCTCCGGCAGGTTGAACTCGCGGTGGAAGGCACCGTACCGGCGTTCCCGCACGACGACGTGCCCGTTGTCACTCTCACGGCCGTCGGCGCGCTCACCGCGGATGACCAGCCGGCCGCGCTCCAGCTCGACCGCGACGTCCTTCTCGATGTCGGCACCGGGAAGCTCGAGGTGAACAACGACGTCGTTGCCCTCGGTAACCACGTCCGCCAACGGAGCGAAGCCGAGGCGAGGCGCCCGCGCCCGCTCGGAGGCATCCCAGCTGCGGCGGACGATCTCGTGGAACTCGCGGTCCAGCCGACCGAAGGCAGCGAACGGCTCCCACAGGTAGGTGCTCATGGCTACTCCCTTCCTTCCAGCCTCGACCCCTGCACCGGTCAACTACCAAGCAACGACTAACATTACCGGATCGGGATCGTCTCAGTGTTGTTGAGTCTAGCAGACTCATTCTTATGAACAAGAAGTGAAGAAGAATAGTTCCCGATGCCGTAGCATCCTTCCGTCCGACCGGCCGTTGCGACCATCCGCCTCGGCGTTACTCCCACCGGCCAGACGCGACAGGGCCGACAGCAGGGCAGACAGGGGCAGACAGGGGCAACGCCGGACGGCCGGCAGCGGAGCAAAAGGCATGGTGCCGTGAGAGAGCGGGAACGCGCGGCGGCGGAACGGGCCGGCCGGCAGGCGGCACGAGGCGGGGCGGCGGAAGCGGCAGGACGGCGACGGCGACGCGGTCACGAGCCGGGCGCGGTCCGCTCAGGCGTCCCGCGCGAGCATCGACCATGCCCCGCCGAGCAGCGCGAGTGCGGTGTAGACACCGAGCAGCGCGATGCTTGCCCCGGCGGACAGGCTCATGGCCGGCGGGTTCACGGTGACGACCGAGACGGCCATCGTCGCCGGCAGGTAGGGCAGGACGCTCTCCTGCAGTTCCCCGGGCAGGAACTGGACGGCGATCTGCAGCACCACCATGACACCGAACAGGACGCCCAGCGCGCCCGCGGTGTGGCGGATGACGGCCGCGACGCCCAGCCCGATCAGCCCGATCAGCGTGAGGTAGGCGGTTGCGCCGAGGACGATCCGGACGATTTCCGGATCACCGAACGAGGCCTGCTGGCCGGTCGGCCGCAGCAGCAGCTGCCCGAGCGCGAAGGCGGCCAGGCAGGCGACGAGCGCACCGGCCAGCACCACCCCCGCGAAGACCGCGGCCTTCGCCGCGAGCACGACCAGCCGGTTGGGGACGGCCGCGAAGGTCGTCCGGATCATTCCGCTGCCGTACTCCGAGCTGATCATGAGGACGCCGAGCACGCCCAGCGCGATCTGGGCCACGAAGATCCCGCTGAGGCTGAGCGCGGCCGGCTCCCCGCCGACGTCCCCGCCCTGGCTGGCAGCCGCCCCACACGCGATCGCGGCCAGGCCGACGGTGAGGACGAAGGCGGCGAACAGGGTCCAGTACGTCGACCGGACGGTCCACAGCTTCGTCCACTCGCAGCGCAGGGCATTACCGAACATGTCGAGAGCTGGCCTCCGGCCGGCAGCCGCGGACGGCCAGCGCGAAGCGGCATGGCCGGGCCGGACCGCGGGCCCGCCCGGCCATGCGCTGTCGACGGGGCCGGTGGGCTCCCAGGACGTGGCGTCCGGAGACGCGATGTCCGAAGAGATGATGTCCGAAGAGATGGCGTCCGAAGAGATGGCGGGTGTGGGTGCGGCGTCCGGGGGCATGGTGTCAGGGCCTCGATCCGACGGTCGTGGGTGTGCCGGGGGATGTGTTGGGGGAGGCGGCCGGAAGGGGGTCCAGCTCGGTCCGGTAGTCGACCGAGTCCCGGGTCAGATCCATGAAGGCCTCTTCCAGGGAGGCCTGCTGGATCGACAGTTCGTGCAGGACGACACCGTGGGCGGCGGCCAGCTCACCCACCGCGGACGCGTCCGTCCCCAGCACCTCCAGGGCCCCGTCCGGCCCGGGCTGCACGCGCACGCCCGCCAGGTCCCGGGCCAACAGCGTTGACAGTTGCCCGGCCTGCGGCGAGCGCACCCGGACCCGGTTGCGCGAACTGCGGGAAAGCAGGTCCGTGACGCTCGCGTCCGCGACGAGCCGGCCCCGTCCGATCACGATGAGATGGTCGGCGGTCAAAGCCATCTCACTCATCAGATGGCTGGAGACCAGCACCGTCCGTCCTTCGGCGGCCAGCTGTTTCATCAACGCGCGAATCCACCGGATGCCTTCCGGATCCAGGCCGTTCACAGGTTCGTCGAAAAGAAGCACGCCCGGATTTCCGAGCAACGCGGCCGCCACTCCCAGACGCTGTAACATCCCGAGTGAAAATGTGCGGATCCGCCGGCGGGCGACTGTGGCGAGGCCCACCATTTCCAGCACGGTGTTCACCCGGGACGGGCTGATGCCGTTACTGCGCGCGATACACAGCAGGTGGCTGGACGCGCTGCGGCCGCCGTGCACGGCACGCGCGTCCAACAGCACTCCCACCTCGCACAACGGTCGCCGGATCGACGCGTACGGCCTGCCGTTGACCCGGATCTCGCCCATGGTCGGCAGGTCCAGGCCGACAACGGCGCGCATCGTTGTCGACTTTCCCGCTCCGTTCGGCCCGAGAAATCCGGTAACCCGGCCGGGAAGGACCTGGAACGAAAGGCCGTCCACCGCGACGACTGATCCGTAGCGTTTGGTCAGCCGATCAACTTCGATCATCTGTCTCCATCCGGACCGTGTACGGACTGCCCCGGTGCCGGCCATGGCCACCGACCGGCTCCTGCCTGAGGAAACCCCAGACGCGGCTACCCGGGATACTCGTTGTCCTCCGGCCGACACCGGTGGCCGGAGGACAACGGCGCCGGCCGCCCGATAGTGCCGGACAGCCGATAGTGCCGGGCAGCCGATCGGCTTCCGTCCGCGACGACTGGTTGCCACCGGCACGGTCGATCAGCGTCGGCACGACTGACAATATAGCCGCATGATAATGTTTTTTATGTGCTTTCCTCCCGTGAAGGTCGGATGTCAAAATATAGCGAGACCACCGCCAATAAGATCATTGTTGGTGGCAGGCGGCCGGCCACGCGTGTCAGGCCGGCACCGGCACCGGCACCGGTCACGGTGTTCCCCAGCGCCGAGCTCTCCAGCGTCGACGTCGCCGCGGCCGGCACCCTGGGGATCAGCCCGCTCGAGCAGCTGGTGTTGCGCGGCGACGGGCTGACCACCACGTCACTGGAAATTCTCACCGGCCGTCGGATCACCGTCCGTGTGCGCCGTCAGCAGCGCCTCCCGCTGACCGTACCGGGCCAGCGCGGCCACGCGGCGGACGCCCGGGGAGGGGACAGCGGCTCCCTGTTCCACGAAGACCCCTGGTTCCACGCAGCGGCCACCCGCGCCCATCGCGACACCTACGCCGACATCGGGTTACGCGACCTCGAGGGCAGCCCCGGAGACGATCTCCTGGTCCGCGAGGTGCTTCTCACCGGTGACAACGGTGTCGTTCACGGGGCGGCATCCGTGCTCGCCATCGTCGACAGGCTGCCGGTCGACGTCGTGCGCGCGCTCGACACCGAGGAGCCGATCGGCAGGCTGCTCACGCGGGCCGCCCTACCGATCGTCCGTGAGCTGCGGTCATGGGGACGGCTGCCGGCCGGCGGCATCGCCACCTGCCTTGGGCCGGGTCTCAGCGCGCAGTCCCAGGTGCCGGCCCGTACCTACCGGATGCGTGACATGCGGACAGGCCGCCCCCTGACACTGATCACCGAGTGGTTCTCCCCCCGCCTGTTCGGCCTCGACCCGAGCTGACGGCACCGGCCGCGCCACGCCGCCACCCGGTCACGCCATGCCGCCATCCGAAGCGAGATGCGTCGTCATGCCCGCTCACGAGCCTCTCGCGGCCCACTCAGACCCACTCGCGGCTCACCCACGGCCCGCCCAGGCCCGTTCACGGTCCGCTCACAGCCCGTTCGCACGGAATATCCATGGCCAGGCCGGTTGTCGCCGAACCGGCCGGACACCGATGACCGGACCACCGGTCGCGCCGACGCGCCGACGCGCCGACCAGCGTGACCGATCGGAAACACGGGAACACAGCAGCACAGGAGCGTGGCGGCGTCGCTGCGGCAAGGGCTTCCTCTACCTATCGCTACTTACTATAAGTGATATAGATCATATTCTTTGCCACTGTAAGTAACGAGCGATCGTCATTAAGCACAACTCGTTTCCATCCGTTACCCTCTGCTTCATCAAGCTCCATCAACGCCGGCCCAGCCGGGCAGCCGCCCTCGCCCGGGCCGGACGCCAAGGACCTGAGGAGGCAACCACGTAATGACGGCGGAGACTCCGGCGAGACCGCCGCGGATGCGACGGGGATCACCACGCCAGGCCCGCACCGGCCTGCCCTGCCCCCCGGCCGACGCCGCTATCTGGAGCCAAGGACTCACCAGGTGCTACGGCACCCGGCGCTCGGTGGACGGGATCGACATCCACGTCCCGATGGGAGCGCTGTCCGGGTTCGTCGGGCCGAACGGCGCCGGCAAGACGACCACCCTGCGGATGCTCCTCGGGCTGATCAGGCCCAGCGCGGGACACGCTTTCGTGCTCGGGCATCCGATCGAGCGGCCCGCCGGCTACCTGTCCAAGGTCGGGGCCATGATCGAAGGCCCGACCTTCCACCCCGGCCTGACCGGGCGGGCCAACCTGCGCATGCTGGCGCGGCTGCGCGGGCTGGGCCCGGAACGCGTCGCCGAGACGCTGTCCATGGTCGGCCTCGCCGGCCGGGCCGACGACCGGTTCGCCTCCTACTCCCTCGGCATGAAGCAGCGGCTGGGGATCGCCGCGGCCCTGCTGCCGCGCCCCGAGCTGCTGGTGCTCGACGAACCGACCAACGGGCTCGACCCGGCGGGCATCCGCGAGATCCGCTGCCTGCTCAAGGACCTGGCCGGAGGGCGCATGACAGTCTTCGTGTCCAGCCACCTGCTGTCGGAGGTCGAACAGATCTGCGACCACCTGGTGATGATCAGAGACGGGCAGCTGCTGTTCCAGGGCCATGTGACCGAGCTGCTCGCCGCCGGGGACCCACTGCTCGTCCTGACTCCCGAGCATCCCTGTGACGCGGTGCGGCTGGCCGCCCTGATGGGCGGCCACGGCCTGCGGGTCGACCCGCCCGAGCGCTCGCCGGACGGCTCGGTCAGCGTGCACGCCCCGGAGGGCTCGGCGGCGAACCTGAACAGGATCGCCATGAGCGCCGGTATCGCGCTGCGGGCGCTGCGGGCGTGCCGGCCCACGCTGGAGGAGACGTTCCTGGTCGCGACGGGGGGAGTCGACGGGGATCTGATCCCACGCAGCCGCAGCTCCCCGGACGTTCCCTCTGAGCTGCTCACCGCCGGGGCCGCCACATCGACCGCCTCGGGACGGGACTCGTGACCGCGGCGCTGCGGGCCGAATGGATCAAACTCGGCCGCACGCGTTTCTTCCTCGGCACGTTGGCGGCCGTCGTCTCGGTGGCCACGCTCGGCGCGGTACTGACCATGCTCTCGGTCGGACGTCGCGACTACGACGGGGTGCCCGTCACCGCACCCGCCATGTCCCGTCCGGACGGGGTCATGCAGGGGCTGGAGGCCGTCAGCATCCTGCTCGGCGTGGTCGGGCTCGCCGTCACCGCCGCCGTCATCGGCGCCGACTACACTCAGGGAACCCTGCGTAACCAGCTCATGGCCCAGCCGCATCGGCTCCGCCTGCTGGCAGGCAAGTGCCTGGCCCTGGCGACGTTCATGGCAACGATGATCGCCGCGGCCACCGTCGTGGCCGTGGCCGCGTCGTTCGTCATGGCTCCGATCCGAGGGGTGGACACCGGCGCCTGGCACAGCCTCGCCGGCCTGACGGAGATCGGCAAGGGCTATCTGAACGTGCTGGCCTCGTCCCTGGGGTACGCGACCCTGGGGCTGCTCGCCGGGGTCGTCTTCCGCTCTCCCGCCGCCGCGGTGTCGGTCGCGGTCGCCTACGCGCTGCCGCTGGAGATGCTGGTGTCGCGGATCTTCAGCCCGGCCGCGAGCTGGCTGCCCGCCCGGCTCATGGACGCCCTGGCCTCGGGTGCGCGGGGATACCAGGTCGGCTACGAAACCGCCGGCATACGCATCCTGATCTTCTGTGCCGTCGCGGCCGCGGTCACCCTGGTGCTGTTCGCGCGCCGCGACGTGACATCCTGACCGGCGCCTGGCCGGGCGCACAGCCCCGGGCGCACAGCCCCGGGCGCACAGCCCCGGGCGCACAGCCCCGGGCGCACAGCCCCGGGCGCACAGCCCCGGGCGCACAGGGCCGGACGCGCAGCCCCGGACGCGCGGGCCGGGGCTGCGCGGTCAGGTGAGCACGGCTCGCAGGTCGATCCGCATCAGC
The DNA here is from genome assembly GCF_920888515.1 of Protofrankia sp. CiP1_Cm_nod1. Classification (GTDB taxonomy): domain Bacteria; phylum Actinomycetota; class Actinomycetes; order Frankiales; family Frankiaceae; genus Protofrankia. The sequence goes on along the minus strand of NZ_CAKKTM010000144.1, from coordinate 1,774 downwards.
CACTGGTCGAGCTTGAACGGCGGGTACGGCCACGCGATGGCGTCCAGGACCAGCTGGTTGACCGGCAGCCACAGCACCCGCTGCCGCACGTCGACGGCACCGCGCCGCAGGCCGATATAGCGGCTGGACGGCCCGCGCAGGTAGCGCAGCCCGATGTCGATCGGCTGGCCGACCGTGAACGTCATCCGCCTGCCCCGGCCGGACGGGCGGACGGCCCGCACCGTGCCGTCGAGACCGGCGAGCACGACCGCCCCGCTGGCCGGATCGAACACGATGCTGCGGACCAGGCCGCCCGTGTCGGTGCCCGCCACGAAATGCTCCGGCGGGTTCGGCACCCCCCAGCTACGCCACGGCCAGCCGTCGGTCGCCGGGGTGCGGGTGACCAGGCCACGGTTACCGTCGATCTTCGGATAGACCGCGAGCGTCGCCGCGTGCAGCCCGTCCGCGTGGGTGCGGGCGACGTACAGGGTGCCGTTGTCGTCGAAGCACGCGGTCTCCATGCGGGAGCCGTCCACCGCGGCCCGCACCGCGGTGCTACAGGGAGTGATCGTCCCGCTCCCCTGGCCCGCGCCGCCCGCCGAATAGGAGAACTCCTGGACCGGGAAGGGGACCACCCGGTTGTCAGCGGTCCGGCAGTCACTGATCAACACGAAGCGCTCGTCGCCGGCCGTGGACGTGGGGTCGGTGACGACCTCCCGGGGATTGACCACCACCGGCACGCCGAAGACCTGGACCTCCGGGTACTGCCAGGACGCGCGTACCCGGCCCGCGGTGTCCACGACCAGCAGCGCCCCCTGGTCGGTGCCCAGGCTCGAGGACCCGAAGTACTGTGCGATCACCAGGTGGCCGCTGGCCGGCAGCCGGCCGATCGCGGCCGGGCCCCGCGACCACCGCGGCTCCCCGCGGCCTTCGTGCGGAAAGGCGTTCGCGGCCGCCTCCGGCGGCGCGGCCGCCGCAAGCTGGTCGGTCGTCCACGACCGCGTCGGATCGTAGCTCCAGGGCTGGCCGGGAGCGGGACGGCGGATCTGCCCGAGCGCCGGCAGCTCCCCGTACACCGCCGTGTCCCAGCCGAAGTACGACACGGCCGAGACGAACATCACCCGCTCGTCCGGAGCCGAACCGGTCACGATCACGTCGGCGACGTCGGCGCCGCCGACGCCACGGAACCCCGTATCGGCCCGGGGCAGCTGCGTCCGCCCGGTGCTCGACGGCACGACCAGCCGGGTGAAACGCATCGAGCCGGGCTCGAACGCCGCGATCTCCATCCCCGTCCCGGTGGGCTGGGCCTGGTTGTCCGAGAACGGCGTGGTCGCGGTGAAAACCGTCCCGTCGGAGGTGACGGTCGACATGTAGGCGGCCTGACCGGGGCCGAAACCCCAGCCGGGCACGTCCACCGTGACGATCCGGGTGTCCCTGACGCCGTCCTGGGAGCTGTCGAGGTCGCCGAAGCTGCCGGGCGCGCCGAACAGCGCGAGCGCGCCCATGCCGGCGGTATCGCCGTGATCGTAGATACGTTCCGTGCCGAACAGCAGCCTGGCCGTGCCGGCGAGCGCGCCCAGCCCCGCCGTGGTCGCGCCGGCCACCGCCCAGCGGCGGGTCACGCCCCGCCGTTTCGCCCGCGGCCGGTCCGGGCATGCGCAGGTGTCCGTACGTTCATGGCATTCTTCGCATTCCCGCCGTTCCTGATGCTCCCGGTGTTCCTGTCCTGCCGCGTGGGCACCATGGGACGACGGCGCGGGGGCGGCGCTGGCGGTGACCCGCGCGGGCACGGCGG
>NZ_CAKKTM010000143.1 GCF_920888515.1 Protofrankia sp. CiP1_Cm_nod1 | reverse complement strand
GTATAAGAGGCAGGGCTGGGCCCGCGCCGCCGGGCCGGCCGCCTGGCCCGGCGGCGTGCCCGCGGCCATCGCCAGCACTGCGGGCGAGTGCGCCCGCACCACCATGAGGCCGGCCAGCGAGACGGTCACGGCCTGGCAGACGAGCGCCATCGTCGCGGTGGCGACCAGATCCCCACCAGCCATGATCAGTCCACCGCCGGTCAGCACGGTCCCGGCCGCGAGCACACCCACCACGCCGCGGCGGCCCGCGCCCAGCAGGTAGTTGGTGAACAGCAGTGTCACGGCCAGGCAGGTCATGGCGAGCGCCAGCACCCACAGCGCGGGCGCGCCCGCGGTCAGCTCAGGGCCGAAGACCTCCGACAGCAGGAGCCGGGCGGCCACCGCGCCGACCGCCACCAGCAGCAGCCCGGGAGCGATCACCCAGCCGACCGCCGCGAGCAGCGCCGCCGTGGCGGGACGGCCCTGCTGCCGGCGGCGGGCCGCCTCCGGCAGCAGGAAGTTCGCCACGGCCAGCCCGATGAACACCGGTACCTTGCAGGCCGTGGCGATGGCGGCGTACGGCCCGACCGAGCCGGGATTGAGCCAGCCGACGATGACCACGTCCATGTTCTGCAGCATGGCCAGCGGCACGAGCGCGGCGAGCGCGGTTGTCGTGTCGCGCCGCAGGGCGTGCCTGGTGCGCACCGTGGAGACGGGCGGCAGGAGGATCGGCCCGGTGGAGCCGATCCGCTCGTCACAGGTGGCCGCACACCGGATATCCGCTACTTTGCGTGATGTCCGCGCGCTACGCCGCCGAGCGTGCTCGGTCGCGAGCGCGATACCGACGATCAGGCCGAGGCCCGCGCCGTTGACGCCCAGCCCGGCGAACATCAGACCGATGGTGACGGCGATCCGGGCCGCGCCCTCCAGGACGAAGTTGCGGGCCAGGTCCTGATAGGAGCGGCGGGCCTGCAACAGGCCGCGCTCGACCGACAGCGACACCCACACCCCCGCGGCCACGACCGCCTCCGCGATCGCCAGCGGATGCGGATAGGACAGCACCGTCGCCGCGGGCCTGGCGGCCAGCAGGCCGAGGACACCGGCGACGGCCACCCCGACCGCGCAGACGCCACGCAGCCGGCGGATCCAGAACCCCCGCTGGTGCCGGGTGTGGCCGGGCGCGGAGGTGTCCCGCTGCACCACCGCGATCTGCAGGGCGGAGCCGCCCATCGACAGGATCAGGAAGATTCCGGTCTGGACGACCAGCGCGCCGTAGTTGGCGGCGTCGAGCGCCCGGGCGAACACCAGGTTGGCCAGCAGGTTGCCGCCGTTGACAGCGAACCCGGCGGCCGCGAGCACCCCGGGCCCCTGGAGGGCACGCGCGAGCGCCGCACGTCCGACGTTCGTCACCCGTCTCCTTCCGCCCGGCCCCGCTTGCGCGGATCCATTTTGCCGCCCTTTGCCGGGCATCGCTGATCCACGGTAAGCCACCGCCCGCGTCCCAGCGACGTCCGGTCCCTGCGATCTGGCACCATCGTCGCGGGCTGGGGCGGGGGCTGCGCCACCGGCGTCAGCAGGTTGACGACAGCCCGTCCGTGAAAGGAGTCGCCGGTGCCCGTGACCGCAGCGCCCACAGGCAGTCTGAGCAGGTGGATCGACGCGCTCGCCGGCCGTCGTGTGGTGTTCCTCAACTGGCGTGATCTCGACCACCCGCAGGCCGGTGGTGCTGAACTCTACTGCCAGTCGGTGGCCGAGCGCTTCGCCGCGGCCGGCGCCCGGGTGAGCCTGCTCACCGCCCGGCCGGCCGGGCAGGCCCGGTCGGCCACCGTCCGCGGCGTCGAGATCCACCGCCGCGGCGGCACGTTCGGGGTGTACCCGGCCGTCCTCGCCCGGCTGCTGCGTGACCGCCGCGGGGTCGACGCGGTGGTGGACTGCCAGAACGGCATCCCGTTCTTCAGCCCGCTGGCGCTGCCCGCGGGCACCGCGGTGGTCCAGGTCCTGCACCACGTCCACCAGCGGCAGTTCCCGCTCTACTTCCCGGCGCCGGTGGCTAGGGCCGGGCAGCTGCTGGAGACGCCGGGAAGCCGCTGGGTGTACGGGCGGCGCCCGGTGGCGGTGGTGTCACCGTCCACCCGGGACGAGGCCCGGGACGTGCTGAGGCTGGCCGGGCCCCGCTTCATCGTGCCCGGTGGCGCCGACAGCCCGGTGGGCGGCGCGGCCCACCCCACGTCGCCCCGCCCCGCCCCGGCCCGGCCGGCCGGCCGGCCGGCCATCGTCTGTGTCGGGCGGCTGGTCCCGCACAAGCGGCTGCACCTGCTCATCGACGCGCTGCCCGCGCTGCGCGCGTCCCATCCCGGCCTGGTCGTGGAGATGGTCGGGGACGGGCCCGACCGGGACCGGCTGCTGCGGCACGCCCGCGGGCTGGGCGTCGGCGAGGAGGTCCTGCGCTGGCACGGGTATGTCGACGCGGCCGAGCGGGACCGGCTGCTGGCGACGGCCTGGCTGACGGTCAACCCCTCCCACGGGGAGGGCTGGGGCCTGTCGGTGCTGGAGGCCAACGCCCATGGCGTGCCGGCGGTCGCCTTCCGCGTCCCCGGGCTGCGTGACGCCGTCCGTGACGGGCACACCGGCTGGCTGGTGGACGAGCCCGGCCCGCTCACGGCGACGATCGACACGGCCCTGGCCAGGCTGGCGGACCCGGCCGCGGCGGCGCGCTGGCGCTCCCGGGCCCGGGCGTGGGCCGCGGGTTTCACCTGGGACGCCACCGCCGAACTGCTCGCCCGGGTACTGACCGCCGAGATGGACCGGCTGGCGGCCCGAAGCCGCGGAACGCACCCGGGCCGGGGCCCGCTCGGCGGCCGGCTACCGGCCGGGAACCGACCGGGTGGGCGGCTCCTCCCGGGCCGGCGGCCGTCCGAGGAGAACTCGCCGGGAGGCAGCACGCCGGAGGGCAGCCCGTCCGAGAGCAGCCCGTCCGAGGGCGATTTGCCGGGCGGGCGTCCCTCAGGCGGGCGACGGCGCGGGCCACGCCGCGCGGACGACCCCGTGACCCGCGCGGAGTTCCCGCTGGCCCCCACCCAGCCGCTGCCGGCCCTGCGCCGCACCGACCTGGTGTACCGCCTGACCGGAGAAGCCGGATCCGACCGGCTGGCCGGGGCGGCCGGGCCCGGCCGGGCGGTCGCGGTCCTCTACGGGGCCTCCCCCGCCGACGCCCGCGCCGCGCTCACCCGGGCCGGCGTGACCGGCCCGATCGAGACGCGGGCCGCCACCGGCGAGGACCTGCTGATCGCCGCCACCCGCTGCGCCCTGCCCGACCCGCTGCCCACCAGCGGAACCACCACGTCCATGATCACTACAGTGGGCTGACACGTCCCTGGCGGACGCTCCCTCGAGAGCCGTCGGTGAAAAACGTCGCGGTAACAACGGTTCCCACCTACGGACGCGGAACCCGTAGGTGGGAACCGCCGCGGTAACGACCGGAACCACCTGCCGTCTCCTCTTCCGGCCGGTGGCACCCGCTGCCGGGCAGCGCCGCGGACGGTGTCCGCGTCACCCGACGGCGGCGGGCTGGGCTGCTGCCTCTGACAGTGGGAGGCCGGTCAGTTCATCCAGGGCTGTCCGGTACACCTGCGCGAAGCGGCGCACGGCGGCCCGGTCGAACAGGTCGCGGTGGTAGCAGAAGGTCAGGCTGAGCTCACCGCGGTAGCCGGCGGCGGCTATCACCAGCCCCTGCGGCAGCCCGGCGAACGCCGCGAAGTGCAGCGACGTGACGTCCGGCCCGGGCGCGCCCGACGCCGGCAGGCCGGCCAGCCGGCCCAGGTTGGTCACGGTGATCGTCGGCATCAGCAACGGCCGGGCCAGCCCCACACCTACCCGTAACAGTGCGTGACGGGCAGGACCGGCCAGTCGGACGACACCACCGATCCTGCCGCCGGCGACCGGCGGGGGCCCGGCCGTCTTGCCCACCGCCGTCTGCCGGCGCACCGCGGCGAGCAGGGTGGCGGGATCCCGGCGGTCCCGCGGGGTCGTCACGATCAGGACCTCGCCGGTGTGGTTCCCGATGGCGGCCGTATCGCCCGAGGCCGGGGTGCGCCGGCTGACCGGCATGCGTACCCGGACCGTCGTGGTGTGCTGCCCGGCCGTGGCGTTCCACCGCTGGACAGCCACTTTCGCGGCGGTCAGCAGAAGATCGTTGACCGTGGCCGGCGTATCCGCCACCAGCGTCCGGACGGACCTCGGGATCGGGACGCGCTGGCAGTACACCCCATAGGCGGAACTGTGACGATCATCCGCTGCCTGGCCGGGACGCGCCTTCTCGTAACGCGCGCGGCCGTCCGTCCGGCCCCCCGGCGACGGGGCGACCCGGCTGGGCAACCGCGGCAGTCGCGGCAACCGCGGCCCGGAGACGAGCCGGCTCACCGCACGGGCCGGTGCCGGCCGGAGGATCACCGGGAACGGTGCCGGCGCCGCCTGGCCGGGCACCGGCCCACGCGCACCGGTGGATGTGGCCGGCCGCACCGGTCTGACCGGCTCAGGCGGCTCTTCGGGCGGCCGTGCCGACGCCGGCCCGGTCAGCCGCACCGGCCCGGGAGCCGCGCCGTCCTCCACGCGCGCAGCGGTGGCGGGGCAACGCTGAAGGATCGCGCGCAGCAGCGTCGCCACGCTCATCCCGTCCAGGGCGACATGATGCGCGGCAACGGCGACCGCGTCGCCGGTGGGCAGCCGCACGTGCAGGACCCGCAGCGGGCAGGACGCGGTCAGGTCGAACGGGCGCGAGCAGATCTCCGCAAACATCTCCCACACGTCGTCGTCGCCATCACCTTTTGCCACTGTCAGCACGTCGTCCGGGGTGTACGGGAACCACCACCGCCGGCCGGACAGCCCCGTGCGCATCCGCGCCCGGGCCATCGGATGGCGCATCAGGACGTCGATCACCGCGTCCCGCAGGATGAACGGATCGATGATCTCACGGGTGCGAGCGATCATCCCGACCGAGATCGGCGCGGTCCTGCGGTCAGAGGCGACGATCAGATCTTCCAGCACCGAGAAGGGGCGTTCCGGGATCAGATCCGGGATCAGATCATCCTGGATCGGGCCGGTCGATACCGGCGGCATGGACGATCCGGCGCGCGGCACGGGGGTCACGGGTGCGGATGGTCCCGGGAGCAGCGCGGACCGCCACATTTCGTGGGAGTCGATGTTCACGTCCTCCTTCTTCCTGCCCGTCCGTCCCGGTCAGGAGAACGGTTCAGCGGCGCACGTCCCCACGACGGATCCCCACGCAGCCCAGTTTCCGGCCCGCCGGGGCCGTTGATGTGATCCGGCCGGAAACAGTGGTGAAGACCTCGCTTGTCGCCGGATTCTCCCCGGTGACAGGCAAGCGGCCATCAGTGACCACAGCACCGAAACAGACAGCGGAATGAATACCAGAATGAACAGCCACGAGAGCAGGCATCCGCAGAGCAAAATTCGAACAATTTTTCAGCCCGTAAACACGGTGAGTCGCACGTAAAGTGCGTTATCGTTCACAGATAGTGCAAAAATGACCATCGAGGCAACAGAGTAACAATGAAAAACAATAAATCATCAAGCAGGGTGCCGAGCGCGACAGCACAGCCCGGACGGAGGGGCAGCGGCATCGCTCCTGTTCGCCGCGCACCGGCCCCGGTCCTGCTCGCCGCGCACCGGCCCGCAGCCCACCACGGCCGTCATCAGCCGGCCCTGCGAGGCCACGGCCGGAGCGCGGTCCTGCCGTATCGGCCGGGCTCGGTGGCGACGCCGGCGGCTCGTCCGGCACCCATCCGGTGCCACAGCCGGAACATGACATGCCGGCAACCCGGCGGGAGGGCTGGCGTGAGCCGGTCCGATCCCGTTTCAGCCAGGCCCAGGGCTTCAGCCGGGGCCCAGCCTTCAGCCGGGGTCCCGGGCTTCAGCCGGGGCCCAGGGGCCGCGACGGCGCCTTCAGACGACCTCGCGGGGGGCCGGCTGCCGCCCGCTCTCCCGGCCCGCCGGGAGCCGGCTGGCGTCCCGGCCCGCCGGGAGGATGGCCGGCGAGGCGGGCATCTCCGCCGGGGCGCCGCCGGCCACCAGGGCGCCGGTGCCCATACTGATCACCCGGGCGACCGGGGCCTGCGACGGCTGCGTGTCGTCCGCGGCCGCCGGGGCCGTGCTCACGCCGGGGCGCCGGACGACCGTCAGCGGCGTGGGCACCGGCTGGAGCACAACCGGCGGCTGCGCCTCGACGGGACGCAGGCCCAGCGGCACGGGCGTGGGCACGACCCGGCGCCGGTGGTAGCGCCTGGCCCGCAGCACGTCGACCAGCATCGCCGGGGTGTGCCGGCTCACCCGGAACGTCCCACCCGCCATCTCCGACCAGTGGACGGGCACCTCCGTGATCCGGTAGCCCATCGACCGCGCCAGCGAGAGGACCTCGACGTCGAACCCGAAGCCGGTCGAGCGGGACAGGCTGAACAACAGCTTCGCCTCCGCGTGACGGAACGCCTTGAAGCCGCACTGGGTGTCGGCGACGTCCAGCGCCGTGAACGTCCGGGTGATCTGGTTGAACGCCCAGCTGCCCATCCGCCGGCCGTTCGAGCGGACCGTGCTGCCACCGATGCGGCGTGACCCCAGCGCCACCTCGGCGTCCTGCAGGGCCGCGAGCAGCAGCGGGAGGTCGTTCACGTCCGAGGCCATGTCGGCGTCCATGAACACGATCGACGCGCCCCGGGCCATCGCGACCCCGGTCCGGACAGCGGCGCCCTTGCCGGAGTTCCAGGGGAGCTTCACGACGCTCGACCGCGGGAACCCGCTCAACAGCTGCTGGGCGACCTCGGCGGTGCGGTCCGTACTGCCGTCATCAACAACGATCACTTCCGCGCCGGCGAGCCTGCCCAGCACGGAGGTCAGGCGAGGCAGCGCCTCCGGGAGCCGGTGTGCCTCGTTGAAGGCGGGGATGACGACACTGACGGGAACGTGGTCCAAGAGTCACTCCCAAGCTGGGTCGGCAGCGACAGAGGCAATTGTGGCCGCCTGCCGATCTCGAGGTACTTCGGGCCGCCCGATGCCCGGCCGAAGCGTCGACGCGATATCGCCCGGCCGTCAGGATGTGAGACGCCGCGCCGGATGCATGCCCGACGGCTAACGACGCACCGACCGGCGGCCGACAGCATGCCAAAACCTCTGGACGACATGCCAGAACCTTTGGACGGCACACGACGGGGGCCGGGCACCGGACCCGCGGCCGGCTCGCCCCGACGGCCGTGGCCGCGGCTGCGGTCACGGTCACGGTCACGGTCACGGTCCGTGTCCGCTCGGAGTGTGACCGCACACTGGGACACCTCCGAGAATCTGCGACACCGGATCCGAACACCGTCACCGCAACCTCACAATCGGTAGCATCGCCATCGGCTTCGCTGCCAGGACACCAGCCCCTGAGCACGACCGCCCGCCCACGCGGCGGCAGCGCCCCACGCGTACGCTCATGGCATCCTCCCGCAGGCGCGCTCCCTTCCCGCGCCCGCCATCCTGACATCACCCCGACGCACATCCGACAGTCCACGATTCGTCACACCACGACCGCTCCCCGCCCAGGCGGGGAAGGCACGGTACCGCCCGGAAAGCCGCGACCCGCGGGGTTGTCCCACCAACGCCCGCCGGCCGGGTGGGCGGGCGTTGGTGGGTGGGCCGCCAGCCGAGGACGGCTTCCGCCGTGGTGATCGTCCGTTCGCCCGCTTTCGCGATCCGGCCCATCATTATGAGCTTCCGGCTGGCTCCGGCGCGGGCCGGCGCTGTGCGGCCGGCGCCCCGGCCGCCTCCGGTCATCCGGCGCACGCGCCATATCCGCTGCCGCCTGTGAGCCCACGAAAAAGCCGTAATCATTCGCCCTTCGGCCTGCCAGTGACATTCCGCCGATATCAGACGGCGACCAGACGATACCCGTTCCCCGTCGACACACCCCGGCCGGGTGACGACCGGAAACCGGGCAGGCACCGCACCGCGCGCTTCAGCGGACACGACACGGTGGCTGTTCCGCCCGGGCAGGCACCCGTCCAACGGCGTTGGGCCGTTCCCGGTACTGCTCACGGACACCTCCGGCATCGGATCAGCCGAGAGGCGCTCCGGGCGGGCCCGGCTCCGGCCTTTCCCGGCTCCGGCCGGCACAGCCGCCGACGGGATTCTCCCGGTACCTCATGGGAGCCGGGGACAATACCCGGTCATCTTTCCCCGCGCATCCGGCACGCCACCTCCCCGCTCACCGTCGCGCCCCGACATATACCCCGGACGGAAATAGGGAACCCCGCCGCCAGGAATTCGTCCGGCTCCCCCCGGCAAACGTGGACGCATTTTGCGCTGAAAGTATCGTGGAGATGAGATCCGCCGGCTTCCGCGGGCCGGCCGGGGCGCGCGGCGCGGACGGTACGGCCCGGTCACCCTGGCCAGGCCGCCCCGGACCGGAGCACCCTGGATCCGGTGGACGCCCCCCGAGGGGCACCGCGGGAAGGAACAGGTGATGACGCAACGCCGTCAGTTCGACAGGCCCGGCTCCGGGGGTGGCCCCGGCAACGCCGCGTCCGGCGACAGCATGTCCGACAGCGGCCACCCCGACAGCGGGCGGCCCAGCAACGGCAGAGCCGGCAACGGCGAGGCCGACAACGACAGGGCCGCGGACGGGCCGGGCCCGCGGCGGGCCGCCCCGGAGCACCCCGGCAACGGCCAGCAGGGCCAGCAGGGCCAGCAGGACAGGCCCGGCCGACGCCGCAACACCGGCGATCCCGGCCTGCGCGCGTTGATCGGCGCCGGCCGGTCACGGCTGCCCCCGGGGACGGCGATGCGCGCCCGCGACATCGCCCGCCCCGGCCCCGACGACCTGGCCGACGCCGAGCGCAGCGTGGTCATCCGCCGGCGACCGTGGACGGATCCGACGGCTGACACCGGCCGGGCACAGCGTCGACGTCAGGGCGCCAGCGGCGCCGACGGCACCTGAACGTCACCGGTCCGCTCGTAAGAAGAGATCATCCCGATCCGCCGGACATGACGCTGCTCGGCGCTGAACGGCGTCCGCAGGAACGTCTCGACAAAACCCACGGCCTCGGAGACGGTGTGCAGCCGGGCACCGAGACTGATCACGTTGGCGTCGTTGTGCAGCCGGGCGAGCCGGGCGGTCTCGGTGCTCCAGACCAGCGCCGCGCGCACTCCGGAGACCTTGTTCGCGCAGATGACCTCGCCGTTGCCGGAGCCGCCGAGAACGATGCCGAAGGCGTCCGGCTCGTCCGCGGCCGCGGCCGCGGCGGCGAGCACGTACGGCGGGTAGTCGTCGTCCGGGTCGTAGGAGGCAGGCCCGTGATCGACCGGGGTGTGCCCCTGCTCGGTCAGCCATGTGATCAACGAGGCCTTCAGGTGGAAGCCCGCGTGGTCGGAACCAAGATGAACGCGCATGGGTGGCAATGATGCCCGCCCCACGCGCCCCCTATGCCGGCTCCCACCGGAAAGGCGGACAACGCACCCGCCGGGCCGGGCGCCCACCCGGGCCGGCGGGTGCGCACGGCGGTCCGGCCGGACCGCCGACACCGCCCGGGCGAACACGGAAACCCGCCTGGCCGAACACAGACAGCGCCCGACCGAACGGTCGAGTGCCACCCGGCCGAACGGCCGGATGCCGTATCAGTCGAATATGGGGGGCAGGTCCCGGGTACGCTTGAGCTCGTAGAAGCCGGGTGTGCCGGCGACGAGCAGCACCCCGTCCCAGAGCCGGCCGGCGGCCTCGCCCTTCGGCGACGGGGTGACGACCGGGCCGAAGAAGGCGGTGTCCCCCACCGCGATCACCGGGGTTCCGACGTCCAGGCCCACCCGGTCCATGCCGTCGTGGTGGCTGGCCCGCACCGCCTCGTCGAACTCGTCCGAGGTGGCCGCGTCCACGAGGTCCGTGGGCAGCCCGGCCTCGGTCAGCGCGGCGGCGAAGGTGTCGGCGTCCCACTCCGCCTTCTCCAGGTGACGGCGCCGGCCCAGCGCCGTGTACAGCGGGAGCAGCACCTCGTCACCGTGGTGTGCCGCGGCGGCGACACTGATCCGCACCGGCCCCCACGCGCGCTTCATCCCCTCCCGGTACCGCTGCGGGAGGTCCTCCCGGCCCTCGTTGAGAACGGCGAGGCTCATCACGTGCCAGCTGAACCGCACCGGCCGTACCTGTTCGACGTTCAGCGCCCAGCGCGACGTCAGCCACGCCCACGGGCAGCTCGGGTCGAACCAGAAACCGGCCTGCGCGGGGGCGGACGGGCCGGAAGAGCCGGCAGGCCCCGGTTGCGCTCCGGAGGCAGGTGACGGGCGTGTGGACACGGTCTCGATCCCGGGCTGTGTGGTCACAAGTCACTCCTGATCACCAGAAACGGGCACGCCGGCAGGACGATCATGGGTGCCGCGCCGCCGGAAGGCCCGGGTTCATCGGTCACTCAGGCCCAACCACCAGGGGCGGGTGGCTACTTCCCGGATCGGGCGAGATAGCTCGCGACCCTGTTGACCACCGCCACGAACGGCACGGCGGCGACCGCTCCGGGGATGCCGGCGAGCACCCCGCCCGCGGACAGCGAGACGACGATCGCCAGCGGATGCAGCCGCACCGCCCGCCGCATGACCAGCGGCTGCAGCAGATGGCCTTCGATCTGCTGCACGGCGAGCACCACGCCGAGGATGACCAGCGCGGGTACCAGGCCGTTGGAGACGAGCGTGACCAGGATGGCCGCCACACCCGCCACCGTCGCGCCGACGATCGGGATGAACCCCCCGAGAAAGGTCAGCAGTGCCAACGGCGCGACCAGGGGCACCCCGACGACCAGCAGGCCGATGGTGATACCGATCGCGTCCACCAGCGCGACGAACATCGTCCCGCGGATGTACCCGGTGATGGTCGCCCACGCCTCCTTCCCCGCGCCCCGGACCCGTTCCTCGGTGCCCGGGGGGAAACGGGTCACGATCCAGTCCCAGATCCGGTCGCCGTCGTGGACGAAGAAGAAGGTCGTGAACAGGGTGAGCAGGATGCCGGTGAGCACCTCGGCGGCGACCGTGGCGCCGGAGAGCACACCGGAGACCAGCCGTCCCCGGTTGTTCGCCAACGTCCTGGTGATGTCGTTGGTGAGATCGTCCAGCTGGCTCTGCGACAGGTGCAGCGGGCCGTCCCGCAGATAGTCGCGGACCTGCTCCACACCCTGGCTGACCTGGTCGGAAAGGCTCGGGAACTCGTTGGCCGCGTTGAAGCCGACGCCCACCCCGGCGCCCGCCACCAGGATCAGGAAGCCGAAGACGGTCACGAAGGACGCCGCCAGCTTGGGCACCCCGTGCCGGCGCAGCCGTATCGCCGTCGGATAGATCATGGCGCTGATGAGCAGACCGGCGATCACCGGGATCACCACGACGCGGACGCGCCCGATGACGAGCATGAATATATAGATCGCCACGCCGACGACGAGCAGGCGCCACGACCATCCCGCGGCCACCCGCAGGGGTACCGGAACGTGCGGGTCACCCGCTCCGGCCGGGGTGGCGGCTCCCGCCGCCAGGGCGGCCGCGCGCGGCGCCGCCGGAGCCGCATCCTG
>NZ_CAKKTM010000142.1 GCF_920888515.1 Protofrankia sp. CiP1_Cm_nod1 | reverse complement strand
CGGCAGGGCCCACGGCAGGGCCCGCGGCCGCGGCGTCCGCCGCCGCGCCGGAGGGGGCCGCGGGCGGGACAGCCGCGTCCGACGGCACCGCGTCCGGAGCCGGGCCGTCCCCGGACGCCGTCTCTGGACCCCCTGCCCACGCGGCAGGCGTATCCGGGAGCTCCGCCCGCGCAGCAGGCCTGTCCGGGAGCTCCGCCCGCGCAGCAGGCCTGTCCGGGGACGCCGCCCGCGCAGCAGGCCTCTCGGGGGGCGGGGCTCCCGAGGGCAGGGGCAAAGTGGCCGGTGCCCGCGCGTCCGGCGCGGGGCTGTCCGGACGGGCCCGGCGTCCGCGGCCGATCCTCCACTTCACGGGCGCTCCCGATCCGTCACAGGAGCCTCACTGATCGAATCCGTCACCCGCTGTGCCCCTTCCCCGGTGCCGGCCGCTCGGCGCCAGCACCCGCGGTGCCACCTTCGTTCCTGCGCCGCCCTGCATATCCCGTGCCGCCCTGTACTCCGTGTCGCCTCGCGCTCCCGTGCCGCCCTGCCCGGCAATCCGGGCGCCGGGCCCGCGAACGCTGACCGAATCCCCCGTAATCAAACCCGACAGCGGATGAGCTGGACAGTCGCGCACCGCCCGTCGGACCGGTCCGGGTGGAGCCGGCACGACCAGCACGGGAGGCGTGGGAGACTGGCTAAAGCCGTCGGGCTCTCTCCGCCGCGCCGACCGGCCCGCCAGGCCGGGACGTCCGTCCCCTCGTCCCGGACCGGACGGGCCCGGGCCGGCGGGCTGGAGACAACAGAGCCCGCGCAGCAACCGGACATCGTCCGTCCACCGCCGCTGGATCGAAAGGACCTGTGTGTCAGCCAACAACCTCACCCGCGACGAGGCGCGTGAGCGCGCCCGGCTGCTCAACGTGTCCTCGTATGAGGTGAACCTTGACCTGACCAGCGGTGACACCACGTTCGTGTCACGAACTGTGGTGCATTTCACCAGCACCAGGCCGGGCGCCTCCACGTTCATCGAGCTGACCGCCCCGGCCGTGCGCACGGTGGCCCTCAACGGCCGCGCGCTGGACCCGGCCGAGGTCCACGACGGTGACCGGATCACGCTGACGGATCTGCGGGAGGCCAACGAGCTGGAGGTGGTGGCCGACTGCGCGTACTCGAAGACGGGCGAGGGGCTGCACCGGTTCGTCGACCCGGTCGACTCCGCCGTCTACCTGTACACGCAGTTCGAGACCTACGACGCGCACCGCATGTACGCCTGCTTCGACCAGCCGGACCTCAAGGCGGTCTTCAAGCTGTCGGTGGTGGCGCCGTCGGAGTGGCGCTGCATCTCCAACGGCCGGCATCTTGCGACCACCGAGGCCGGCGAGGGCCGGACCTTCTGGCTGTTCGAGCCGACGCCGGTTGTCTCGACCTACATCACCGCGCTGGTCGCCGGCCCCTACCACGAGGTACGCGACCACCACGACGGGATCGACCTCGGCCTGTACTGCCGGCGGTCGCTCGCCGAGTTCCTCGACCCCGAGGAGATCTTCACCATCACCAGGGCCGGGTTCGACTTCTACCACCGGGTGTTCGACTACCGGTACCCGTTCGGCAAGTACGACCAGCTCTTCGTCCCGGAGTTCAACGCCGGGGCGATGGAGAACGCCGGCTGCGTGACCTTCCTGGAGGACTACGTCTTCCGCGCGAAGGTCACCGAGGCCCGCCGGGAGCGCCGGGCCGAGACCATCCTGCACGAGATGGCGCACATGTGGTTCGGCGACCTGGTGACGATGCGCTGGTGGGACGACCTGTGGCTGAACGAGTCGTTCGCCACCTTCATGTCGGTGCTCGCCCAGGTGCGCTCGACCCGGTTCACCAACGGCTGGACGACGTTCGCGAACGCCGAGAAGGGCTGGGCCTACCGGCAGGACCAGCTCTCCTCCACCCACCCGATCGTCGCCGACGCCCCCGACATGGAGGCCGTGCGCACCAACTTCGACGGCATCACCTACGCCAAGGGCGCCTCCGTCCTCAAGCAGCTGGTGGCCTGGGTGGGCCAGGAGGAGTTCCTCACCGGCCTGCGCTCGTACTTCCGCCGCTACGAGTACGGCAACACCTCCCTGCGCGACCTGCTCGACGAGCTGGAGAACGCCAGCGGCCGTGACCTGACGGTGTGGTCGGCGGACTGGCTGGAGACCACCGGCGCCAACACCCTGCGGCCCCGGTTCGAGACCGACTCCTCGGGGCTGTTCACCACCTTCGACGTAGTGCAGGAGCCGGCGTCCTCGCCGCCGACGGCGAGCGCGGCCCTGCGGCCGCACCGGCTGGCGATCGGCCTGTACGACCGCGCCTCCGACGGGTCGCTGCAGCGCCGCGAGCGCGTCGAGCTCGACGTGGTCGGCGCGCTGACCGAGGTGCCGAAGCTCGTCGGGGCCCGGCGGCCCGACCTGGTGCTGCTCAACGACGACGACCTCACCTACGCCAAGGTCCGCCTGGACGACCGCTCGCTGGCCACCCTGATCGACTCGATCGGGACGATCCGCGAGTCACTGCCGCGCACCCTGTGCTGGGCGGCCGCCTGGGACATGACCCGGGACGCGGAGCTGGCCGCGCGCGACTACGTCAAGCTCGTGCTGTCCGGGGTGGACGCCGAGGACGACATCGGGGTCGTCCAGTCGCTGCTGGCCAAGGCCCAGCTCACCATCAACGCCTACGGGGATCCGGCGAACCGGGCGCGGGCCCTGCGCGAGCTGTCCGCCCGCGTCGAGGAGCTGCTGCGCACCGCCGCGCCCGGCAGCGACCTGCAGCTGGTGCACGCGACCGCGTTCGCCCACGCCGAAGACCCCGACCAGATCGGACGGGTACGCGCGATCTTCGAGGGCGCCGACGTCGTCGACGGCCTTGTGCTGGACACCGAACTGCGCTGGACGCTGCTGATCCAGCTGGTGGCGCGCGGCGTCTACGGCGCCGAGGAGATCGAGGCCGAGCTCGCCCGCGACCGGACGGCGACCGGCGAGAAGCGGGCCGCCACCGCCCGCTCGGCCCGCCCGACCGCTCAGGCGAAGGCCGCCGCCTGGTCAGCGGCGATCGACTCCGACACGCTGTCGAACCACCTGCTCGTGGCGACCCTGGGCGGCTTCTGGATCCCCGGCCAGGAGGAGCTGACCCGGCCGTACGTGAGCCGCTTCTTCGCCGAGATCGGCGAGATCTGGCGGACCAGGACCTTCGACACCGCTCAGACCATCACGCAGATGCTCTTCCCGTCCGCGATCGTCGAGCCGGCGACGGTGGACGCGGTGGACGCCTACCTGGCCGAGGCCGACCTCGGCCCTGCCCTGCGCCGCGCCCTGGTCGAGGGCCGCGACGGCCTGCTGCGCGCACTGCGCGCCCGCGCCAAGGACACCGAAGCCGCCACCGCTACCTGAGTCAGCACGTCTACCTGAGTCAGCATGTCGGCCGGCGGCGGGCGTTTCCCGGCCTCGCCCCGCCGGCCGACACCGGCTCCGATCCCACCGCTGGCGGCGCCGGCCAGGCATCCGCGTGACCGGCCTGCCCGCCGAAGAATCCATGACCGCGTATCGCCGTCACCAGAACAGCACCAACCGTAGGTGAAAAGCGCCATCATAACAGCGTTTTCCACCTACGGACACGGCAGGCGTAGGTGGAAAACGCCGCCACAGCAGCGGTTTCCACCTACGCTCTCAGGGCGGGCGAGGAGCGGCTCGCTGCCGTTCCTCCGGATATGGCCTATCGGCCGAGCCCGCCCGGAAGGTCAGGTGCGGAAGGGGCCGGTGACCTCGAAGGTGATGCCGCCGGAGGAGGAGCCGATGGTGCCTCGCTGGGAGGAGAAGTACAGCCGCTGGCCGTCCGGGGTGAAGGCGGGGCCGGTGATTTCGGACGAGTTGTGGCCCACCAGGCGCAGGAAGGGAGCCACGATGTCGTCCGGGGTGATGACGCAGATCTCCAGGTTGCCGCCGTCTTCAGCGACGTACAGGTCCCCGTATGTCGACCCGGTGATGTTGTCGACGCCGGTCAGCGGGGCGGGGCCGGGGGACACCAGCGAGTCGTCGTAGGCGAGTTCGAACGTGTTGGTGTCGACGTGCAGCTCCCACACCCGGTTGTCGCCCTTGGTGGTGAACCAGACGGTGTTGTTCGCGTAGTGGACGCCTTCACCGCCGTTGAAGTGCTTCGCGCCGGAGACCTGGTTGCGGGTGGCGGTCGGTGAGCCGTCCACGTCCGGGACGGTCTGCCAGGTGAACGTCCCGGACGTGCCGCTGCCGGCGACCAGCACCTCAAGGGTGCCCGCGGAAAGATTTCCCCAGGTGGTCGGGCGGAAGCGGTAGAAACAGCCGTTGGTCTCGTCCTCGGTCAGGTAGATGGCCTGGCGGACGGGGTCGGCCGCGGCGGCCTCGTGCTTGAAACGGCCCATCGCCGGGCGGCTCACCGCGGACGCTCCGGTGGCCGGGTAGGTTTCCCACACCCGTCCCAGAGAGGTTTCCTCGCAGGACAGCCAGGTGCCCCAGGGAGTGGCCCCGCCCGCGCAGTTGGAACTGGTGCTGGAAAGAATCCGCTGGGCGGAGGTAATGGTGCCGCTGGAGTTGAACCGCAGCACCGAGGCGCCACCGCCGCCGCTGCCGACCTCGGAGTTCGACGCGTATATCCAGCCCGTGCCGTTCGGGAAGACAGCACCGCCGTCCGGGGCGTTGTGCCAGGTGTAGCTGGTCCCGGAGACCACCTGGCTGGAACGGGCGACGATACGGCTGGTGAAACCGGAGGGAAGCATGACACCGTTGGCGTCGGCGGGCAGCAGCGATCCGTAGGGGCTGGGACCGTTCTGGGCGGGAGCGGCCAGAGCCGTGTCCCACATCACGCCGGAGAAGGCGAGGACACCCGCCCCGGCGACAGCGGAACGCAAGAAGGTTCGCCGTTCCATTGCTGACCTCCAAAATACGGTGACAATGCCGGGCCGGCGGCAGTAAATTCTCTGCTCTTTCGCTGCCGACGGCCCTTCCGGACGGGGTTGTCCGGGCCGTCGGTAACACTAGGGTGGAATCGCTGGACGCAGGAGGATCACGGCGATGAACATCAGGAAACCGTCCGAAAACAAGACAGAAAAAAATGGAAGGAAGGCGGCGGCAGCGGCCGGGCCGCACTAGTGTCGTGTCAGCCGACGCGTGCCCCGCCACCGCGCGGGCGCCCTGGTGGCATTGCCGGAATTCCTGGGCGGTGCTGCCGCCCGGCGCCTCCGGGCGCCTTGTCGGAGATATCACCTGGAGACGATGGCCGAGGTGAATACTGGCCGAGGTGAATACTGACCGACACGGAACCAGGAATAACGAACAGGTACGGCGGGACCGGTGAGGCCCGGGCGGACGCGGCCGCCCACCGCGCGCGGAAAACATGACCGCGCGTTCTCCGGCTGTCCGGGAGACCGCGGGGCAACGGCCCCCAGCCCGCCCACCTCAGAGCGAGGCTAAGACCCTGCTCGGCCCGCCGGGGGACCCGGACGGCTGGGGGCCGGCGGCGTCGGCCAGCTGGCGCAGGCCGTTGATGATCCCGTTGACGATGTCGCCGAGGGCGAAACTGGAGGTCATCGTCAGGACGGCGAGCCCGGCGGCCTGGTCGGTGACACGCCGCCTGGCCCCTCTCGTCGTCTTGATGTGGACGAACCGTTGACCGGGAGAGACCAGGATGACGACGGCCGGGTCGCCCGGGCGTGCCGCCAGGTTGGCCAGCAGCCGTTCGGCGAACAGCTCCGGGTCGTCGTCGACGGCTCCGACCCGGACGGCGAACCGGATGCCGGTGCGGGCCTGCGCCGCCGCCCGCGCCCGTTCGAGCCGGTCGCGCTGCTCCCAGGTGAAGGGCTCACCAGGTGCCACTGGCACCGCCCGCGCCGGGTGAGGCCACGCGCGGGTGCTCGCCTTCGGCGGCGGCCGCGGGCGGATCCCCGACCCAGACCTCGTCATGGTTCCAGGAGCGCCCCGGCCGGTAGCGGGACGGGCCGCTGCCCCGGCTCGACAGCAGCGTGAGCCCGATCGCGACCAGGAACCCACCGATGATCGTCCCACCGTAGACAGCCCAGGCCTCCAGCGGCGTGAGCGGATCGGGACTGTACCGGTCCCCGATGTCCTGCGCCAGGGCGGCGCCGCACATCGCGGGAAGCGTGAGAAGAGCCAGCGTCACGACGGTGAGTACGCGGCGGGTGGTGGTCAGCCGAGGACGTCGACGAGTCACGTTGCGAAGGTTACCGGGTGATTGGCCCATGGTCGCCTGAAACCGCGTCCCGGCGGCACACCCCGTCGCGGCGGCCCGGCCCAGCCACGGCCCAGCCACGGCCCAGCCACGGCCCAGCCACGGCCCGATCGTGACGCAACGTAGCAAAGTATATCACCTTCTGTCGTTATCGACCGCTGTCACCTCTGGTCGTCGCCGGCCTCGGCCGCTGTCACACCTGTCACACCTGTCGGGCCTGTTCCCGCACCTGGGCGAGCAGCCCGGCCAGGCGGTGCACCCGCGGGTCGGCCCGCAGCCGCTCCACGGTGACGGGCCGGCCGTCGGCGTCGGTCACCGGCAGCCGCCAGTTCGGGTACGTGTCCACGGTGCCGGGCAGGTTCGGTTGCCGCAGGTCGCCCAGGGCGTCGCCCGGGGCCGCGAGCACGATCCGTGCCGGCGAGCGGACAAGCAGGCCGTGCAGGGCGAAAACGGCCTCACGCAGCACCAACGGGTCAAGATCGTCCGTAGCGGTAAGCTGCGCGGTCAGCAGGCCCTCGGCCCGCAGCAGGGCGATCAGCGCGTCCCGCTCCTGCCGCCATGCCCGCAGCTCGGCGTCTGGGGAGTGACGCAGCAGGCCACGGCGGGCCCGTACCCGCACGTGCGCGCCGGTGAGGTAGCCGGCGACGGTGGGCAGGTCGTGGGTGGTGATGCTCGCCATCGCCGGTTCCCGCCAGCGTCGCGGCGGCAGCGGCTCACCGTCGGCGTCGCGTTCGAACCAGGCGACGGTCGACCCGAGCACCCCGGCGCGGGCCAGCCTCGCCGCGACCGAGGACTCGACCGTGCCGAGGTCCTCGCCGACGACAAGCGCACCGGCCCGGGCCGCCTCGAGCGCGAGCAGCCCGAGCATGGCATCGGCGTCGTAGCGGACGTAGGTGCCCCGCGCCGCGGAGTTCCCGGCCGGGATCCACCACAGCCGGAACAGGCCGAGGATGTGGTCGACCCGGATGCCACCGCCCCGGCGGAGCACGGCGGCGACCATCTGCCGGAACGGCGCGTAGCCGGTCTCCGCCAGCCGGTCGGGCCGCCATGGCGGCAGCGCCCAGTCCTGGCCCTGCTGGTTGAACCCGTCCGGGGGCGCGCCCACGGTCGCGCCGACGGCGAAGACGTCCCGCAGCGCCCACGCGTCCGCGCCACCGGGATCCACGCCGACCGCGAGGTCGTGCACGATACCGACGGTCATCCCGGCGTCGCGGGCGGCCCGCTGCGCGGCCGCGAGCGCGGCGTCGCAGGCGTGCTGCAGCCAGCGGTGGAAGGCGACCCGTTCCCGCAGCTCGGCGCGGGCGGCGGCGACGGCGGGGCCACGCGGGTCGCGC
>NZ_CAKKTM010000141.1 GCF_920888515.1 Protofrankia sp. CiP1_Cm_nod1 | reverse complement strand
CGCGGGTCGCGCAGGTGCGCCGGCCAGTGCCGCCAGTCCGGGCCGTGCCGCTCGGCAAGAGCGCACCAGGTCGCGAAGTCGGTGAGGCCGTCGTGCCCCGCCGCCGGCTCGTCCGCCGGCTCGTCCGCCGGCCCGGGCCGGGAGACGCGGAACAGCAGTTCCAGGCCGGCGAGCTTGGCCTGCCACACCGCGTCCCGGTCCAGCAGGCCGACGCGGTCCACGCCAGACCCGGCCTCCCCCGCTTCGTCCCGCCCCGGCCCGGCATCCGCGAGGCCACCTTCCCGCGGCCCGGCATCCGTGAGGCCGCCGTCCCGCGGCCCGTCCGCCGACGGTGGGGTGGCGGCCCCGGCGCGGGCGATGGTGGCGAGCTGGTCGACCCGGGCCCGGGTGGCGGCGTCCGCCCGGGCGTATTCGGGCAGGTCCTGCGGACGCAGGTACAGCGGGGAGGCGAAACGCCGGCTCGCCGGAAAATACGGGGACGGCTCGACGGGGAACGTCGGGGCGGCCGCGTGCAGCGGGTTGACCAGCAGCACGTCGGCACGCCCGCCCTCCTCGCCGCCGGACCAGGCCGCGAGGCCGGCGAGGTCGGCGTAGTCGCCCATCCCCCACGAGCCGGCCGACCGCAGCGCGTACAGCTGGATCATCCATCCCCAGGCGCGGCCGGGAACGGCCCCGGCCGGGCCGGGTACCGCGTCCGGCACGACGACGAGCTCTGCCGTGGCCACGACGGCACCGGCCCGCAGCCGCAGCACATGATCACCCAGTGGCAGGCCCGCGGGCAGCTCCAACGGGACGCCGAGGAGTTCCTGCCCGTCGACCAGCCGTTGCCCGACGGTCTCACCCCATCCGGTGAGGTCACGGCGCCCACCGTCCGCAAGCTCCAGTTCTGCGACGGGGACCGTGCCGGCGGGCACCCGCACGATCACCGGCGTGGGCGCGGACCGCCGTACGATCACGCAGGCCGGCAGCGGACGCCGCCACGGCGCGTCACGAGCCGCGGCCAGGGCGGCGGCCGGGTCCGCCGTGTCGACGTCGAGCAGGCCGAGCACCGCCCGCACGACCCGCGGGTCGACGGTGACCTCCTGGTCGTCGGCGTCGATGTAACGGGTGGCGACGCCGTACACGTCCGCCAGCTCCGCCAGCGACGGGTCGATGCCACCGGCCCGGGCGGCACGGCCATTCCCCACAGCCTGCTCAGCGGCACCGCTCCTGGTACCGCCGCCGGCGCCCGTGCCGCTGCCTGCGCCGGTCCCCCCGACGGTGCCGTTCCCGGCAGGGGCGTCGGAGCCGGTGCCGTTGTCGGCGCTGGTGTCGGTGCCGGTGTCGCCGTCGGTGCCGGTGTCGCTGTCGTCAGAGGCCACGGCCGAATCCTCTCGCCCGCCGGGGCCCGCGGTCGGACGCTCGGGCGAACCCGGACGGCCCCGCCGAGCTGATCGCATCCCAACCGCCGGGCGGGCCCGCGCCACTGCCCGCGTCGAACAGCCCGCTGCCCGCGTCGAACGGCGCCGACCACAGCACGTCCTCGGGGACCGGCAGGGACAGCCGCAGGCGCGCGCCCCCGCCGGGGCCCTCCTCGGCCCGCACGCTCCCGCCGTGCATGGCCGCGGCATCGGCGACGATGGCCAGGCCCAGCCCGGAGCCGGGCAGCCCGCGCGCGGACGTGGCGCGGTAGAACCGGTCGAAGACCCGCGGGCGGTCCTCCGGCGCGATCCCCGGGCCCTGGTCGGTGACGACGACCTCGCCGTTCCCGACGGCCACCAACACCTCACCCTGCGGAGGGGAGAACTTCACCGCGTTGTCGAGCAGGTTCGTCACCGCCCGTTCCAGCATGTGCGGCCGCCCGTCGACGGGGGACGAGGCCGCGGTCACCACGATGTGGACGTTCTTCGCCTTGGCCCGCCGGCGTACCCGCTCCGCCGCGGCATGAACGATCTCGGTCAGGTCGGCGCGCTCCACGTCCTCGGGGGGAGCTTCGTCGCGGGCCAGCTCGACCAGCTCGCTGACCAGCCCGCTGAGCTCCCGGATCTGGGCGTCGACGTCGCGCAGCAGCGCGTCCCGGTCGTTCGCGGGCAGCGCGCGCCGCGGGTTGGCCTCGGCCCGCAACAGCAGCTCGATGTTGGTGCGCAGACTGGTCAGCGGGGTGCGCAGCTCGTGGCTGGCGTCGTCGACAAGCTCGCGCTGACGGGCCCGGGAGGCCTCCAGCGCGCGCAGCATGCTGTTGAGGCTGCTGGCCAGCCGGGCGATTTCATCACTGCCAGTGACCGGTATCAACGCGGACAGGTCCTGGGTGCGGGCCACCTCCTCGGCGGCGGCGGCGGCGGCGTTCACCGGCTTGAGGGACGCCCGCGAGATCAGCCTGCCCAGCAGCACCGCCCCGGCCACCCCGGCCACACCCACTCCCAGCAGGATCAGCCCGAGGGTGCGCAGCGTCTCGTCGACGTCGGCCATGGGCCGGGCCAGCTGGATCGCGCCCGGTGCGCGGCCGGGGACGAACAGCAGCGGGACGGTCGCCACCCGGTACCGCGCGCCATCCACGGTGACGGTACGCACCTGCTTGTCCGTCACCCCCTCGGCCACGGCGAGGTCGGCGTCGTTCACCGGCAGTGTCACCGACTGGCCTGCCCAGGTGGCCGTGCTGCCGTCCGCGAGGATGATCTGGGCCGGCAGGCCGAAGTTGGATCCGGTCAGCCACCGCGGGCCGCGGGCGCCCGGCGGCATGCTCGGCATGACCGTCCGGGCCGCCGCCTGGGCCTGCTCGGTGAGCTGGTCGTCGATGGAGCTGTTGAGCACGATCCCGGTCGAGGCGAGCGCCACGCCCGCGACCACGGCCACGACGGCGGCCACCGCGACGCCGATCAGCAGCACCATCCGGTTACGCAGCGACAGATGGCTATGCGCGAAGCGCCGCCGCCAGGATGTTCCGCCCGCGGCGACGGCGCGTCCGGGACCGCCGCCTCCGGCCGTCTCCACCGGCGTCCCCGGCTGCCATCCGGTGGTGTCCGGGCCGGGCCTGGCACTCATCCCGACCGCGCCGTCACACCGCCGGTCATGCCGTCACACCGCCGGTCATGCCGTCTCCCGCAGGACGTAGCCGACCCCACGGACCGTGTGCAGCAGCCGGGGCTCACCACCGGCCTCCAGCTTGCGGCGCAGATAGCTGACGAACACCTCAAGGGAGTTCGAGGACGGACCGAAGTCGTAGCCCCACACCCTCTCCATGATCGTCGAACGTGACAGCACCTGGCGCTGGTGGGCCAGGAAGAGCTCGAGCAGGTCGAACTCGGTCTTGGTGAGGGTAAGATCGCGATCGCCGCGGGTGACCTGCCGGCTGCTCGGGTCGAGCCGGACGCCGGAGAACGTCAGCACCGACGGCCGCCCCGGGCCGGCGGCGACGGAGTCCGCGGACCCGCCGGCGGCCACCGCGGCGGCGCTGGCCGCCCGGGCCGACAGCGACGCCCGGCGGGTGAGGGCACGCAGCCGGGCGAACAGCTCCTCCAACGCGAACGGCTTGACCAGGTAGTCGTCGGCCCCGACGTCCAGGCCGCTCACCCGGTCGGCAAGCCCGTCACGGGCGGTGAGCATGAGGACGGGCAGGTCGTCACCGCGGGCCCGCAGCCGCCGGCAGGCCTCCAGGCCGTCCACCCGCGGCATCATCACGTCGAGCACGACGATGTCCGGCCGGTCGCGGGTGACGGCGTCCAGCGCCTCGGCGCCGTCCCGGGCGGAACTGACCTCGTAGCCTTCAAATCGCAGCGACCGTTCGAGGGACTCCCGGACCGCCGGCTCGTCGTCGACCACCAGTACACGCACATCACACAGTCTGCCCGGCCCGCACCGCGGCGGGAGCCACCGCGAGCAACTCTCAGCTTCGCCTACCGTGATCCTTATCAGCGGTTCAGCTACCCCGGCACATCGCCGACGTCCCGGCTGGCCAGCGACGGCACGGACGGGGCTGGCATCGCCTGGAAAGCCCACCGGGCCGGGGCGCACGCAGAGGAAAAGCCGGATCGGGCCGGGACCCGGTTCAGTGCGAGCCGGAGGTGCGGCCGGACGACCGGCCGACCGGTGAGCGCGCGGGCCGGGGCAGCTCCGCGATGGGCCCGCTGTCGGTCGCGTTGGCCGCCGCCCGCGGGTCGGAGCCGCCGTCCTCCTCGCCGTCGGCGCCTGGCCTCTTCTCCTCCTCGTCATCGTCATCGACCATGACGACCTCGCTGCGCTGGACGCTGCCGAGCGCGATGCCCTCGGCGTCCAGCGCCGCGCGGAAGCGCTCCCGCAGGGCGCGGGCGATCTCCCACTGCTTCAGCGGCTGGGTCTTGACGATGACGCGCAGGGTGTAGCCGTCCGCGGTCATCGTCTCCATCCCCCACACCTCGGGTTCTTCGAGGATGGCGGCGGCGAACCGCGGATCCGTCCAGAGCTTGTCCGCCGTCCGCTTGAGGATCCGCTTGGCCGTGGCCACGTCGGTGTCGTAGTCGAGCGGCACGTCGAGCACTGTCCGTGCCCACTGCTGGCCTTTGTTCCCCACCCGGGCGATCTCGCCGTTGCGCACATACCAGACGGTGCCCTCGACGTCGCGCAGGCGGGTGACACGCAGACTGACCGCCTCGACGTTCCCGCTGACCGGCCCCACGTCGATCACGTCGCCCACCCCGTACTGGTCCTCCAGCAGCATGAACATGCCGGCCAGGAAGTCCCGGACGAGGTTCTGCGCGCCGAAGCCGACCGCGACACCGACGATCCCGGCGCTGGCCACGATCGGCGCGAGGTTGATGTCCAGCTCACCGAGGACCGTCACGAAGGCGATCCCGAAGACGATGATGGACGTGATGCTGCGCAGCAGCGATCCGACCGTCTCCGCGCGCTGCCGGCGCCGTTCCAGCAGCACGGCGGGATCCCCGAAGGCGCCCAGCAGCACCGTGCGCCCGGAGCGCAGCAGTCCTCCCGAGCCTCCGTTGGAGGCCCGGCGGGTCGTCTGGATGATGAACCGGTGCAGCAGCGACCGGATGAGGAAGGCGGCCACCAGGATCAGCACGATCTTCAGCGGGGTGCCGACGAAGACGTTGGCGCCACCGGCGAGGTACTGGCTGTGGGTGACGTCGTAGACCGTCCGGCACAGCACCCCGGGCCGGTCTCCGCAGGCGTTCTGCAGCGCGTCCCTGAGCTGCTCCAGGCTGGGCGCCAGCGGGATGTCGGTCGGCGCCGGTACGGGCGCGCTCACGGACGCGGCGGGCGACGGCGCCGCGCTCGACGCCTGGGCCGCCGAGGGCAGTAACGACCCGAACGACTGGGCAAGCAGGGACGGGGAGTTGGCCACGGCCTTCAGTCAGCTCCTCACACGTGATCGGTTGTCGAATGTTCCGATGGACGTCCCCCGGGGATCCGGCCGCATCCAGTCTTACCGGTGGCCGCCAGCCGCTGGACGAGGGGGCTGGCCCCCGGTTATGACGTGGCGACGACGATCTGTCACACTGAGCTTGTGAAACGCGAGCCGAGCTGCGCGGTGTGTCAATGATTACCCGACGACAATCGCGAACCCACTCGCGTTCGGGGCTCGAAGGCGGTTGACTGTCTCAGTGTCACCGGTGGCTAGCTCGTGACGGCCGCCATCCGGTAGGGCGAGGAGGTCGGCGCGTGACAGAGGCGCTGGTTCTCAATGCCACGTATGAACCATTATGCGTGGTCTCACAGAGGCGTGCGCTGGTGCTCGTGCTCACCGAGAAAGCAGTCATGGTCGAGCCCGGGGACAAAGTTCTCCATTCGGCCACGTACGCGGTCGAGGTGCCGGTCGTCGTGCGGCTGGCCCGCTTCGTCCGTGTACCTTACCGCTCGCAGGTCCCCCTCACCCGCAAAGGGGTGCTGGCTCGGGATCATCATCGTTGCGTCTACTGCGGTGCGCCGGCGACATCGCTTGATCACGTCATCCCCCGCTCCCGCGGGGGCGCACATGTATGGGAGAACGTGGTGGCGGCCTGCGGCCGCTGCAATCATCTGAAAGCCGACCGGGCAGTTGCCGATCTCGGTTGGCGGCTTCGCACGGCCCCTCGGGCGCCGAGCGGAGCCGCTTGGCGCATCCTGGGCAGCCGTCGGATGGATCCGCGCTGGTCGCGCTATCTCAGCTCCGACGGCGACGAGGCCGCATCCGCCTGATCCCCCCGGGCGGACGGCCGGCCCCGCCGGGTGAGGCGTCCTCCCGGGGCGGCAGCGTCCCGTCAGGACGACGCCGTCCCACATAGGCGACCGTGTTCAAAGGTGACGGTGTCCCACCGGGGCGACGGTGTCCCACCGGGGCGACGGTGTCCCGTCAAGGTGGCGGTGCCCCGTTGGCATCGCCGCTCGCCGGGATCGCCAGATCGAACCACACCCGCTTGCCGTCACCGGTGGTTTCCACACCCCACCCACGCGCGATCACATCGACAATCATCAGGCCCCATCCCGACTCCCTGTCGTCACCCGATGTCCGGCGGCGAGGCATCCGAGTCCCCTCCCGATCATCGACGCTGACCCGTAGCCGGTCCCCCTCCTGATGGACGCGTAACACCAGATCGCTGCGGGCGTGCAGCACCGCGTTCGTCACCACCTCGCTGACAAGCAGCAGGGCGTCGTCCGCGACAGCGGCGAGACGCCGCCCGGTGAGGACCCGCCCGACCACCGAACGGGCGCGGACAGCCGATTCGGGCTCGGCCGGCAACGCCACGTCCACCAGCGCCGGCCGGGACGGATAGGTGGTCATCACCAGCAGCGCCGTGTCGTCGTCGGTCTGCACGGCCACCCCGGATGCGGCCAGGCACCGGTGCAGCAGCGTCCGCGCGGAGCCGGCCGAGGACACCCCTATGGGAGACGCCCCGGCGTCCCCCGCCGCCGCGCCCCCCACCGCGCACTCCGTCGCGTTCTCCATCGCCTTGGCCAGCCCGCGGCGCAGCCGGTCCATGCCGTCCTCGAGCGGACGCCGGCGCGACTCGACGAGCCCGTCGGTGTACAGCACGATGCCGGAGCCGGGCGGAAGTTCCAGCGACGTCTCCGAGAACATCCCGGTGCCGCCGACGCCGAGCGGCAGGCCCGGGTCGAGGACCAGGTAGTCCGGCTCCTCGTCGGGCATGACCAGCAGCGGTGGCAGATGCCCGGCGTTGGACACGGTGGCCCGCCGGGCCGCCGGGTCGTAGACGATGTACATGCAGGTCGTCAGGTGCAGCCCGGGCAGCGAGTCCACCACCCGGTCGAGCCGGGTGAGCAGCTCGGCCGGCGGCCAGTCCTCCAGCGCGTACGCCCGCAGCGCCGCCCGCAGCTGCCCCATCACCGCGGCGGCGTGCAGGCCGCGTCCCATCACGTCCCCGATCGCGATCCCGACCCGGCCGCCGGGCAGCGCGATCACGTCGTACAGGTCGCCGCCGGCCTCCGTCCCGGCCGTTCCGGGACGGTACTCCATCGCGATCTCCACCCCGCGCAGCGCCGGCGGGTTCTCCGGCAGGAGCGAGCGCTGCAGGGCGAGCGCGGACTCCTGCTCGACGCTGTAGAGCTGCGCGTTGTCGAGCGCGGCCGCTCCCCGCCGGGCCAGGTGCTCGGCAAGGCTGATGTCGACGGGGCTGTACCCCCCCGAGCGGCGCAGCAGGGTGACAGCGCCGAGCACCCGGCCCTGCCCCGGCATCGGGACGGTGATGGTCGGCCCCTTCAGGAAGTCGGGGAAGGGCATGTCCGCCACCCCCGCCGGGGACATCCGCGCCATCAGCTCGTCGGTCAGGTATGGCATGTACCAGGTCTGGCCGGTCCGCAGGACGAGACCGGGCCCGTCCTCGCTGTCCAGCGTCGGCAGCCGGGAGGGGAGGAAGTCGCGCAGGAAGCCGGCGGTCCGGCTGTCGCGGTGCACGATCGTGCCGAGGCGTGCCCGCTCGCCGTCCCGGAGGAACACGATGGCGCCGTCACCGAGCCGCGGTACCGCCAGCGCCGCGATCATATCGATGATCCGCTGTGGGTCGAGAGAGCTCGACAGCACCAGCCCGGCGTCCGACAGAAAACTCAGATGCTCCAGCTCGAGCCGGCCGGGGACCCGTTCGCGGGAACGGCCCAGGATCTGGCGCAGCGGCCAGGCCCCCCGCCCGAGCCCGGCCAGGACGGCCGCGAGCCGGCCTGCCGCGTTGTCGGCACCGGCCGCGCCGCGGGCGGCCGGACCACGGCCGGCCACGCTGCCCCCGC
>NZ_CAKKTM010000140.1 GCF_920888515.1 Protofrankia sp. CiP1_Cm_nod1 | reverse complement strand
GATGACGTTTGACGACGTTTGACGAGGACGCCGGGAGGACGCCGGACTGCGGCGGATCCCCCGGACTGGATGAGGTCCCTCGGATTGGATGAGGCCATGGGTGACTGGTGGCTCGACGCCGTGCTGTACGAGGTCTACATCCGCAGCTTCACCGACTCCGGCTCCGACGGGGTCGGGGACCTCGCCGGTATCACCAGCCGCCTGCCCTACCTGCGCGACCTCGGCGTGGACGGGATCTGGATCACCCCGTTCTACCGTTCCCCCATGGCCGACCACGGCTACGACGTCGCCGACCACCGTGCCGTCGACCCGCTCTTCGGCGATCTGGCCACCTTCGACACGCTGCTCGCCGAGGCGCACCGGCACGGGCTGAAGGTGCTCGTCGACCTCGTCCCGAACCACTCCAGCAACGCCCACCCGGCCTTCCGCGCCGCGCTGGCGGCCGGTGCCGGCTCCCCCGAGCGGGACCTGTACATCTTCCGCGACGGACGCGGCGCGGACGGCGACGAGCCGCCCAACAACTGGGTGTCGGTCTTCGGCGGGCCGGCCTGGACCAGGGCCACCGACGGCCAGTGGTACCTGCACCTGTTCGCCCCGGAACAGCCCGACTGGAACTGGCGGCACCCCAGGGTCCGCGACGACCACGACGCCACCGTCCGGTTCTGGCTCGACCGCGGCGTCGACGGTTTCCGCATCGACGTCACCCACGGCCTGATCAAGAACGACCTGCTGCCGGACAACCCGCCGCCCCCGTCCGACGGCATCCCCTTCTTCCGCGAGCGGGCCGAGCCCCACCACTGGGACCAGGAAGGCGTCCACGAGATCTACCAGCGCTGGCGCGCGATCGTCGAGGACTACCGCCGCCGCGACGGGCAGGCCAGGGTGCTCGTCGGCGAGACCTGGGTGGCCGACCCCCGGCGGCTGGCCCGCTACGTGCGTCCCGACGAGCTGCACCTGACGTTCGCCTTCTCGCTGCTGGCCGCCTCCTGGTCGGCGCCGGCCTGGCGGACGGCGATCGCCGCGGACCTGGCCGCCACCGCCGAGGTGGGCGCGCCCACCACCTGGGTGCTGGCCAACCACGACGTCACCCGGCCGGCGAGCCGGTACGGCAGCGGCGAGAGCGGCCTGCGCCGGGCCCGCGCCGCGCTGCTGACCCTGCTCGCGCTGCCCGGCCCGGTCTTCCTCTACCAGGGCGACGAACTGGGCCTGCCCGAGGTGGACGTGCCGCCGGCACACCGGCAGGACCCCGTCTGGGAGCGCTCCGGGCACAGCCGTCCCGGCCGGGACGGCTGCCGGGTCCCGCTGCCCTGGTCGGGGCGGGAGGCGCCGTACGGGTTCAGCGCGGACGGCGTGCCACCGTGGCTCCCCCAGCCCGACGGCTGGGCCGAACTGGCCGCCGCCGCGCAGGCGTCCGACCCGCTGTCGACGCTGGTCCTGGCGCGCGGGGCGCTGGCGTTACGGCGGGCGCTGCCCATGCTCGGCGCCGGCCTGCTGCGCTGGCGCGACGACACCCCACCCACGGTCCTGGCCTTCGACCGCCCGTCCCCACCGGGCCCGCCCGGCACACCGCCGGGCCCCTTCTCCGGCGCGACCGGTCTGACCTGTGTGATGTCCACCGCCGGCACGGATGTCGACCTGGTCATACCGGGGCGTCTCGTCCTGGCCAGCAGCCCGGTCGGCTACGACGGAACCACCCTCACGCTCCCCCCGGACACGACGGTCTGGCTCGCGCCGCACCCCGGTTGATGCGGTTGATGCGGTTGATGCGGCGGGCGGCAACCGATGATCTGAAAGAATGCCGTTGGCCGCATCGGGCTCGCCGCCCACGATCCGTCCAGCACAATGGTCGCTGTGACCCAGCAACCGTCCGCGGCCCGTCCGACAGACACCTTCTACGACGCGGTAGGAGGCGAGGAGGCCTTCCGCCGGCTGGTAGCCCATTTCTACGCGGGGGTTGCCGAGGACCCGCTGCTGCGCCCGCTCTACCCGGAGGGGGACCTCTCCGGCGCGCAGGAGCGGCTGCGGATGTTCCTCGTCCAGTACTGGGGCGGGCCGTCGACCTACAGTGAGCAGCGCGGGCATCCCCGGCTGCGGCTGCGGCACGCGCCGTTCGCGATCGGCCCCGCCCAGCGGGACGCCTGGCTGGTCCGGATGCGGGCCGCCGTCGACGAGCTGAACCTGCCCCCGGAGCACTTCCAGCCCCTCTGGGACTACCTGACGATGGCCGCCGGCTCCCTGGTCAACCGCCCGGAGTGATCCTGGCGGGCACGATCGTGCCCGCCAGGATCTCCGCCCATGTCCACCAACGGCCGCACAGCGGCTAGTCCCGGGTGAGTTTGCGGTAGGTGACCCGGTGGGGGCGGGCGGCTTCGGCGCCCAGGCGGTCGACCTTGTTCGCCTCGTAGTCCGCGAAGTTCCCCTCGAACCAGAACCAGCGGGCCGGGTCGGCGTCCGTGCCCTCCCAGGCGAGGATGTGGGTGGCGACACGGTCGAGGAACCACCGGTCGTGCGAGATCACCACCGCGCTGCCCGGGAACTCCCCGAGCGCGTCCTCCAGTGAACGCAGGGTCTCGACGTCGAGGTCGTTGGTCGGCTCGTCGAGGAGCAGCAGGTTGCCGCCCTTCTTGAGGGTCAGCGCGAGGTTGAGCCGGTTGCGCTCCCCACCGGAGAGGACACCGACGGGCTTCTGCTGGTCGGGCCCTTTGAAGCCGAACGACGACACGTAGGCGCGGCTGGGCAGCTCGATCTTGCCCACGACGATGTGGTCGAGCCCGTCGGAGATGACCTCCCACACGTTCTTCTTCGGGTCCAGGCCCGCACGATCCTGGTCCACATAGGAGATCCTGACGGTCTCCCCGATGGTGAGCTCACCGGCGTCCGGGGCCGCCTGGCCGGTCAGCAGGGTGAACAGGGTGGTCTTGCCGACGCCGTTCGGGCCGATCACGCCGACGATGCCACCGCGGGGCAACGAGAACGACAGGTCGTCGATGAGGAGCCGGTCACCGAAGCCCTTGCGCAGCTTCTTCGTCTCGATCACGACGCTTCCCAGCCGCGGGCCGGGCGGGATCTGGATCTCCTCAAGGTCGCGGGGACGCGCCCTGTCGGCCTCGGCCGCCAGTTCCTCGTACCGGGAGAGCCGCGCCTTGCTCTTGGCCTGGCGGGCTTTCGGGTTCGAGCGCACCCACTCCAGTTCCTGGGCGAGGATGCGCTTGCGCTTGGCGTCCTTGCCGCCTTCGACCTTGAGCCGGGCGGCCTTGGTCTCCAGATACGTACTGTAGTTTCCTTCGTACGGATAGGCATGACCACGGTCGAGCTCGAGGATCCAGCCGGCGACGTTGTCGAGGAAGTAGCGGTCGTGGGTGACAGCGAGCACGGCTCCCGCGTAGCGGGCCAGATGCTGCTCGAGCCAGGCGACGCTCTCGGCGTCCAGATGGTTCGTGGGCTCGTCCAGCAGGAGCAGGCCGGGGGCTTCGAGCAGGAGCTTGCACAGCGCGACCCGGCGCCGCTCACCGCCGGACAGCTTGGTCACGTCGGCGTCGCCGGGCGGCAGGCGCAACGCGTCCATCGCCTGGTCGAGCTGGCTGTCGAGCTCCCAGGCGTTCGCCGCCTCGATCCTGTCGATGAGGGCCGCCTGCTCGGCGAGGAGGGAGTCGAAGTCCGCGTCCGGCGCGGCCATCTTCTCGTTGATCTCCTCATAACGGGCGAGGACCGCGCGGATCTCCCGGACGCCGTCCTCGACATTGCCGCGGACGTCCTTCGTCTCGTCCAGCGGCGGTTCCTGCGCGAGCATGCCGACGGTGAAACCGGGGCTCAGCGTCGCGTCCCCGTTGCTCGGCTGGTCAAGACCTGCCATGATCTTGAGCAGCGACGACTTGCCAGCACCGTTCGGGCCGACGACACCGATCTTCGCGCCGGGCAGGAAGGACAGGCTGACGTCGTCAAGAACGACTTTGTCGCCGTGGGCTTTGCGCACTTTGCGCATCTGGAAGACGTACTGCGCCATGCGGTCAACCTTATGGGTCTGGTGGGCCTGTCCGTCCGGCGGACCTACTGACCGGGTGGATTCGGACGGATACCGCGGGACGGCCATAACCCGCGGCCCGCCCGGCCACCCCCCGCCCCGTGCGCCGCCCGCCTGCCCAGCCCGCCGCTGTCCGGCCCATCACAGCCCCGGTCCGCCGGTACCCCGCATCTCGTAGACGGGCCGGCTTGCGGCCCGGTTCGCCTGTCAGCAGCCCTTGGTTCGCCTGTCAGCTCGCTCTGAGCCGGATCGTCGGCGTCACTCCCGATCCCACCGCGCCGGCCTGGCTCTCCGACACCAGGACGCTGACCGTGCCCCGCCTGGAATCGACCCGGACGGGCAGGTCCACCTGGTCGAGGAGGCGTTCACGACCGTCTCCCGACGGGGTGTAGAACACCTTCAGCGTCACCGAACGATCCTCCACGGCACGATCCTTCGCGGCACGATCCTTCGCGGCCGGAACATCACCGACTTTTGCACGGGGCCCGAGGCCGGTCGTGTCCACCCCGCCGGGGCTGATGGTGAGCTGGCTGGCCAGTGGCCGGTCCGGGCTCATCGGGAAGGAGCTGCGTCTGCCGTCCGCGGTCACCTCGATACGGGCCGCTCGGCTGCCGGCCGGTACCGACGCGCTGACGCCGACGGCGACGCTCGCGCCGTCGACCACCCGCAGGCGCTCCAGCCACGCCGCCGACGGCGATGACAGCGTCCGGTTGTAACCGAGGGCCAGCCTGAGCAGGTATGGCGACCGGTCCGGATGGTCGGCGACGACGTCCAAGTCGGCCTGCCCCCGCGACACCGCGTACAGCACCTGGCCATCCAGCGCCGGCGAGTTGGCCACCACCGACGTCGGGTGCATGAGAAAGGCCGGGTCGGCCGAAACGATGACCAGTGTGTGACCAGGCCGAGCATTGATCATGTTCAACAGATCACGATCACGCTGGGTGAAGTCCATGTTGTCCCGCAGCGCGACGACCAGGATGAACCCGCTGAGGACAAGACCCGCGCCGGCGACGAGACCGCTGGTACGCGGCCACGCCGACGCCATGTCCACCAGCCCGCGGGCTCCGAACAGGACGAGCGTGACCAGCACTGGCATCAGGTAGAATGGGCCGATGTAGCGGGTGCCGCCCCACAGTTCGGCGGCGTTCCAGGCGCCCCAGAACGCCACATACCCAATGATCAGGAGCAGGCTGCCGACACCGATGGTGAGCGCCGGTGCGGACGCCCGCCGGCGGACGACCGTCGCGACCGACAGGACCGCGAGAACGGCGCCGCCGCATGCCCAGGCGCCGAGCAGCCACAGATGATCACCGATCGCGGTGAGCCCTTCGACCAGCCCGAAGTGGTGGGCGGTGTCGGTGGGGAACAGCCGGCGGACCCCGAAGCCCAGCTTGTCCTCGGGCTCCAGGAGCGCGAACGGAAGCTGGAAGGGGCTGCCCGTCGCCGCCGCGTTGTAGCTGAGCAGCAGCGCGGCCGGAGTGGCCAGCCCCGCGCCCACCCAGCGCAGCATCCACCACCGCCGTCCCCGCGCGCCCCGCCACACCGCCCACAGCGCAAACGGGCCGAGGACCAGCACAACGTCGTACGGGCGTATCGCCGCCGCGAGCCCCAGTGCCAGCCCGGCCCCGGCGAGCGGCACCCGACGGTGGGTACGCAGGCCACGGAGCAGCCCGAACACCACGCATTCGGACAGGACGAGCACCGGCAGGTACGGCAGCAGCATCGCGCTCTGGAGGAGCACCAACGGTGACAGAGCCAGCAACCAGGCGGCGACGGCGGCGGCCCGCCGGTCGTCGAGCACCTCGACCCCGACAAGGTAGGTCATCCCGACCGCGGCAGCCGCGACAAGAGCGAGCGCCGTGGCCGTCCCACCCGTGATCACCAGGCTCATGGCCAGCCATCCGGCGACCACAGGGGTGTATTTCAGCACGTAGTGACCGTCGGTAACCACCGCCAGCCACGGTGCGTAGGAGTCGGCCGACGGTGGCGCCGACGGGAACAGGTCGCCTCCCGCCAACGTCCGGGCCTGCAGCAGGTAGAGCGCCTCGTCGTTGTTGATCGACAGGTAGGGGAACAGATGCCGGTTGATCAGCATCGCGGCGACGGCGCTGAGCAGGGCCGCCGCCGCAACCGTCCAGCCGGGCCTGGATACCGCGGCCAACCGCGACCGCGCAGCCACGAGCGGAGCCCGTCGCCCCGGCCCGCGATCCGGCTGACCAGGCAACCCGTGGTCGGGCGGATATCGACCGGAGAGCTTCGCGTGCTGGTCTGTAGACGGGTCCGTGGGTTGCGCACCCGGCGCGTCGCCGTCCGTCCGGGACAGATCCGTCTGCCCTTGTGGCGCTCGGATCGGCATCGGCGTCTCGGCCCCCCGCGTACTGGTCACGGACTGACGCTACCGACAGCTTCCGCACCGGCCGGGTACGGGTCCGCGTCCACACGGGCAGGGAGCCGACACAACGAACAATTCGGATCCGCCGAAGCAGCCACATCATGCCGCGGCCGGATCGAGAACCGTCACCGATGGTGATATATCGGCGAACTCTGCCGCTGGCGCAGTGACGTTGGGCAACGACTCGCCGAACGGCCCCTCTTCGGCCGTGTCCGTGCGATTTCCATCACGGTACCCCGTGCCGGTATCGAAGCGGGCCTCATCCCCGCCAGCGGGCTCATCCGCCCCGTCACGCGTGCCAACAGGCTCCCGTGCCGATGCCGCCTCACCCGCGGCCTGGCCGCCCCCGTTCTCCCCGCTCGCGCGTACCACCCGCCGGACCTCCGCGGTCTGCCTCGCAAGATCGACCGCCACGGCGTCGGCATCGACCTCGTAGACGACCCGGCGGTTTCCCTCGTGCGTCTCGAAGGACCTCTGCCGCAGCCGCCCGACCACGAGCGTCCTGTCCCCCTTGCGCAACGACGCGCTGACGTTCTCCGCCATGTGCCGCCAGCAGGTGACGGTGATGAAGACGCTGTGGCCGTCCACCCAGCGATTCTGCGTGCGGTCGAACCGGCGCGCCGTGCTGGCCAGGCGGAGGGAGCAGACGAAGTTCCCGTTCTGCGTGCAGCGCAGCTCGGGGTCGTCGACGAGGTTGCCAAGCAGCGTGACCGATGCCTCAATCATGGTTCCTCCCGGATCATGGGGTAGCCGGCCTGGTTCCGTGTGGCGGACGGTGGCTGTGACCTGATTAGCCCCTTACGTCCCGTCTCACACTCTCCAGCTCCGCGGCCGGCTTGGCACCCGCGATCCGCTACCTGTGGACAAACCGCATCCATCCACAGGCGCGAAGCCGCACGGATGCGCGATCCACCCTCGCCATGGCAGGGTGAGAGCTTTGACCACCGAAGGAGCATCGGACCAAACACGCAAAGTGCCCATTTGGTCTCATTCCGCTATCACCAGTAACCGCACTACGTGATCGCGACAGGAGACAGCACAATGGTGGTGCGCGCCCGTAGCTCAGCGGATAGAGCGAGTGCCTTCTAAGCACCAGGTCGCAGGTTCGATCCCTGCCGGGCGCACCGATATCCGCGTATTGCGCGGACAGATCTTCCCCGCCGCGCCAGCAGCTCTGGACGCGCCTTCGACGGCGAAGACGGCGACAGCCGAGGAAGCTTCAAGCGCTGACGCGGCCGTGACCACCGATCGGGCCTCGGCGGGCCGGCGGGTTGCTTGTCAGCTGGTGTACGGGTTCCTCGAGGTCATGGGCGTGCGTGCGACGTCGAGCACCGGCGGTGGGAAGCGGGGCCGGCCGTGTAGTAGCGGGCGCGGGTTCGGCCGACCGGTTCCAGGACCTGTGCGGTGGTGAGATCACGCAGGTTGCGCTGCGTCTGCTGCAGGCTCAGGCTCTCAGCATGCTCGTAGCGTGAGCGGCGGACGCGCCCGGCCATGGCCACATCGTGCAAGGCCGTGACCACCCGCTCGTCCAGACCGGAGGTCTCGGCGAATTCTGAGAGCGCGCGCCAGACCCGCCCGGAGCGGTCGAGCAGGCCCACGGTCTGGGCCTACTAGTGATAGACGGGTCAGGTTGAACCGGATCCAGCCGGAGATGTCCTGGTCGGGAAGGTATGTCGGGCCCTGGTCGGCGAGTTCGCGGTAGTACTCCCAGGCGTTGCCGGGACGGCCGAGCCCCACCTCGAACGCGCCGGCCGTGGACCGCGGACGCCGAACGCTCGGGCCAGCCGCGAGATCGCCAGCCGGGCTCGGGAGTGGCACGGGCGACCACACCGCGGGGCCCGTACGCCGTGTCACCCATGGCGCCCCGGCGCCCCTAGGCACCTCCGTCGTTCGAGACGCCCGGACCGCATCGACCCGGTGGGCCATCCCTGACTGTCCACTTGCCGACAGTTATTCCTGTCGTCGACACAAAAATTTAGTCTTGCAGCGTGATTCATGATCCGTGGGAGCCTCCAGAAGTTCCGCTCGCCGTCGACCTCGTGATCCTCACACTGCGGGGAACGAGCCTGCAGGTGCTATTGATCGAACGTGCGATCGAGCCGTACCAAGGTGCGTTCGCGCTCCCGGGTGGCTTCCTGGCCCACGTCGAGGAGGACCTCGGGACGGCGGCGCGGCGGGAGCTCGCCGAGGAGGCCGGCATCGAGGCCGGGAGCCTGTATCTGGAACAGCTCGGCGTCTACGGCGAGCCCGGCCGTGACCCGCGGGGGCGGGTTGTCTCGGTGGCCTACCTTGCCGTCACGCCGCGGTTGCCGGAACCGGTCGCAGGATCGGACGCCGCGGATGCGAGCTGGCAGCCGACGAACCGAGTCCTCTCAGGCGAGTTGGTTCTCGCTTTCGACCATCGTCGAATCATCACGGACGGCGTCGAACGCGCCCGGGTCAAGCTCGAGAACTCAGCACTTGCCACCGCCTTCTGCGGTCCCGCCTTCACCATCGGTGATCTCCAGGAGGTGTACGAGGCGGTCTGGGGGACGCCACTCGACCCCAGGAATTTCTACCGAAAGGTCCAGAAAGCCAGCGGGTTCATCGTTCCGGTGGGCAGGGAGCAACGGATCACTGTCGGGCGGCCCGCCCGCCTGTTCCGAGCAGGCCTCAGCTCCGTCCTCTCACCACCGATCACCCGGCCCGTCGCCCCTGCGGCAGATGCCGCCGACACGCACCCGGAAGAGGAGGGATGAGCGTGGCGAACACCCGGCCGATCGTCGTCCTGACGGCTCTCGACCTGGAGTACCAGGCAGTTCATGAACATCTGGTAGACGCGCGGCTGCACCGCCATCCGCAGGGAACCCGTTTCGAGGTCGGCCGATTGGCCGGCGGCCAATGCCGGGTGGCGCTGGCACACGTCGGTGTAGGCAATCAGTCGGCAGCGGTGCTCGCCGAACGCGCCATCGCCGAGTTTGCACCGGCGGCTTTGCTCTTCGTCGGCGTCGCCGGCGGCCTTCATCGCCATATCGCACTCGGTGACGTCGTCGTGGGCACTCACGTCTACGCCTTCCACGGCGCCACCAGCGAGGACGAAGGGCTCTGGGGGCGACCCCGCACGTGGCCGCTCTCGCACCGCGCCGAACAGATCGCACGCCACCTGTCTCGGACGAGAAGCTGGGCCCGGCCGCCAGTCAAAGCGGACTCCCTCCCACAGGTGCACTTCGGGCCGATCGCGGCGGGCGAGGTGGTGTTGAACTCCACCGTGTCGGCCCTGGCCCGTTGGCTTCACGACCACTACAACGACGCACTCGCCATCGAGATGGAAGGCGCGGGAGCCAGCCAGGCCGGGCTGCTGAACAGCTCCCTGCCCGTGATCGTGATCCGTGGCGTCAGCGACCACGCCGACGGCACCAAGGAGTCGACCGACCGCCACCTGTGGCAGCAGCGAGCCGTGGCGAACGCGGCCTCGTTCGCCGTGGCACTCGCCGAGGAACTGGCCGTGGACATCGGAAAGACCGATACCGCGGAAACGAGGATCGGGAGGAGATCCACCATGCAGGTACCGAACCAGAACATCCGCAACACCGCGTCGGGGAACGCCCGAGTTGGTGTGCAGGCCGGAGCCCTGCACGGGGGCGTGACCATCGGCGCGACCGGTGAGCAAGTCCCGGCGGACCTGTCGGCGGCGCTTGTCGGCTTCCGCAACGACCTGCAGAACGCACGCAGCGCCGGAACCGTGGACGAGGACACCTACGCGGTCGCCGAAGCCGAGCTCGCCGCAGCTGACGAGGCACTCCAGACGGATTCACCAGCGACCCGCCGAGCGCTGCTGGTCGCCCTCAAGAAGGTCCGTGGGCTGATCGGTGACGTGGCCGACCTCGCCACGAAAATCGGTGTGGCCATCACCATAGCGCAGGGATTGTCGTGACCGACGACTGGGGTTTCTCCTCCGGGTCAGGCGCCCAGCCCAGCCCGGTTTCGTCCTCCAACATCGCCGACGGTTCCTCTCAGGTCGGAGTCCAGGCCGGCGTCGTCCACGGCGGCGTCCACCAGTACACGGTCGCCCCCAATGCGAGTCCGGCGGAGAAGTTCGAGGCCGGTGTCCGCCACCTGGACGGGCGCATGGCCGACCAGGCACGCCAGCTCATGCGCGAGTTCGTGGTCAGCTCCGCGAAGTCTGACCGAGTGCGCTTCCACTGGCTGCTGGCACTGGTCAGCGGACGGTCGAGGGACGAACTGTCAGCCGACGAGTCCAGGCAGCTACGCGACTTACAGGAAGACCAACCCGAGCAGGGCGATGACCCCTGGGCACAGGGCCTGCGTGTGGTGCTCCTGCTGATGGACGCAGCCAAAGGCAGGAACACCGACATCACGGTGGCACTCAAGGAGCTCGATACTCTGCCCGACCAGCAGAAGGGCATGATCCTCCGCCACATGGAACAGTTCCTCGATGGTCCACTCGAGGATGAAGTGTGGAACCGCGCCATCGCCCAAGCCAACGACGAGCAGATGGCCAACGCACGTCTTGACCGGGTCAAGAAGTTTTTTCACCCGAACCCAGCCGAACCACGGACGCGCCCTCCACGCCCCGTCGACATCTCCAGGGAGACTCGGCTGCGCGCCACGGTTTCGGTGGTGGTTCTCGCCGCCTGGGCCATAAACGTCGCCGTGCGCCTGACGACAGCCGGACGGACGTGGACGATGCTTGGGTGCATGCTGATTCTCG
Source organism: Protofrankia sp. CiP1_Cm_nod1 (assembly GCF_920888515.1). Lineage (GTDB taxonomy): Bacteria > Actinomycetota > Actinomycetes > Frankiales > Frankiaceae > Protofrankia. Next base: position 38,605 of record NZ_CAKKTM010000140.1, on the reverse strand, counting down.
CCATCGGCATTATCGCCGTCCGGCACGGGGTGTCCTGGAAGATCGAGTACATCGAAGACGAAGCCGATGCACTGCAGTCCTCCGGAACATTCGCGAAAAGCATCAATCGCGATCTCGAGTACTACGTGGCCAGATACCCACCGAGTGGTGTCACCCCCGCCGAGTGGCTGCAGTGGACGGCCAGGGCGCGGCGCAGCATCGCCAACGAGATCATCGGCATCTACTGGGAGCGTTGGATCGGCGCCAATCGGGTCGCCTGGCTGCTGCGGCACGAAGCATGGCAGATTCAGAAGATGCGGAGGGACGGGACCCACCTCTCTTGGAGCAGAGCGCAGCGTGCCGTGCCAGAACTCGGTGCGTACGGGCTGGTCGGGGTCACCGTACTCGCGGGCGGAGGTCTGTGGGCACTGGTGGCTACGGCCGGAATCGAGGTACTCTTGGCCCTGGAAACAACATTCGTCGTCACTGTGGCGAGCTACATCCATGTTATCGCCCGACTGGAGAAAGAATGCGAGAAGCGGCGATTCGCCGCCGAACAGGATCAGCACGAAAAGGTCAAGGCGGCACGACAGGCAGGATTCGAGCGGTGGAAGGCCTACCTAGCAGACCGGCCGGACGATCAGGAGATGGCACGGTGGCTCGACTGCGACCGCAGAATACTCCTCGACCGGGCGCTGCACCATTACCGACTGAAAGCGAGCAGCGTCATCGCCCACGCCTTCGTCGAGACACAGGCCGCATCAAGTAAACGAGGGCGAGTCCACCGAGGCCCGTGGCGTTACAACAAATACCAGATCTCGGTCTTTCTCCTCACCGCCGGCGGGGTTCGAAATTTCGTGTCGACCCTAGATTTCACCACGGGACGTTTCACCGAAAATGGACGGCTGAACTACCACTTCGACTCGGTCGCCTTGATTCGCGTCGACCGTGACGCCGAAAATGTGCAGAAACTCGAAATCGTCCTGGTGAACGGCCAGGTGCTCCGGATGCAGATGGCAGACACCTCACCGGAGGAGATCACGACGGGCGAGACGGTTGGGCTGGTGGCCAGCCTCACCCAGGACGCCGGCGGACTGCAGCACACCATTCACGTCCTCGAAGGAATCGCCGCCGAGGGCAGGAAATGGTTCCGGCGGACGGCGTCCGGTTGGTGACATAACCTCGCCGACGAGAAACGACTGTGATGGATGGGCGCTGCCGGGGTCTGTGGATGCCTGGGGCCGCCGGGTCGTAACGAGACGTCGGGCTTTCCGGCATGGAAACTACGTCTGTGGCCGGGCCGAAGGCCGGCAGGGCTCCTGCACTGACTGCATGAGCATGCGCGACGAAGCACACCAGCTGCTTGACGCGCTGCCGGAGGACCGGCTATCCGAAGCCGTGGGCTGCTGCGGCAGTGGGCGGCGGTGGAACGCGGCGAGCGCCCCCGTCGTCAGTTCCGTACGACGGCCGTCTTCGATGGCGAGCCGGATCTGGGCGAGCACGTCAAGGGAATCATGCGCGAGGCGTGGGGCGACGAGGATCGCCGCAGCGCGTGATCGTCGTCGACACCGGCCCCGCCGAGAACACTGATGAGCAGCCTTTCCTTGTTGACGGCGAGGAAGCTGAGAGCGGGCCCGGCGTCGATGACCGGCCGTACGGTCACCGTGTGGGGGCCGGGGAAGACTCGCCAGCCGCATCGTCGAGACCGCTCAGATCGATGTCGACGTCCGGCAGGTCGGCGCCGTCAGTCCACGCCCGGGGCGGCTCCCCTGCTTCGATGCCTGCCTCGCGTAGCTCCGTCTCCACAGTCGCGATCTCGATGCCGCGGAGCGTGGCCAGAGCCTGCGCGGAGACAACGTGTTCCAGATAGCCGTTGATCGCACGGGCGAGGAGCCGCTGCGGAGCCCGCCGCTGATCGGACCCGGCCTGCAGGGCACGGTACTGGTCGATCCAGCCGAACCGGGCCGCCAGCCACGGCGTGGCGACAGCTCGCCACTCCACTTTCACGGCTTCCGTGATGTATCCAGCCTGCTCCAGGGCGATCGCGGCGATCGGCGGGGATACCAGGAACCGTTGCGTCACCTGCGAAAGCAGCGCGAGGTCCATACCCTCAGGACCGCGGTCGCCAAGGAACCCGCGCAGCCCCTCCGCCGGTATGAGCAGGTGCCGGGCGAAGGCATCCGCCCGTACCTCCGCCGGTCGACGCTCGCTCCACGTTTCTTCCGGTGCCTCCGACCAGTCCTCGAACAGGACATGCGCCAGTTCGTGGGCGAGGGAGCTGCGCTGTCGCATGGGCCGGTCGGTCCGCGCCACGCCAATGAACACCGAGTTCCGGACTGGATCGCGCACTGTGAGCCCGTGCTCGTCCGGGCCTGCGTCGAGTACGGCCACGTCGATCCCGGTGGTCTGCTCGACGAGTGACACAAGATCGCCCAGGGCCTGTGTCCCCAGGCGATGGTCGCGGCGGAACTGCGCTGCCGCGTCCCTCCCGTCCGACTCGGCGTTCATGCCACCACCGGAAGCGGCGGGATGCCCTGGTCATCCAGATAGGCGTCCAGATCCAGGTAGTGCAACAGCTCCCGGCGCATCGCGGCCATCTCGGCATCGTTCGTGGCGCGGGCCGCGTACTGGGCACGGTCGGCCACCGATCCGACACCAGTAAGCTCCGCCACGGAATGACCGGTTGCGCCCGCGATCGCGATGATCTCCGTCATCTTGGCTACCCGATCACCAGCGACGATCCGGGACAGCGTCGGCTGCGAGATACCCGTGACCTGAGCCAAGGCCCGTTGGGTCAGCTGGGCAGCACTCATGGCGTGCCTGATCCGTTCACCCACACCGATTGAGTCCATACCACCACCCCCTTGAATCAGATCAAGCATACCCGATTCACGGCTGGTTCCGGCCCGTTCAACCGCACGCTTTGCAGGTCACCGAATCCGCTTCGGCTTCTCCGCCCCGGCGGGCATCGAAGATGCATCGCCGGGGCTGGTGGACCTTCAACGGCCCTGATCACGCGACCAAAGCACCACCGCGGACCGCGGACGCCGAACCTTCGGGCCGGCCGCGAGATCGCCGGCCGGGCTCAGGCGTGGCACGGACGACCACACGGCGGGAACCGCACGGCGAGTCACTCCACCGCCCCGGCACCTGGCACGCCCACCCTGGGCCACGTGCAGGCTGAACCGCTCCGGCGTCCGCACACACGCCCCCGGGGCTACCTGGTTCTTGTGGCATTCGTGTTGCCGCTGTGGCCGGCCCGGCGAATCTTCGCGTGAAGGGGTTCGATGGACACGGCCGGGCCGTCCGCGGCGGGTACGTGGGATCGGGCGGCTCGTTCCGCGTAGATCCTTCGTCATGTTCGTAGCTGCGCCGACAGGTTAGGGGTACGAGTCCCCTCGTCTCCACCGCCACGAACCAGGGCTTTCGCTGTCCTCCTCCCCCTCGATCAGGGGTGAAGCAGGGTGTCGACGTGACCGGCTGACGCGGCCCAGGGAGGCTCGCACAGCTATGAGGGGCCAGAGCGAGGGGGAGGGAGGGGGTGGCCGTGGTGGCAGGCGAACAGGACTACCGCAAGGCCATGGTGGATCTATCGGAGGGGTTCGGCGAGCGGCTGCTGGGTGTGCTGCTGGACCGTGCTCACGAGATGCCGCCGCAGCTGATCGCCCCACTGGTCGCGGAGGAGGTGAACAGGATCGGTGGCCGGGACATCTCGATCCTTCTGCAGGACTATGAGCAGCTGATGCTGACGCCGCTGCCGGGCCGGAGCCTCACGGTCGGGGAGCCCGAGCCGATCGACGCCTCCCCGGCCGGTACGGCATTCCTCCGCGCGATGGCCGTCGAACAGCCGCAAGCTGACGGCATACGAATGTTCCTGCCGCTGCTGGACGGTAGCGACCAGGTGGGGGTGCTGGCCCTCACCCTCGACACCGTCGACGATGACGACCGGCGGTTGCTGCGGCGACTCGCCGGCCTCGTCGCCGACATACTGGTCACCAAGAGCAGTTACACCGACCAGTTCTTCCAGGCCCGGCGCCGCGAACCGATGAGCGTGGCCGCGGAAATCCAATGGTCACTGCTGCCCCCGCTGACCATGATTACCCCGCAGGTCGCGGTAGCCGGCATCCTCGAACCCGCCTACAACATCGCAGGCGACAGCTTCGACTACGCCCTCAACGACGACATCCTGCACGTGGCCGTCATCGACTCGATGGGTCACAGCCTGGACGCCGCCGTGCTGGCGACGGTCGCGATCGGCGCCTACCGGCACGCCAGACGCGCCGATATCGGGCTTGCCGAGCTTTACATGTTCATGGACGCGGCCATCGACAAGCAGTTCGGGCCCGACCACTTCGTCACAGCGCAGATGATGCGTCTGGATATCGGAACAGGCCACCTGCAGTGGGTCAACGCAGGCCACCCGGCAGCACTGCTCATCCGCGATCATCAGGTCATCCGGGCACTGGAGAGTCCGGGAACCCTGCCGGTCGGCTTCGGTGGTGACATACCGCAGATCAGTGAGCAGACGCTCTGGCGCGGCGACCGCGTACTGTTCTTCACCGATGGCCTCATCGAGGAGCATGAAACCGGCGGAGAGCAGTTCGGCGAGGAACGCCTGATCAGCTCTGTTGAGAGTATCCGGGGCAGAAGTGTGCGGGAGATGGTGCGGGGTCTGTCCCATGCGTTGATGCGAGAACGGCGCGGGGTCACGACCGACGACGCGACTCTCTTCCTGGTCGAGTGGCGTGGGGGCACCGCCGACCATCTCGCCAGCGCAGATGTGTAACCAGGAAGAGGCAGGCAGGGGACGCCCGGTCGTCTCGGTTTCCGCTCGTTCGCGTGTGTCCGCTGCCGTCCGCAGATCCGTTTCCGCTACCCATACGACCTCGTGCACCGCGGACGTGGTCTGGGTCATGTCGGGCTTGGGGTCTCGCGTTGGACCCACGTCATGCCGGGGTAGCGCAGTCCTTCGGGCTGGAGCTGGCTCAGCTCTCGGATCTCCTGGACGGTGAGGGTGAGGTCGAGTGCGGCAAGGTTCTCCTCGAGCCGCTCGCGCCGTCGTGTGCCGGGGATCGGGATCACGTCGGGGCCTTGGGCGTGGAGCCATACGAGCGCTACCTGCGCGGGGGTGGCGTCGTGGGTTGTGGCGATTTCGCGGACGGCACGCAGGAGTCCCAGGTTGTGCTCGAGGGCGTCTTGCTGGAAGCGTGGGAGGCTGCGGCGGAAGTCGCCGGGGGCGGCGCCGTAGGCGAAGCTCATGCCCATCACCCGAGCCCCTGCGCGGAGGCGACCAGCCCGTGACCGCCCAGCGCACGTGTCGGCACCGACGTCCTCATCGACCCGCCGCCTCCGGCTTGGCGCTGAGTTCTTCGAGGAACCGCGCGAGTTCTGCGGATACCCGTGCTGGATCCTCGAGGTGGGGCATGTGCCCGCAGTCCTCGAGCACGACCAGCCGCGCGTTCGGCAGTAGCGCCTCCGCGGCCTGCGGGACCGTAACGGGAACCTCACGGTCGAGGCGGCCGTGCAGGAGCAGGACGGGAACAGGCAGCTCGCCGAGCTGGTCGCGGCGATCGTGCGTGGCGGCGTCGGCGAGCAGGTCGTCGATGAACCAGCCCGAGCGCAACAGCTGCTCGGACGTCCAGCGGCGGACACCCTGGCCGGCCTTCGGGCCGAACCAGGTGTCAACCATCTCGTAGAAGAGATCGTGGCGGCGGGTGCGCATCGAGGCGTGCCAGGCCGAGAACCGCTCCTTGTCGACGCCGTCGGCGAAGAAGTGCTGCGGCGCGTCCAGAAGCGCCAGCGCGGCGATCCGCCCATCGGATCCCAGCGCCGCCTCCAACGCGATGTTCCCACCCAGGGATGAGCCGACGAGGACAACGTCCCGGAGATCGAGCAGATCGACCAGTTGGAGGATGTCGCCGGCCACCGTCTCGACCGTGTTCCCGTGCGCCGGGTGGTCCGAGCGGCCGCAGCCACGCCAGTCAGGCGTCACGCAGCGAGCCTGCTCGTGCAGCGTCGCGACCTGTCCCTCCCACACACGGCCGCTCGTGCCCCAGCCGTGCAGGAACACGATCGGCCGGCCGTTGCCGCGGTCCTCGTAGAACAGCTCAACGCCGTCGCTCAGCTTTACCGTCGCCATCGTCGGACGCTCACCGTGCCGCGCTCTTGCGTGGAGCGCTGGAGCGGCGGTCGTCGGCCTGGCACGTCGCCTGCTGCGCGTCGAGGAAGCCGACGATGATCGACACGAACCGCTCCGGATCCTCGAACGGCAGCCCGTGTCCGCCCGGAACCTCCTGGTAGCTGGCACCGACGATCGCCCCAGCCAACGCCCGCTGATGACGAGAGGGGACGATCTGGTCATCAGCGCTGGCCAGCACCAACGTCGGCGCCCTGACCGCCGCGAGCAGGCCGGAGATGTCGATCCGGCCGTCAAGCTCGATCTGCCCGGCGATCCGCTGATCGACCAGCCCCTCGAAACCCGCGACCAGCTCGCCCAGCTCCCGCTGTCCGATCTCGGCCAGCAGCCCGGGGCTCATCGCCGAGAGCACCAGCGACCGGGCCAGCAACGCCGTATCAGCTTCCAGCAGACGCGCCCACAGCTCGAACATCAACCGCTCCCGCGGCCCCGACCTCACCCAACCCGCGTGCAAGAACAGCGACCGCACCCGCTCAGGCGCCGCCGCGGCCACCGCGGCCGCGAGCACCGCCCCCAGCGAATGCCCGACCAGGTCGAACTGGCCTTGCACCCCGCCCGCGTCCACCGCCACCAAGAGCTGCTCGACGAGCACCTCGACGTCGAGCGGCGCAGCGCTCGCCGGCGTGTCGCCAGCACCGGGAAGGTTCGGCGCCACAACCCGGCGACGGCCGCCCACGGCATCTATCAGCGGCTCCCAGTTCGATGTCGCATCGGCGCCGGTCCCGTGGACCAGCACGACCCCCGGACCGTCGCCAACCGCGACGAAGTCCAGCGCACCGCGACTCCCAACAGACGGCAAGGCAGCTCTCCTTAGGCCAGAACACAGATCAAGTTATGTCCCCTGAGCTTACACAGAACTCTGATGATGGCCAAGACACTGTCGATCGGGACTGTATGCTCTGGCTGTGTCGATGCCACCCGAACAGCGGATCGGCCTGCACATCAAGCGGACCGAGCAGGAGCTGATCGCCACCAAGACCGCGGCCCTGCGCCCCTACGGACTCACCGTCCCCCAGTACTCAGCACTTATGTTCATCGCCGACCAGCCTGGGATCTCCGCCGCCGCGCTCGCCCGCGCCTGCCTGGTCACGCCCCAGACGATGGCGACCGTGCTCACCAACCTGGAAACCAAGAAGCTCATCACCCGCCAGCCGCACCCCTGGCATCGCAACGCCACCGAACTCACCCTTACGCCCGACGGCCAACAACTTCTCGAACAGGCCGACGCCGTCGCCAGCGCGATCGAGCAACACATCGCGGACACGTTTACCCCCACGGAGCAGGCTCAGCTCATCGAGATGCTGAGCCGCGTCTCCAAGGTCCTCGCCGAAACCCACAGCGACACAGCCACGACTCCACTCACAGACGATTCACCAGCCTGAACCGCCCCGGGCTACCTGGTGAGAATGTGGGTGAAGTGGTGCGCGGCGATGGCCATACCCGCGTCCAGGTAGAGCCGGTGGGCGTCCGTCCGCGCCGGCCCGATGCCGGAGCCCGGCCGTACCTGGCCGCATCCGAGACGCCGGGCCTCCGCAAACAGCCACTCGAGGAGACGCCGGCCATATCCCTGGCGGCGGGCCTCGCCAAGCGTCGAGAGATCATCCATATACAGGTAGCGTCCGAAGGACAGAGCGGGCCCGACCCGGATGGGGCAGAACGGGCCACCCGGCCGTGTCGGACACCGCTAGGATCACGCCTTGTACGCGGAGTATCGGGGGGCGGATGGTGCGCGGTCGACGTTACCGCCAGCGTGGGGCGGCTCCCACGTCATGATTGTCGACAGGGCCCGGGTGGCCGCGGCGCTGCCCGGCTACGACCTGGGCGGGCCCCTCGGCCAGGGCGCGTTCGGGCTGGTGCTGGCCGGCCGGCACCGCGGGCTGGACCGTCCCGTGGCCATCAAGATTCTGGCGGCGGGACGCGACGGGGCAGAAGCGGGGTTCGCCCCCGAGGCGCGGCTGCTCGCCGCGCTGAGCCATCCGCATGTGGTGCAGGTCTATGACTACGCCGCGACCGACGGCCTGCATCTGATCGTCATGGAGCTTCTCGACGGGGGGAGCCTGACCCGCCGCCGGGCCGGTATGCCACCCGAGGACGCCTGCGCCGTCGGCCTGGCCGTGGCCGCGGCCCTGGCCTACGCCCACGGCCGCAGTGTCCTGCACCGTGACATCAAAGCCGACAACATCCTGTTCGACGCCACCGGCCTGCTCAAAGTCGTCGACTTCGGCATCGCGAAAATTGTCGAAGGGCCCGACACCACCGCCAGCAAGATCATCGGAACGCCGAAGTGCATGGCTCCCGAGCAGATCGCCGAAGGCCGGCTGAGCCCGGCCACCGACCTCTACGCGCTCGGGGTGCTCCTCTACGAACTGTTCTCGGGGGCGCCGCCGTTCGACCCGCAGCTACCGCTGCCCGTGCTCTGGCAGCACCACCTGCACACCATCCCCGCCCGGCCCTCCGGAGTGCCCACTCTCATCGCCGACGTGGTCCTCCACGCCCTGGCCAAGAACCCGGCCGACCGCCCACCCTCCACACGCGCCTTCGCTCTCGACCTGGCCCACGCCGCCGCCGGCGCCTTCGGCCCGGGCTGGATCACCCGTACCGGCATCGGGCTCCGCCTCGACGACGACATCCGCACCGCCGGCGACCAGCCCTCTACCGCCCCGCGGGCACCGACACCGCCCGGGACGCGGAGGGATGCGCCACCGGGCAGGCCGGGCGTACCCGTCCCGGTATCCACCGACCGCGATCTCTATCCGACGATTGTCCGTGACGCGGGCCGTTCCTGGCCACCCACATCGGCCTCGGACAGGTCCGCCCCGTCCGAGCATGCTGACCCGGTCTCTTCGTCCCGGCGCCGACCGCGCCGGCCACGCACCACCGCGCTTGTCGTGTCCGCCGCGGCAACGGCGGTGCTGCTCGCCATCGCCATCGCCATCGCCGTCACAGCCTCCCGTGGCGAGGACTCCCCTGCCTTCAGCGTCAGGGCCTCCCCCGTCCCCCAGCCGCTGGGCTCCCCCCTGACCAGCCACACGAGCTGGGTGGAGTCGATAGCCTCCGCCCCGGACGGACACACCCTTGCCAGCGCCAACGGCGATGGGACCATACGCCTGTGGGACGTCTCCGACCGGACCGCCCCTCGCCCCCTGGGCGCCCCCCTGACCGGCCACACCGACAGGGTGCGGTCGGTGGCCTTCAGCCCGGACGGGCAGACTCTCGCCAGCGCCAGCCACGATCACACGGTACGGCTGTGGGACGTCTCCGACCGGACCGCACCCCACCCCCTGGGCGTCCCCCTGACCGGCCACACCAACACGGTCGTCTCGGTCGCGTTCGCTCCGGACGGGCGCACCCTCGCCAGCGCCGGCGAGGACCGCACGGTACGGCTGTGGGACGTCTCCGACCGGACCGCACCCCACCCGCTTGGCGTCCCCCTGACCGGCCACACCGACTGGGTGGGCTCGGTGACGTTCGCTCCGGACGGGCGCACCCTCGCTAGCGCCAGTGGCGACCGGACCATACGCCTGTGGGACGTCTCCAACCGGAGCACACCCCACATCCTGGGCACCCCCCTGACCGGCCACACCAGTTGGGTGGTGTCGGTGGCCTTCACCCGGGACGGGCGGACCCTCGCCAGCGCCAGCGACGATCACACCATACGGCTGTGGGACGTCTCCGACCGGAGCGCACCCCACCCCCTGGGCGCCCCCCTGACCGGCCACACCGGCTGGGTGTGGTCGGTGGCGTTCACCCCGGACGGGCGCACCCTCGCCAGCGCCGGCGGCGACCGGACCGTGCGGCTGTGGGACGTCTCCGACCGGACCGCACCCCACCCCCTGGGCACCCCCCTGACCGGCCACACCAACGGGGTGCGGTCGGTGGCCTTCACCGCGGACGGACGCACCCTCGCCAGCTCCAGCGACGAGGCGATACGGCTGTGGGACATGGGCTGACCAGCCCCGCGAACATCCCTGGGAGCCCGCGGTCACGCCCTGGCGGCACCTGAGGCCCGCCAACGACAACGGGCGTTGGGATTTTCCCAATCGATCAGGTAATCTGGCCGTATGGACAGCATCGGGGACCGGGTGTTGGAGCACATCCGGCGGGTCCGCCACACCACCCCGCAGCGGGACATCGCCGAGGAGATCGGGATGACGCCTGACGCGTTCTCACGCGCTGTGAACGGCAAGCGGGCTTTCTCCTCGATCGAACTGGCGCGTCTGGCCGACCTCCTGGACGCGGACATCCACTGGCTGATCACCGGGCAGCCCGACCCGAACCGGCTCGTTGTCGCGGCCCGGCACCGTTACGACCATGAAACCGGCCACCGGGACGTGCCCGGACGCGACGCCGACGACCGGGTGCTGCGCGACATCGCGTTGGCCTACCGGCAGGCCAGCCTGCGGCGGCAGCACGTACCGGCGCTCCCAGGCACTCCCGAGGGGATCAGAGCCGCACTGGGCGCGGATTTCGTGCGACCGTTCGCGGAACGGCTGGAAAGCCGTCTCGGCATCGACGTCGTCCGGGTCGCGGACCTGTCCACCGCGTACTCGTTCACCCTTGGCGGGCATCGGGTGATCGCGCTTCCGGCGGCGGGCAACTGGTTCCGGGAGAACTGGTCAATGGCCCACGAGCTGGGGCACCTCACTCAGGGCCACCACGACCAGGATCTCTCCCGGACGGAGTGGGACCAGTGCGAGGCGGCCGCGAACGCTTTCGCCGCCGACCTTCTGCTCCCCCGCGGCTCACTGGCCGCGATCGACTGGAACCGTCTCGATGCCGCCGGGCTGGCCGATCTCGTCTGGCGGTGGGGCGTATCCACCGATGCCTTGGCTCGCCGGCTGAACGCGCTGAACGGCCAGCTGCCCCCGGTGGTGGGCGAGTGGGCCGAACAACCGACCCAGCGCCTGTTGCGCCGTCACTGGGTGGCCGAATCGGGCATCGATGAGATCACCCTGCGCATGGATGCCGCCGCCCAGCGCCGGTTCCCCCTCACCCTCCAGGAGGCGCACCTCGCCGGAATCGAGTCCGGCGCACTCGGCAAGAACACGCTTGCCTGGATGCTCGGCATCGACCCGGACACGCTCGATGTCGACGTACCGTCAGTACCCGAAACAGACGTTGGCGACCTCGCCAGGGCGCTGGGCCTGTAGACCGTGGCCGTTCTCCTGTTCCCCGACAACACAGTTCTGATCAACTTCGCGATCCTCAACCGCATGGACCTGCTGGAGCGGCTGGCGAACGGCAACGGCCGCTGGTGCGCCACTGTCGCGGCGGAATGCGACGCCTCAGCCCGACAACCCGGTCTCGCCACGCTGGCCGAGGCCACGAACATCTTCGGGCCGCCCTGGTTCCCCGATCCGACCGAACTCCAGAACACCCAACTCCTGCGCGACGAGCTCGCAAGCCCCCGCGATCGCCCCCACCGCCACCTTGGTGAGGCCGAGACACTCGCCATCATGATCCACCGCCAGGTTCACGGCTTCTTCGTGACCGACGACAACGACGCCGCCCGGCTCGCCACCCGCAACAACATCCACGTCGTCAGGACCTGGCATTTACTGAAGATCGCCGCGAAGGCGGACTGGATCGACGCCGACACCCTCTGGGGCTACCTCCAGACGCTGCGCGCCCGACGACGAGGCAGCTCGTCCGGCGTCACGGACAGGCCCTCTTTCGACAAATGGCTGGCATCCTGACACCGACCACAAAGCCGAGGACCACGACTTACGTTCCGGCTGTTCCGTGTGTTGGCGGGCTGTACAGGGCGGCGAGCGCCTTTGCGGCTTGGGCCATTGTTTCCCGTAGCTCCGGAGGGTCGAGCACTTCCAGGTCGGGGCCGAGGCGATTCCATGGGTTTCACCGGTTTATCCGTTGTGGTGACGCCCGCGACCAGTGTCCACAGGGGGCTATCCGCGGAGGTGCCGGTTGTCCACAGGTACGGACCGGCGGACGCGGCTGGTGGCCGGACGCCCATAGAGTGGCCGGGTGACCTCCCCTCTGGTCGACAGCCCGGCCGACGCCCCGCCGCTGGCCGACAGCGATGTCCGGCTGACTGACGGCGCGAGCGACGCCGCGCGGGTGCTGCGCCGTGTCTTCGGGTACGAGTCGTTCCGGGACGGCCAGCAGGAGATCATCGATCATGTCGTCGGCGGTGGCGACGCGCTCGTACTGATGCCGACCGGTGGCGGCAAGTCGCTGTGCTACCAGATCCCCGCCCTGGTACGGCCGGGCACCGGCGTCGTGGTGTCACCGCTGATCGCGCTGATGCAGGACCAGGTCGACGCGTTGCGGGCGCTCGGCGTACGGGCGGGGTTCCTCAACTCCACCCAGGAGTTCGACGAGCGCCGCGAGGTGGAGTCCGCCTTCCTCGCCGGTGAGCTCGACCTGCTCTACCTGGCGCCGGAGCGGCTGCGCGTCGACGCGACGGTCACGCTGCTCGACCAGGGCACGATCGCACTGTTCGCGATCGACGAGGCGCACTGCGTCGCGCAGTGGGGTCACGACTTCCGGCCCGACTACCTTCTGCTGTCCGAGTTACGCGAACGCTGGCCGGACGTGCCGACAGTGGCGCTGACCGCCACCGCGACCCCGGCGACCCACACCGAGATCACCTCCCGGCTCGGCCTGGAGGGCGCCCGCCACTTCGTGGCCGACTTCGACCGCCCGAACATCCAGTACCGCATCGTGTCGAAGAAGGAGCCGAAGGCGCAGCTGCTGGCGCTGCTGCGCGCCGAGCACACCGGGGACGCGGGCATCGTCTACTGCCTGTCACGCTCCTCCGTCGAGAAGATCGCCGAATTCCTGGTGGCGAACGGCATCGCGGCGCTGCCGTACCACGCCGGGCTCGACGCGCGCACCAGAGCCGAGCACCAGGCGCGCTTCCTGCGGGAGGACGGCATCGTCATGGTCGCGACCATCGCCTTCGGCATGGGCATCGACAAACCGGACGTACGCTTCGTCGCCCATCTCGACCTGCCCAAGTCCGTCGAGGGGTACTACCAGGAGACCGGGCGTGCCGGACGTGACGGGCTGCCCTCGACCGCGTGGCTGGCCTACGGCCTGCAGGACGTCGTGCAGCTGCGCAAGCTCATCGACGCGTCCGCGGGCGATCTCACGCACCGTCGGCGGCTGAGCGCCCACCTCGACGCCATGCTCGCGCTGTGCGAGACGGTCGAGTGCCGCCGCACCGGGCTGCTCGCCTACTTCGGGCAGCAGCGCACCGCCCCGTGCGGCAACTGCGACACCTGCCTGACACCCCCGCGGACGTGGGACGGCACGATCGCCGCCCAGAAGCTGCTGTCGGCTGTGCTCCGGCTGCAGCGGGAGCGCCGCCAGAAGTTCGGCGCGGGCCACCTCGTCGACATCCTGCTCGGCAGGAAGACCGCCAAGGTGATCCAGCGCGATCACGACACCCTGAAGGTCTTCGGCGTCGGCACCGAGCTCGGCGAGCCCGAGTGGCGCGGTGTGGTGCGGCAGCTGCTGGTGCAGGGGCTGCTGGCGGTCGAGGGTGAGCACGGCACCCTTGTGCTCACCGACACGAGCGCCGACGTGCTGCGCGGGCAGCGCACGGTCCTGATGCGACGCGAGCCGGAGCCCGCCGCCAGGGCCGCATCCACATCCACGGGCACGGCCGCGTCCGCGGGCACGGCCACATCCGCGGGCACGGCCGCGTCCAAAGGCACGAGGTCCCGCCGCGTTGCCGTGGCCGAACTGTCGGAAGAGGCGATGCCGGTGTTCGAGCGGCTCCGCGCCTGGCGCGCGGCCGTCGCGAAGGAACAGGGCGTCCCGGCATATGTGATCTTCCATGACGCCACCCTGCGTGAGATCGCGTCACGCCCGCCGGCCACGTTGGCCGAACTGTCCACCATCAGCGGCGTCGGCGAGCACAAGCTCGCCAGGTACGGACAACAGATCCTCGACACCCTCGCCGAGTGAACAGCCCCTGTTCGCCCGGTCCCACCCGGGACGGCCGTCGGTATGACCGCTGTTGCCACTCATGCCATGGTGGCCAGGGATCACGGTCGGCACATTCAGTAGTGGTAGCGCACCTGAACGATGACCAGATCGTCGCCGCGCACCTGGTACACCAGCCGGTGCTCCTCGGTGATGCGCCGCGACCAGTATCCCGACAGGTTCTGGGCCAGTGGTTCCGGCTTACCGATCCCGACGGCCGGGTCCCGGGCCGACTCCTCGATCAGACGGTTGATCCGGCGGAGCATCTTGCGATCGTCTGCCCACGACGCATAGTCGGCCCACGCCCGTGCGGTGAACACGATCCTCATCAGGTCAGTAGATCGTGTTCCTCGGCCGCACCGGCGTCGGCCTCGGCGATACTGGCCGCGAGGTGCGCCGCGTTGGCGGGCGACCGCTGTAGATAGGCGGTCTCCTGCATGGAGCGGAACTGGGCTTCGGAGACCAGGTAGGCCGAGCCGTGCTTGGACAAGATCTCGACCGGCTCCTGGTCGGCATTGACCTGCTCGATCAGCGGGAACAGACGCTTGCGGGCCTCACTGGCGGTGACAGCCATAGCACCCTCCAAAGTAGTACAAGATATTGTACCACTCTAGTCGACATCCAGCCCCGCCCCGCCGACCATGCCAGCCGCGCTGACGATCGTCCCAATGGATGCCAACGACCGCTGGCGCGTACGTAGCGCTACCACCTGGGACTCGGGGAGCCGTCCGCACACCCGGTGAGCACCGGTATGAAACCCGGGGTGACCGGGATGTCGGATGGCTTTCCGCCATGGGATCCGATTGTCGAATCTCCGGTCCGGTCCGGGCCACGTGGCCGCGGATTTCCACTGGGTGTCCCAGCTGTGTCCTAACGATTATCAACCGCATCCTCGACCGTCTTTTCCTGTAACGGGAAGACCCGGCCGTGACATCCAAAATACATGATCATGCATTCCTCACGTCTCCGCATCCG
The DNA here is from genome assembly GCF_920888515.1 of Protofrankia sp. CiP1_Cm_nod1. GTDB lineage: Bacteria > Actinomycetota > Actinomycetes > Frankiales > Frankiaceae > Protofrankia. The sequence goes on along the minus strand of NZ_CAKKTM010000140.1, from coordinate 23,502 downwards.
CCGGGAGCACGTCCACATCGCGGATCAGGGGAGAGAGGGGGAGACAAACCGTGGATGCGCTCGATAAGGTGCCTGGGTGGTGAATCTGCGGATCTCGGATGAAGCCGGCCGACCGGTGGCGCTGACGGCGCCGGCCGGCAGCGGACAGGCGCCGGCGGGCTGCTCCGCTTCAGGACGCAGACCCTCGGCGGGACGTCGGCGGCTCACCGTCGCGCTCCGGGCGGGCGGGGAGCGCACGGCATCGGCCCACGGGTTTCCGTGAGCATGACCGCGGACGCGGCGGTAACAGGCAGGTCTACCCGCAACTAACGACCAACATCATAATCTGTGCCAGGCACGACGGCGTGCCAGCTCAGATGGGGATCCGGACCGGTCCGCACCGGATCGCGTCCTCGGCGTGCCGTGCGCCCACGGCCGGCCCCGGTTCCGGCCCTGACCCCGGTTCCGGTTCAGATTCCGGCTCCGGCTCGGTCACCGCGATTTCGGCGAAATCCGCCGACGTGGTGACGGAATTTTCTCAGCAACGTCGCTGAACCATTGTCCGGCCGGCATCGTGACTCCGGCGGATATCTCGACGACAGTGAGGGGGACGCGTGAGGACACGTTCGAAACTCTGGGCGCTGTGCGCACTGCTGTGCGCGCTCCTGGTGGGCTGTGGCTCGGACACGGACAACACCGGTCCGACGACTCCGTCCGGCGCGGCGACGGCGACACCGTCTGTAACCGGGACAGTGACGGTGTTCGCCGCCGCGTCGTTGACCGAGTCGTTCACCGAGCTCGGCAAGCAGTTCGAGGCGGCGCATCCCGGTGTGACCGTGAAGTTCAACTTCGCCGCGAGCTCGGCCCTGGCCACTCAGATCAACCAGGGGGCGCCGGCGGACGTCTTCGCCTCGGCCAGCCCGACGAACATGACCACGGTCGTCGACGCCGGCAACGCCACCGGCCCGAAGACGTTCGCGCAGAACAAGATGGCGATCGTCACTCCGCCGGACAACCCCGCGCACATCGCCACCGTGGCCGACCTGGCGAAGCCTGGTGTGAAGGTCGCGCTCTGCCAGGCCCAGGTCCCGTGCGGCGCGGTCGCGGCGAAGGTCTTCTCGAACGCGGGTGTCACGGTCACGCCGAAGACCTACGGCGCCGACGTGAAGGGCGTGCTGACCACCGTCGAACTCGGCGAGGTCGACGCCGGCGTGGTGTACGTCACCGACGCCCAGGCCGCCGCGGCGAAGGTGAAGAGCATCGAGATCCCCAAGGAGCAGAACGCCTCCACCACCTACCCGATCGCGGCCCTGACCAAGGCTCCGAACGCCAGCGGCGGGCAGGCGTTCACCGAGTTCGTCCTGTCGTCGACCGGCCAGGAGGTACTTGCCAAGGCCGGTTTCGCCTCTCCCTCCTCATAAGGGCTCCCTCCCCGCAGCCGGCATCCGCCTCCCTGCGCGAGCCCCGTTCGGGGGTGTCTCCGGTTCCCGTGAGCCGGAGGCACCCCCGAAGACGTCATCGGGGGCAGCTACGCCGCCTGCCCGACGCGCCCCGGTGCGCCGCTCGGCCGGGGCGGTGGTGGCCGCGCCCGGAGCACGGCCATGAGGATTCCAGGCCGGCACCGCCCGGCATATGTCCTTTTTCACCGAGACATCCGTCCGTTCTTCGCCAGGCATTCGACACGTCAGGTATGGTGCGGCCCGGCGGGCAGCCCGTCGATTCGCGCACATATCGTGTTTCCAGCTGGTAAAAGCGGGATGACCCGGTCGTTCCCGACGGCGGACGGCGGACGGCGGGTAACTGCTCCCGCCCGGCCCGGAAAACCCGTGACCGCGGCACCACCGGGCCCACAGCCGATGGGCACCGGAGCTCCACGGGCTCCCCGGCAGCGGCAGCGGCTGCCCGATCAGCCCTGGGAGCTGCGGCTTCATCCGGACGACAGCTGTACGTACCAGCAATGTCACGTATTTCCCGCCGCCCGGAAACGGGCCGGGCCAATGTTTCACGGGCCCGCCGCGAATGGCTCCCGAATCCCGGGTACTCCGGCCCGGGATTCTCCGGCCACAGTGCCCGGGCGCGCTTTTTCACCGGCACCGCCCGGCGACCGGCAGCGGCCGACAGCCGGTGCCCGTCGCAGCTAGAATCTGCTGAGCAGCCACCGCGAACGCGCCACAACGAATGCACGGCGCCACAACGAATGTGAGGTGTGACGTGGCGAGCGAGAAGCGCCGACTTCCCATGAACGTCGAGGGGCCTTTCTTTGTCGATTCCGAGTGCACCGACTGTGAGAACTGTCGGGGAGTCGCACCGGACTTCTTCAAGCACGACGAGGAGCGCGAGGTCCACTACATCTGCCGGCAGCCGGTGAACGAGGACGAGGAGGAGATGCTGCTGCAGGCTCTCGAGTTCTGCCCGGCCGAGGCGATCGGGCGCGTGGCGGCCTGACGGGCCGGGACAGCACGCTCACAACCGCTCCTACCAGGGGTTTCGCCGGGCCGCCCCACCGGCTCGGCGGGCCCGGCGGGCCGGGCAGGATCCGGCCCGCCGGACGGGGCACTGGCGGAACGGCCGGCGGGCGAAGCGCCGGCGAGCCGCCGGCCGACGGGCCGTGACATGCCGGCGACGAGAATCCAGAAGGATTCATCTGGTCTCGTCGGGTGACATTACGGGAACATTTTTTGCCGGCCATCACCAAGGGTAGATCAATATCTATCAGCGGGTAGTCGTCCGACAAGCGACTGACATACAGCCGACACAATGGCCGGTTACAAGCCCCGTAACGCTGCGATCATCGAAAATACGGTTAGCGTGGAAACCCTCGCCTGCTGAGGAGGGAAGTTGTCAAAGACCGCGCAGGATTTACCCTCGCTCCACGCTTCTTCTGAGCGCCCGGAAGCCCACCGTTGGTTACCGGCCCGGCCGCTCGGTCCAATGTCGGAGATGGCACGGTTACGGAAAACGCATCCAATGATGGAGGCGATTGTCGACGAGGTGGACGGTCGCCAGATGCGGGTCGGCGACCACTGGCTGACCGACTTCGCGTCCTGCAACTATCTCGGCTTCGACCTCGAGCCAGAGATCATCGCGGCGGTGCCGGAGTACCTGGCCAGGTGGGGCACGCATCCGAGCTGGTCACGGATGATCGCGACCCCACGGCTGTTCGTCGAGATCGAGCAGGAGCTCACCGACCTGCTCGGCGCCGAGGACAGCCTGGCACTCCCCACGATCACGCACATCCATCTGTCGGTCATCCCAGCCCTCGCCGGGCAGGGAACGATCTTCATCGACCGCAACGCGCACCGCTCCATCCACGACGGCTGCGTCATGGCCCGGGCCTGGGGCGCGACCGTGCAGCGCTTCGACGACAACAACCCCGCCGAGCTCGAGGAGATGCTGCGGGCCTGCCGCAGCCACCCGCGGCTGGTGTGCGTCGACGGGCTGAACAGCATGACCGGCAACATCCCGCCGGTGGCGGAGCTGGCCCGGGTGACCCGCGCGAACGACGCGCTCCTCTACATCGACGACGCGCACGGTTTCGGCGTCATCGGCGAGCGCCGGCCCGACGAACTGAGCCCCTACGGCAGCCAGGGCAACAGCCTCATCCGCCATGTCGGGGAGAGCTACGACGGGATCATCCTGGTAGCGGGCTTCTCCAAGGCCTACTCGTCCCTGCTGGCCTTCCTCGCCTGCCCGACCGAGGTGAAGAACCACCTCAAGGCGGCCACCTCCCCGCACACCTTCTCCGGGCCGTCCCCGGTGGCCTCGCTCGCGACCGTGCAGGCCGGGTTCGCGCTCAACGCCCGGCGGGGCGACGCGATCCGCGCGGATCTCCACCGCAAGACGGCCCGGATCCTCGACGGGATGGGGCGGCTCGGGCTGGCCTCGCCGAACCGGTCGGGCAGCCCGATCATCGAGATACCGGTCGGCGCCCCGGACCGTATCGACGCCATCGGCGACCATCTGTTCGACCGGGGGATCTACACCACCCTGGCGCCGTACCCGATGGTGCCGCGCGAGAAGGTGGGGTTCCGCATCCAGGTCACCGCGGCCAACACCGACGAGGAGATCAGCCACCTGCTCGAGGTGCTCGCCGAGGTCGCCGACATGCTGTCGGACGCCGCGCCCGCCCAGGACGGATAGCACCCGTACCCACCGTAACGCCACGACGGTCGTCCAGGACCGCACCGGGGAAACGGCGGAAGCGTAAGAAGCCATAAGAAGCCATAAGAAGCCATGAAGGGAAGCCCGACGGGGACCGGCGAGCAGCCGGTCAGGCCGTGCCCGGCGCGCGGATGGCCGGGCACGGCCCCAGACCTCCGGCCGGCGGACACCGGCCCAGCGGGGCTGTGCCACCGCGAGCCACCGCGGGCCACTGCCACGCCTGTCCCGCCCGGATGCCCACGGCACCTACCGAGCGTCGTGCCGACCTGCCGGGCCTACTGACCTGCCGGGCCTACTGGGCCTGCCGGGCCTGCCGGGCCTGCCGGGCCTGCCGGGCCTGCCGGGCCTGCCGGGCCAGCTCGGCCAGCCGGGTGACCGGTAGCCGGCCGCGGTCAAGCCGCACCTCGGCATCCCGTGCCTGCCGCAGCTCCGTGAGAAAACGCACCCGCGGGATCTCGACCGCTCCCATGGACTTCGCGTGCGCGGTGACGAACTGCACGTCGACGAGCCGGCCACCGGCCGGCGCGAACCGCGCGTCGAAGTCGACGAGCGCGGCCTTGGACGCGTCGGTGCGCACGTGGAACATGGACTCGGCCATGAAGGCGGCGCCGACGAGCACGCCGAACATCCCGCCGATGAGCTCGTCGTCCTGCCACACCTCGACGCTGTGCGCCCAGCCGAGCCGGTGCAGCTCCTGGTAGGCGCCGGCGAGCTCGGTGGTGATCCAGGTACGCCGGGTGCCCTGGCCGCAGTTGTGCACGACGTCGACGAACGCGTGGTCGAGGGTGGTCGTCCAGTCGCACGCGCGCATCCGCTTGAACAGCGAGTCGGCCACGCGCACCCCGCCGACGGGCAGTACACCGCGCGGATCCGGGCTCCACCAGGCGAGATCGGCCCGTCCCCGGGTATCCCGCGACAGTTCCTGGACGTCGGGGGACAGTTCCTGGGCGTCGCGGGACAAGATGGGCGGCCGGCCGCCGGCCGCCGCCGGGTCACCGGGCCCCAGGGCATTCGCCACCGCGACCGGACCGCCGGCCGGCTCGTCGGGCGGCTCGTCGGGCGGCCAGGGAAAGACGCCCCGTCGGTAGGCCCCGACCAGGGTCGCCGGGGAGAGATCACCACCGAAGGCGAACGGAGCGTCACCGGGATCGGCCGGACCGACCTCCGCCACGGAGTCCCACACCGACCGGCCAGGATGCCGGGGCGGGCCGGTCAGGTCCGCGCCGCCCCCGCCCGGGTCCATGCCGCCCGGGTCCATACCGCCCGGGTCCATGCCGCCTGAGCCTGTGCCGCCCGCGTCCATGGTGGTCAGGTCCACGGGTGACCGGCGCGGGCGGGCTCGGCCCCGTCGGCCATCAGGTCAGCCGCTGTCACCCGCTCTAATCGGGACGGCGGGTATCCGCCCTCCCCGGAGGAGGAATACGCGCGGCGATTGTTGCGGTGCCACAGCAGCGGGGTCAGCTTGTCGGCGGGCTGGGGTGCGCCCAGGTAGAAGCCCTGGGCGAAGTCGCAGCCGTAGTCGGCCAGCCGGCCCATGGCCGTCTCGGTCTCAACCCCCTCGGCCACGATCCGTAGGGCCAGGGAGTGCGCCAGCCCCACCGTGGACTGCACGATGGCCGCCGAGAGCGGGTCGGAGTCGAGGTGGATGACGAACGACTTGTCCAGCTTGAGCACGTCCACCGGCAGTTCCCGCAGGTAGGCCAGGGACGAGTAGCCGGTGCCGTAGTCGTCGACGGCGATGCGGACCCCCATCTCCCGCAGGCTGCCGAGCACGGCCGCGGTCCGGATCCGGTCGAGCATCAGAGCGGTCTCGGTGATCTCCAGTTCGAGTGCCCTCGGCGGCACCCCCTTCGCCGTGAGGAGGTCCCTGACCTCGGCCGGGAATCCCTTGTCGAGCAGGTTGGGCGCGGAGAGGTTGACCGCGACACCGATCTTCAGGCCGGCGTCCCACCACTGGCGGCACTGGTCGAGGGCCAGCCCGAGCACCTCGAGGGTCAGCGTGCGCATCAGCCCGGTGTGCTCGGCCATGGGCAGGAACTCGTTGGGCTGGAGCAGCCCCCTGGTGGGATGCTCCCAGCGCACCAGGGCCTCCACCGCGTGGCAGATGCCCGTGCGCAGGTCGACCTTCATCTGGTAGTGCAGGCGCAGCTGGTCCTGGCCGAGCCCGGCCCGCAGGGTCTCGATGACGTCGAGGCGGTCGAGGATGTGCAGGTCGGCGCCGGGCCGGTAGTGCTCGATCCGGGTACGGGCCGCCTTTGCGGCGTACATCGCGATGTCTGCCCGCTGCAGCAGGACGTTCCCGGCCACCGCGTGATCGGGATAGACCGCGACCCCGATGCTGGCGTCGACGTGGAAGCTCACCCCGTCGACGTCGAACGGGCCGTCGAGGGCGGCCAGCACCCGCTCGGCGACGGCCCGCGCCGCGGTGGCGTCGGCGTCCTGGAGGAGCACGGCGAACTCGTCGCCGCCGAGCCGGGCCAGCAGGTCCGTCGGGCGCAGCGCCGTCTCGATCCGGCGGCCGACGAGTTTGAGCAGGTCGTCGCCGACCTGGTGGCCGAGAGAGTCGTTGATCTCCTTGAAGCGGTCCAGGTCGAGCACGAGCAGCGCGAAGCGCGTGGCGCCGCAGTCGCGTGCCTCCTCCTCGCTGAGCAGCTCGAAGAACCCGCGGCGGTTGGCGAACCCCGTCAGCTCGTCCGTGCGCGCCTGCATCTTGCTGTCCACGAGCTGGCGGACCTCGGTGAACGTGATGCCGGCACGCACGATGGCGGACAGGATCGTCCCGGCGGCGAGCACGACGGTCAGCGGCGGCAGCCTGATGAAGGCCCCGACCACCAGCAGCGTGAGCGCGCTGACGGCGAAGAAGAACGGGATGAACAGCATCTCCCAGCCGGCGACCCGGTCGGACATCTCCCGTGGGGCCCGTTGCCACGCGGCGCAGGCCGGCAGGACGAGCGCGAGCGCCCAGAGCGCCTCGACCGGGCCGCCCGGAGTGTAGGTGCCGCCCGCCATCGCGCCGGTGACGATCGTGTCGGCGACCGCGAAGCCGGCGAGGGAGATCCCCAGCAGCCACCAGGCCTTCTCGGGGCGCCAGCCCCGCAGCCCGAACGCACTGGCCACGAGCACGAGCAGCATCAGGTCGGCGAGCGGGTAGGCGATGTTCAGGCCGAGGACCGACAGCCCCGCCGGGTTGTCCACGCCGATGACGGCGGCGGCGAGCCCGCTCGCCAGCGCGGCCACGCCGAGGCCGCCCACCAGCGCGTCCAGCCACAGGCTGGGGTGAAACCGGGTGACCCGCCCACGCAGCAGGAGGATCACGGAAATACAGGTGGTCGCGTAGAACACGAGCCAGCCGATGTCCGCCGGCGACGGCGACGGCGCGTCGGCATGGTTCATGATCTCGGTGAAGTAGATGCTGCCGGCGCCATAGGACAGCAGGCCGGTGCCGAGCACAGCCCAGGCGAGCCGCTCACCGCGGACCAGAATGGCACGCAACATACAAAAGCCACCGGCGGCGATGCTGAAGCTGTTGCCCAGCCACCTGTCGGCCTGGTTGACGATGGACGACACATCACGTAGGCCGACGAGCGTCGTGACGGCGAAAAACACGGCCGCCACCAGCAGCACGACCTGCCCCGCACCGATCAACCGCAGCCGACGAGCGGTGTGAACTGACATCGTCAAGCGGTCATCTCCCCATTATCGCGTCAGCGGGATACATTCTGGCATCACGACACCTATTCATCCTGAACCACCCACCCGGTAACCCCGGCCCGGGTCAGCGGCTCGAGGGCACCAGGGCCACCCGCGGTACCGGTGAGGGTCATTCCCGGGCTGCCGTCGCCCCGCCGGGATGCGGCTGGACGGCCCTGCCAGCTCCCATGACCCCGGTGGGCCAGGTGTGGCGTGACGACCACGCTCCCACCGCGCCCGGAACACCTGGATCACCAAAGGCGGGTTACTTCCGCGGGGAACGCTCCCGCACCGCTAGTTCAACACCGTCTCGCCACGACGGCACGCCGAAGCCTCCCGGCATCCAGCCAAAGACGTCAAGAGGTCGACGAAAAGTCGAGCAGGTAAACACACATCGTATAAGCGGACGCCAACGGGCCGCAATCGACATGAGCCCGTCACGCTCCGTACTGTCGAAGCGTGGCGGGCTCAAAGCGTGCGCACCGGAACACGGATATGTATCGCCCCGGCATCTGCACCTGCATCTGCATCTGTTTTTGCACCGTATACCGATCTCCGGCATTACCGAAAGAAGGCTCGATTCTTCGGTTGACTGCCGATAATCGATCAACTACGGATTTCGCGTCCGATCACTCCGACCGGCGGGCGGCCCGGTGCGGCATAAGGGCGTTCGGGGGAATGACGCCGAGCCGGCCCTCCTGGTAGTCGGCCACCGCCTGGCGCAGCTCCTCCTTGGTGTTCATCACGAACGGCCCGTACATCTCGACGTGCTCCCGGATCGGGCGCCCGCCGAGCAGCAGCACCTCCAGCCGGCCATCCGCCCCGGGCTGCCGGTCGTCGGCCGCGAGCGCCAGGTAGTCACCGGGGCCGAACACGGCGAGCTGCCCGGTGCGGACCGGCCGGCCCTCGCCGCCGGCCCGTCCCGAGCCGGCAAGGACGTAGGCCAGCGCGCTGAAACCCGGCTCCCAGGGGACCGTCAGCCGCGCGCCCGGGAACAGCGTCGCGTGCATCATCGTGATCGGCGTGTGGGTGGCACCCGGCCCATGGTGACCGGCCGGGTCACCGGCGAGACCGCCAGCGATGATCCGCAGCAGCGCGCCCGCGTCCGGCGACGCGAGCAGTGTGACCTGGTCGCCTTCGATGCTCTGGTAGCGCGGCGGGCTGAACTTGTCCCGCGCCGGCAGGTTGACCCACAGCTGGATGCCGTGGAAGAGGCCGCCGCTGACGACGAGCCGCTCGGGCGGGGTCTCGATGTGCAGGATGCCGGCGCCCGCGGTCATCCACTGGGTCGCCCCGTCCGTGATGACCCCGCCCCCACCGTTGGAGTCCTGGTGCTGGAACGTCCCATCGATCATGTACGTCACGGTCTCGAAGCCGCGGTGCGGATGCCACGGCGTGCCCTTGGGCTCACCGGGCGCGTAGTCGACCTCACCCATCTGGTCCATGTGGACGAAGGGGTCAAGATCGGCAAGGCTGACCCCGGCGAACGCGCGGCGGACGGGAAAGCCCTCGCCCTCACGGCCTGACGGCGCGGTCGTGACCGACCGGACGGGCCGCTCCAGCTGGCCGGGCAGAGGTACGGCCAGGCGCGGCAGGGTGGTTGTGTCGGCGGTAACGGCAGGCATGCTGTCCCTCCCAGATTCTCGTTGCTGTTGCAACTATCGGAGGATGACAACCCCGGATCGTCCGGATCCCTTCCCGGCGGCCATGGACGACCGCCGGATCCACGGGACCCTGGACGGCCACCGACCGGACCGTGGACGGCCGCGGACGGCCGTCTACTACGATCATGACCGTTACTGTCCACGGCTGTCCACGGCTGTCCACGGCCGCCCGCCCGGAGCCGGTCGGCCGCGCGTCCGGCCGACCGGTCCGTCACATACCCATCCGGCCGGTCACGCATCCGTCAGACCAGAGCCGGTCCTGGAGCAGGGCCGCCCGGGTCAGAGCGCCGTGGCGATCGTCTCCGCCACCTGCTCCCGCCGCCTGGCCAGGTCGGCCTCCTGCGCCCGCGCCCGGTCGAGGCCGTCGGCGATGTCGGCGTCCCGGCGCATCAGCGCGGCGAGATCGAGACCGGCCAGCTCGAGGACGCCCATCCGCTCGTAGGCGGTGCGGACTTTCTCCCCCCACAGGCCGATGTCCTTCACGCACGGCACTATCCGGCTGAACAGCAGCTTGCGGAAAGCCCGCATGTACTCGGAGGTCTCCACCGCGGCGAGACAGGCGTCCACGTCGAAGCCGAGGTTCTCCCAGACCTCGGCGCCACGCAGCCGGTCACGCATCAGCCAGCAGCTCTCGGCGACGAACTCCTCGCGTTCGTCGAGCTCCCGGCGGGACAGCTGCGCGTAGTAGTCGCGCAGCGCCAGCCGCCCGAACGCGATGTGCCGGGCCTCGTCCTGCATGATGTAGGAAAGGATCTGCTTGGGCAGCGCCGCCGTGGCGACGTCCCGCAGGACGCCGAAGGCGGCCAGCGCGAGACCCTCGATGAGCACCTGCATGCCCAGGTACGGCATGTCCCACCGGCTGTCACTCAGCGTCGTCGCCAGCAGGGAGCGCAGCTCGGGGTTGATCGGGTACAGGAGGCCGATCTTCTCCGTCAGGAAGCGGGAGTAGATCTCCGCGTGCCGCGTCTCGTCGATCGTCTGGGTCGCGGCGTAGAACTTCGCGTCCATGTCCGGGACGGACTCGACGATCCGGGCGCTACAGATCATCGCGCCCTGCTCGCCGTGCAGGAACTGGCTGAACTGCCAGGCCATCAGATGCTGGCGCAGCTCGCCGCGCTCCCGCCGGCCGAGCTTGTCCCACAGCGGGAGCCCGTAGATCGGGACCGTCCGGTCCGACAGCCCCAGGGGGTGGTGCGGATCCACCTCCTGTGACCAGTCGATCCTGGTCGTGGCGTCCCACTGCTTGTCCTTGCCCTGCTGGTAGAGGGCCAGCAGCCGGGCCCGGCCGTCGGCGTAGTCCCAGGAGAACCGGGCGTCGCCGGCCATGGGGATGCTCCAGGTGCGGTCGCCGGCCGACGCGTCGTAGCGGTCATGTGCGCTGATGGGCCGAACCTCCAGTCACCAGGCCCGGGCCGGCCGGCCGGCAGCGCGATCCCGGTCGTCCGTACCGCCGGCGGCCGCTCGCGCGGACCGGGGAGGCAGCCCCGACAGGACGCCACGACGAACCGGCCGCCCTCGGCCGGGCCTGTCGCATCCGCCCACATCGTCCATGCCCACATCGTCACGGTACCTGGTGAGTCACGCCACCCGCTGGACAGCCGCCGTGCCGCTGGACGGACAGCATGTCGTGGAACAGCCGCCGGACAGTTGTCCCATCGACCGCCGCGTCGATTGCCAGTCGAGCGCCACGTCGATTGCCGCACCGACCGCCGCATCGGCTGTCATGCCGAGGCCACGCCGGCGGGCTCACCACACACTGACATCGGGTGGTGACGCGGCCGGGCATCATCCCGTCCGCCCCCGCGGGCTCATCTCCTGGGGGGGGTGAAGATGCTCGACACGCCGCCGGTAAAGTTAATGGTTTGTGACAACTGGCCCCGAAAGCCGGCTGGACCGCTACCGTCGGGGCCGTGGACCGCATCTGCAGTCGACCGGATTTCCTGCGACAAGAACGCCTGCGAGCGGCGGGACGGCTCCGGAGCCGTCAACGTCCCCGTGACAGCCATCGCCACCGCCGGGTGGCGGTCCGGCCGCCGGGGCGCCCGGCCTGGCGCCGCTGACACCGGACGGTCCGCCCCTTCGCGGGCCGGTACAGCGGCCCGGAGCGCCCACCGGCTCGACGGCCCGCCGTACGCGATGTCGCGGAAGCCGCACGCGATGTCGTCGCAAGGGCGCGGGTGCCGACGTCCGTGCGCGAAAACGGCCCATCGATGAGTGACAAATCACATTTTCGTCATGTTCGGGAGATGATCGCCGAAGCCGCGCGAGCGCTCGGCGGCGAGTTTCCCGGCCAGGACACGGTGACGATCATCGGTTCGCCGCAGGCCCTGCCAGCACGGCTGCCGGTCAGCGCGCTCGCCCAGGCGAGCGTGGCCGTCGTCGGGCTCGCGGCCGGCGAACTCAACGCCATACCCGCGGAGGCAGCCATACCCGCGGGAGCGGGCCCACGCGGCGGGGAGCCGCTGACGATCGACAGCGGCGCGGTGGCCGCGGCCTTCACCAGCGAACGGCATCTGCGCCTCGACGGCCGGCCGCAGATCGGCATGGATCCGCTGTCGGCCTTCCTGCCCACGGCGGACGGCTGGGTGCGGCTGCACGGCAACTACCCGCACCATCGGGCCCGGCTGCGGGCGGCGCTCGGGATCGCCGACACCGCGACCGACCCGACAGCCGCGGTCAGGGCGGCCGTGGCCACGCTGCCCGCGACCGAGGTCGAGGACAGGGTGGTGGCGCACGGCGGCGTGGCCGCGGCCGTACGGGACACCGCCGGGTGGCGAGAGCACCCGCAGGGCCGTGCCCTCGCCGGGCTGCCCCTGGCCGGTATGCACCGCCTGGGCGACGGGCACCCGCCCGGCGCGGGGCATCGCCCGGCCCGCGAGCGCGGCCGGCCCGCCGCCGGGATCCGCGTCCTCGACCTGACCAGGGTCATCGCCGGCCCGATCGGCACCAGGACCCTCGCCTTCCTCGGCGCCGACGTCCTGCGGGTCGACAGCCCGCGGCTGCCCGAGATCCCGGCCCAGCACCTCGACACCGGCCCGGGCAAGCGATCGGCCTTTCTCGACCTCGGACGCCCGGCCGACCGACGGACGTTCGAGGAGCTGCTGGCGTCCGCGGACGTCGTCGTGAGCGGGTACCGCCCCGGGGCACTGGACCGCTTCGGGCTGTCGCCGCGGGCGCTGCACGAGCGGCGTCCCGGCATCGTGGTGGTGACGCTGAGCGCATGGGGACCGGCCGGGCCGTGGGCCGGCCGGCGCGGGTTCGACAGCATCGTCCAGGCTGCCACGGGCATAGCCACGACAGAAGCCGGCGACGATCCGGGCAGCGGCCGGCCAGAGGGCCGCTCGGAGGGCCGGTCAGGAGATCGGTCAGGAGATCGGTCAGAAGGCCGGTCAGAAGGCCGGCCAGGGGTGCTGCCCGCCCAGGCGCTCGACCACGCCACCGGCTACCTGACGGCGGCGGCCGTCCTGCGCGCTCTCACACTGCGCCACCGGGAGCCCGGTTCCTGGCATGCTCAGCTGTCACTCGCCCAGACCGCCACCTGGCTGCTCGCCCAGCGCGCGAGGGCTGATGGGAAGACCGGTGAAACCGGTGGAGCCGTCACCGGCGGTGCCACGGCCGGTGGCGCGGCCGTGGCGAGCGCCTCCGGGAACGCCCCGGCGGTCGACGTGGCGCCGTGGCTGGACACGGTTGACAGCCACGGCGGGCGGCTGACCTACGTGCTTCCGCCCCTACGGGTGGCCGGCGGCCCGCGCACCTGGTCCCATCCGCCGCTCCCGCTCGGCGCCTCGTCCCCGGCCTGGCTGTGATCAGGCTGCCTGCGATCAGGCTGCCTGTGATCACGATGTGGCGACCGGCGACCGGCGACCGGCGACGGACGGGCCCGCGCGTGACGTTCCGGCCCGGAGACCCTATGGTCAACCAGATATGGATCGCCTCGTCTGGATCGACTGTGAGATGACCGGGCTCGACGCCGCCTCGGATCTCCTGCTGGAGGTCGCCTGCCTGGTCACCGACAGCGAACTGCATGTTCTTGGCGACGGCGTGGACGTGGTCGTGTCCGCGCCGGAGAGCGCGCTGGCCGGGATGGATGCCGTCGTCCAGCAGATGCACGCCGCCTCGGGACTGACCGAAGCCGTACGGGCATCGACGCTGACCGTTGCCGACGCCGAACGGCAGGTGCTCGACTACATCCGCGATCAGGTCCCGGACGCGGGCAAGGCCCCGCTGTGCGGCAACTCGATCGCTACCGATCGCAACTTCCTCGCCCGGTACATGCCGGCGCTCGACAGCTACCTGCACTACCGGATGGTCGACGTGTCGACCGTGAAGGAACTCGCCCGGCGCTGGTACCCGCGGGCCTACTACGCGGCACCGGCCAAGCGCGGTGGGCACCGCGCCCTGGCCGACATCCAGGAGAGCATCGACGAGCTGCGCTACTACCGACAAGTGATCTTCGTGCCGCAGCCGGGACCCACCAGCGAGTTCGCCCGGGCGGCGGCCCAGGAGATCACCCAAACGGCAGGCCGGGAGACCGGCGCGGGCGACGACGCGGGCAGCCTGCCATCCGCACCGACGGGCGCCGCCTCGGCGGAGACCGCTCCCGCAGCGACCGCTCCCGCAGCGACCACTCCCACGAGCCGCGCCCCGGCGGATGCCGCGCGGACCCCACCGGCGGCCGTCTGAACGGCCGGGGCGGCCGTCCGGGCACGGTCACCATCCACCGGGGCAAGGTCACCGTCCGCCGAGCGCGGCCGCCATCGGGAAGTGGTCACCGTCCGGGCACGAGCCCGGCCCGCCGGTGGCACCGCAAAGCGTTTCGCCAGAAGGACAATCGACCGGTACTATGGGCCGGGCCTGAACAGTTGGCCGGCCAGTCATGGGTGTACGCCCCAGCGGGTGCGCAACCGCTGACGGCCAGCGGTTCGGTTTTGATGTGTGGTTCTTCAGCACGTGGTGGGTGTAGCTCAGCTGGTAGAGCACCGGGTTGTGGTCCCGGGTGTCGCGGGTTCAAGTCCCGTCACTCACCCTCGGTTGGATCCTGTTCGGTGGCCTTCGGCCACCTTCCCAGGCTCCCGCGTCATGCCGGCCCAGGGGGAACCCCCTGGGACCCCCATGTCAGGGGGATTCCGTCCCCCCTGCACCCCCTGGCGGCTGGTCGAATGCCTGCCTGGTACTGAAATATCGATCATTGTGTCTGGTTATGGCGCTGGGATGGCGATCTCGGAGGGTGACCCGGGGCCGGCGGGCCGGCGACGATCGCCTGGAGCGTGTCGCCGGCGGCGAACCGGGCGATCTGGTCCCGGAGAAACGCGGCGGCGCGGGGCTTGAACGCGCTGGTGTTGCCGCCGAGATGCGGGGTCAGCAGCACACCGGGCGCGGACCACAACGGGTGATCATCGGGCAGCGGCTCCGGCTCGACGACGTCGAGGGCCGCCAGCAACCGCCCGTCGCACAGTTCGCGCAGCAGGGCGTCGGTGTCGACGACCGCTCCCCGGGCGACGTTGACCAGCAGCGCGCCGTCCGGCATCGCGGCGAGGAACCGGGCGTCGGCAAGGCCGCGGGTGCTCTCGTTGAGCAGGCAGGCCAGAACGACCACGTCCTGCTCCGGGAGCAGGGCCGGCAGCTCGGCGGCCGCGTGGACATGGCCGCGCCCGTCGTCCCGGGCCCGGCTCGCGACGCGGGTCAGCGACACCTCGAACGGCTCGAGCCGGGCGGCGATGGCCGTCCCGAGGCCGCCGGCGCCCACCACGAGCACCCTCCGGTCCGCCAGTGAGCGCAGGGTGCGCGGCTGCCAGCGCCCCCGTTCGGCCCCGGCCGCGTGGACCGCGGCCGGGATCCCCCGCAGCTGCGCCAGGGCGAGCCCCACGGCCAGTTCGGACGTGGAAGCGTCGTGCACCCCCGCCGCATTACACAACGTGACCCTCGGGGACACGTTGGCGATGGCATCCTCGTAACCCGCGGTAAGCGTCTGCACGACCCGGAGCCGGGGCAGGCCGTTGACCAGGGACCAGTCCGCCTGCTTCATGTACGGGGGAACGAGGAACTCGGCGTCCAGCACGCCCGCCCGCCGCGGGTCGGAGCCGGCGTCCCACACCACGGCCCGCACGGCCGGGACCGGGCCGACCAGGTCGATCCAGCGCCTGTCCGGAAGGCTGACCACGACCGTGCCCGCTTCGGTTCCTGCCATGGACGAAGGCTAACCGGCCCGAAATATCACGATCACTCTCCCTGCGCCCTGGACGCCGGCCGCCCGGGAGCCTGGTCACCCGAGGGCCGGGTCACCCGAGAGCCGAGTCACCCGAGAGCCGAGTCACCCGAGGGCCGGGTCACCCGAGGGCCGAGTCACCCGAGAGCCTGCCCGCCTGGGCGGCCGGCTGGTTGTCGTCCCGGATCTCGCCGACAAGCTCCTCCAGGACGTCCTCCAGCGCGACGACCCCGAGGATTCGTCCTCCCTGGTCGGTGACCCGGGCCAGGTGCGCCCCGCTGCGCTGCATCGTGGCGAGCACCGTCGCGAGCCGGTCGTCGGCACCGACCCTGGCCAGCGGGCGGACCCACTTGGTGGGGACCGGCGCCGCCCGCTTGCGCGGGCTGGTTTCCAGGACGTCCTTGAGATGCAGGTACCCGATGAGCTCGCCGGTGGCCGCCCGGACCGGGAAGCGGGAGAAGCCGGTCCGGGCGGCCATCGCCTCCACCCCCCGGGGGGTGACCCCGGCCTCGACCGTCTCCAGGCTGTCGAGAGGCAGCAGGACGCTGCGCGCGCTGCGTTCGTCGAAGTGCAGCGCCCCGGAGAGCAGCCCGTGCTGGTCGGCGTCGAGCAGCCCCTCCCGGCGGGACTCCTCGACGAAGCCGGCGACCTCGTCGCGGGTGAAGGCGCTGGCCACCTCGTCCTTCGGCACCACCCGGACGACGCGCAGACTGAGGTTGGCGACCGCGTTCAGGGCCGCGATCGCCGGGCGCAGGTAGCGCACGATGCCGACGAGGGGCGGGACGAGCAGCAGGGCGCCGCGGTCCGGCCCGGCCAGGGCGATGTTCTTGGGCACCATCTCGCCGATGACCACGTGCAGGAACACGACCGCCGTCATGGCGACGGTGAGGGCGACCGGGTGCAGCAGGGCGTGCGGCATCCCGGCCGCCTCGAGCGGGCCTTCGAGCAGGTGCGCGACCGCGGGCTCCCCGAGCGAGCCGAGCCCCAGGGTGCAGACAGTGATCCCCAGCTGGGTGCCGGCCAGCATCAGGGAGACCTCCTCCATCGCGCGCAACGTGATCCGCGCACGGGCCGAACCGGCCCGTGCCAGCGGCTCGATAGCGCTGCGCCGGGCCGAGATCAGCGCGAACTCGGCTCCCACGAAGAAGGCGTTGGCGAGCAGCAGGACGACGGTGAGGAAGAGCGCGAGCGGGACGTTCACCGCAGCGCCCCCATCGCGTCCGGGGCGGCGGAGCCGCACCACCCGCCCCCGGGACGGCCGCCGTTCCCGGAACGGTCGTCATCCGCGGAACGGCCACCGTCCCTGGGGGCTTCATCCCTGGGGGCTTCATCCCTGGGGGCTTCGCCGCCCGCGGGAGGGCCACCTCCCGTAGGAGCCGTAGAAGAGCCGCCATCCGCTGGAGGCTCGCCGTCGGCACGGACGTGCGCGGGAACCAGACGGACCCGGTCCACCCGGCGGCCGTCCATGAGCTGGACGGTGAGGGTGACGCCGTCGACCTCGACCGCGTCGCCGGCGACCGGCACCCGGCCGAGGCGGTCGGCGACAAGCCCGCCAAGCGTCTGGTACGCCTCGTCCACCGGCAGGTGGACGCCGACGGTCTGCGCCACCTCGTCGAGGCGGAGCAGGCCGGAGAGCAGCCACGTCCCGTCCCGGCGCCGGGCCGCGCGCAGCCCGACCCGGTCGTGCTCGTCGACGACGTCGCCGACCAGCTCCTCGATCAGGTCCTCGATGGTGACCAGGCCGTCCGTGCCGCCGAACTCGTCGATGACGACCGCCATCTGCAGCCCGCCGCGGCGCAGCGTCTCCAGCAGCGGGTCGAGCTCGATCGTGGACGGCACGCTCAGATGAGGGACCATCACGTCGCCGACGGTCACGACGCCCCGGTCGTCCTCGGGGACGGCGACCGCGTGCTTGACATGGACCAGACCGACCACGTCGTCGAGGTCCTGCCCGACGACCGGGAAACGCGAGTGCCCGGTCCGGCGGGTGAGCGCGATCACCTCACTGACCGGGTCACCGGCCCCGACCGTCCACATGCGGACCCGGGGGGTTAGGACGTCCGCGGCCTGCTTGTGCCCGAACGCCAGCGAGCGTTGCAGCAACGTCGCGGTCTCCGGCGCGAGCGTGCCCTGCTCCGCGGACCGGCCGACCAGGGAGAACAGCTCCTGCGCGGAGCGGGCCGAGGCAAGCTCCTCCTGCGGCTCGATGCCCAGCCGCCGCAGCAGAGCCTCGGCGGCGCCGTTGAGCAGGCGGATCAGGAAGGCGGCCACCCGGCTGAACCCCCGCTGGAACCCCTGCACCATCCGCGCGGTCGCCAGCGGCCGGGCCACCGCGAGATTCTTCGGGACGAGCTCGCCGTAGATCATGGTGACGCCCGTGGCGAGCAGCACGGCGATCGCGACGGCGACGCCGGTGGCCATTCCCGCGGGTATCCCGGCGGCCTTCAGCGGGCCGTGGAGCAGGCGCGCGATCGCCGGTTCCACGAGAAACCCGATCGCCAGGTTGGTGATGGTGATGCCGAGCTGTGCGCCGGAGAGCTCGGTCGAGAGCTTCGTGAGCGCCTTGAGGACGCCTCCGGACCTGCGGTCACCGGCTGCCGCGGCACGTTCGACGGTCATCCGGTCGACCGTCACCAGGGAGAACTCGGCGGCGACGAAAACGCCGCAGACCCCGACCAGCACAACGCTGATCAGGATGAGGAGCCACTCGATCACTGTCGCCTGCCCAGGTCGGCCCGGTCCAGGGCAGGCGTCGGACTATGACTGGGTATATCGGGACTAGGCATGGCCCTCTCGGAGGTAGGCGTGACAGAACCCGCCGCGGGCGGGAAGGCGGCCCACCGGCGGTGCCCGAGTGCTCCCGCGGGGCGCCTGCACGTACACATCACCAGGATGCCCGCGTCCGGCCGCCTTGGACAGCCGTCCGAACAGGTCGGAGCAGCCCGCGCGCCGTACGTGCCCCCACGCTCCCCCAGCCCGCGACGCCTCGGCCACGATGACGGCCGGCCCGCGGAGCGGGGCCCGGAAGCGCGCGGAAAACACGGTTCACCAACACGCTCCAGGGGGAGCCCCTGGCCGGCCCCGCCCTGTTCGGCCCCGCGCTATTCGATCTCGAAGAGGCCCTGCCGGACGGCGTACATGACAGCCTCCATCCGCGAGTGCAGCTGCAGTTTGTCCAGGATGTTGCGGACGTGGTTCTTGACCGTGTTCTCGCTGATGAACAGCTTCCGGGCGATCTCCCGGTTGGCCCGCCCCTCCGCGACCAGCTTGAGGACCTCCAGTTCACGGGCGGTGAGGTGGGGTGCGGGCACCCGGCTGGGCCGGTCCTCGGAACCACGGGCGAGCGCGGCGAACTCGACCATGAGCTTGGACGCCATCGACGGGCTGATCAGGCTCAGCCCGTTGTGCACCGCGCGGACCGCGCTGGCCACCTCGTGCGGGGGGATGGACTTCAGGAGGTAACCGACCGCCCCCGCCTTGATCGCCTCGAAAAGATCGGTTTCGTCGTCGCTGACCGTCAACATAACGATCTTCGCGGTCGGCACCTCACGCTTGATCGCGCTCGCCGCGTCGATGCCGTCGCGGTAGGGCATCCGGACGTCCATCAGGACGATGTCCGGCGTGGTTCCCGTGGCTATCGTGACGGCCTGTCGGCCGTCGCCGGCGCGACCGACGACGGTGATGTCCTCTTCAAGATCAAGAACGGTTTCCAGACCCTGGAGGAACAGCTCATGGTCGTCGACCACGAGCACCCGGATGGGCTCGGACTGAGGTGCCACAGGTGGCAGAACACCAATCATCATCACAGATCGGAGCTATCTGGCACGGATGGTCCAACAACGGGCTGCCGGGCGGACGAGCTGCGATCGACGCATGTGCCCACTCTATGTGATGGGGTACTTACACAGAGCCGTGTCTCCACACCGGCACCGATCGAGTCATGCACGGATACCGCTTCCGACATATCGGAATGATACGCGCCGCCTTCCTGCTACGGCGCTTGCTATGACGCTGACGACACACCGTCACCATACCCGCGAAGAGGGCGAATCATCAACCCCGAACTGGGCATATGACACATCCCCCAACGGGCCCGCGACCATGGCCAACAGGCCCACGAGAGTGAGCTCGGCACCGAGCCCGCCGTCGCAACAACTACTCTGTGTAATATTTTGGACGCCCAGATGACGATACTCGCCGCCGTTGCCCGAACGCCCGGCATGCCACCCGCCGCTCGCGGCCGAGCCCCGGCCGCTCGCACTTCGCGGTGTGGCGCCGGTAGCGCTCAGGGCCGATCACGGGCAGCCTGTGGTCATGGTCACACCTTCCCGCAACACGTTCCATCGTCACGTCAAGCCTGGTAACAGCTGGTCCGAGGCGTACGCCCGATGCCACGAGGCCGCGCCCGAGGCCTTCGGCCCGGACCGGCTGCGCAACCTGTGGGGCGGCCAGTGGCGCCGCACCGGAGAGCCGCTGCGCAGCGTCACCCCGGTTGACGGCTCGCCCATCGCCGGCCCGCCGATGATCGAACCGGACGAGGCGCGCGAGGCGATCCGCGCCACCCTCGACGACCACAAACACTGGCGGGACGTACCGCTCCCCGAGCGCAGGGCGCGGGTCACCGCCGCGGTGGACGCCATGGACGATCACCGCGACCTGCTCGCGCTGCTGCTGGTCTGGGAGATCGGCAAGCCGTGGCGGCTGGCGCGCACCGACGTCGACCGCGCGCTCGACGGCGTCCGCTGGTACCTCGAGGAGATCGACCGGATGATCGACGGGCGCGGCCCGCTGCCCGGCCCGGTCAGCAACATCGCGAGCTGGAACTACCCGATGAGCGTGCTCATGCACGCCATGCTCGTGCAGGTGCTCGCCGGCAACGCCGCGATCGCCAAGACCCCGACCGACGGCGGGGCGGCCTGCCTGACCCTCGCCTGCGCGCTGGCGCACCGCGCCGGGCTCCCGGTGGCGCTGGTGTCCGGGTCCGGCTCCCGGCTGTCGAGCGCGCTGGTGCGGGCACCGGAGATCGGCTGCCTGGCGTTCGTCGGCGGGCGTTCCGCCGGCGGGCAGGTCGCCGCGGCACTCGTCGACACCGGCAAACGGCACTTCCTGGAGCAGGAGGGCCTCAACACCTGGGGCATCTGGGAGTTCTCCCAGTGGGACCTGCTGGCCAGCCACCTGAAAAAGGGCTTCGAGTACGGCAAGCAACGCTGCACCGCGTACCCCCGCTACGTCGTCCAGCGCCAGCTCTTCGACCAGTTCCTCGCGGCCTACCTGCCCGTGGTCACATCGGTGCGCTTCGGGCATCCGCTGGCCGTCGCGCACGATGACGACCCGCTGCCCGAACTCGACTACGGGCCCGTCATCAACGCGGGGAAGTCCGCCGAGCTCGCCAGGAAGATCGACGAGGCGATCAGCAAGGGCGGTGTGCCGCTGTACCGGGGGGCGATCGCCGACGGCGCTTTCGTGCCCGGGCAGGACACCTCGGCCTACGTGCCGCCGGTGGCGATCCTCGCTCCCCCGCCGTCGTGCGCGCTGCACCATGCCGAGCCGTTCGGCCCGGTGGACACGATCGTGGTGGTCGACTCCGAGGCCGAGCTCCTCGCCGCGATGAACGCCTCCAACGGTGCGCTGGTCGCCTCGCTCGCCTGCGACGACGAGACGCTCGCCCAGCGGCTCAGCGGCGAGATCCGGGCGTTCAAGATCGGCATCAACAAGCCGCGGTCCCGGGGCGACCGGGACGAGCCGTTCGGCGGCCGCGGCGCGTCCTGGAAGGGGGCCTTCGTCGGCGGCGACCACCTCGTGCACGCCGTCACCGTGGGCAGCGACCCCGGGGAGCGGCTGTACGGCAACTTCCCCGGCTACTCGCTGTACCCGGAGACCTGACATTCCTGGGAAGCGAGTACGTGAACGACCACCGGGGCGACCGTTTGTTCCCTCGTTCCGCGGTCCAGCAGGATGCGATCACATGATTCCGGGGCGAAGGCCGTGCTCGGCCAGCGGGCCGAGGCGAAGGCCCAGGTCATGGCAGCGGGCGGCAAGCTCGGGCAGTGCGCCGAGGGCGCTGCGCCACGCCCGCGGCGCGGACGTGCAGTCGCAGTCGTGCAGCAGGACGGTCCCGCCGCCGCGCAGGTCCGGGGCGAGAGTGTCGAGGACGGTCAGCGGCGTGGCCGTCGACGTCCAGTCCCGGCCCCAGGCCGTCCACAGCACCGGGGTCAGCTCCAGCCGGCGGGCTGCGAGGAGGAACCCCGCGGACAGGATGCCGTGCGGTGGCCGGGCGAACCGCGGCGGATGCCCGGCCACCGTCGTGATCAGCTCCCGGGTCCGGTACAGCTGCCGGTAGGTGGAGCGCGGCCCGCGCAGCAGCATCGGCCGGTGGTCCCAGGCGTGGACGGCCAGCTCGTGACCGGCGTCCACCATCCGCTCGGCCAGGTGTGGCGCGCGCTCCAGCATCGTCCCGAGGACGAAGAAGGTCGCCCGCAGGTCCAGCTCGGCCAGCACGTCGAGGAACAGCGGGGTGGACGCCGGGTCCGGGCCGTCGTCGAAGGTGAGCGCCACGTGGTCCGGCGCGCCGATCCCGGCGAGCCCGGGCATCAGGTGGAGCCGCAGCCGGCGCAGGGTGGCCACCGAGGGGACCGCATGGGTGAGAAGCGCGGCGGCACCAGCGCCCGCGACCGCCCGGACGAAGCCCGCCCGCCCGGCGTTCCCGGCCCGCCCGCCGGCATCCCCGGCCCGGTTCCCGGCCCGTCCGGCCTGCCCGGCACGCCCGGTCGGACGGGCCGGCCACCACGACGCTGCCTCCTCGACGCCTGGCAGGTACGTCATGCCGGACACCTTCCCACACCGTTCACGAGCCTGACGAAACCCGGGGGCACGAGGCCGGACGCCAGGGGCACGAGGCAGGACGCCGCCGCGGAGCGGAGCACCGGGCGGGAGGCGCGACAGGCCGGTCCGACCGCCGCCGGGGCGCCCCGCGCGGGGCGAGACGCCACCCCCGCGCCGGCCCCTGCCGGCAGCCGGGGCCCTACAGGTACGACGAACACGTGGGCACCCCGGGGATCGGCTCGTCCTGCCCTCCCTGGGCCACCACGGTCGCCGGCAGATACCCCCAGGCGGCCGGGTAGCCATGGGTGTTGGGCCGGGAACTATCACCCTGGGTGTACAGCCACCAGGTGTTGGTGTTGCCCTGTACCACGGGATTAGCCCGGCCCCGCAGCTGGCAGACCACCCAGACGGCTGGCGCGGCGTTCATGTAGCCGCTGTCGTCGAGCTCCTGCGGCTCCTGCCCGGCCTGGACGTTGGCGTAGACGGCCGAACCGACGTAGGTACGGCAGTTGTACGTGGGGAAGGTCCGTCCGGCGTAGTCCGTGACGTTCCGGTTGCGTGGTGCGCAGCTTGTCGCAGGATCCGGCTGCGACGGGACGGCGCTGGCGGGCACCGACGAAGCCGCGGGGGGAGGCAGGACGACCGGCGCCCCCGTACCCGGGACCTGGCTGCCCGGCGGCCCCGCGACGGAAGCCGATGCGGCCGGGGCGGCCGAGGCGGCGGCGGACGCGCTGGGGGTGGCACCGCCCGGCGCGGACGGCGGAGCCGCCGAGATGGTCACCCTCGGATCCGGGGAACGCAGCCCGAGCCCCGGTACCAGCAACAGCAGCAGTGCCGCCAGCGCGAAGCCGCCCACCACCGGTACCAGCACGCCCAGCGCACGGCGGCGTTTCCCCGGCCCGGCGGCGGCCGGCACGACAGGCTCGGCGGTGCCGGCCGCCGGCGTGGCGGACGCCAGGCCGGCCGGGTCCGGCACAGCCG
>NZ_CAKKTM010000139.1:10221-21114 GCF_920888515.1 Protofrankia sp. CiP1_Cm_nod1 | reverse complement strand
GCCCGAGCCCGGGTGTGGTGGCCGGGCCGGCGCCGCGCGCGTCCCGCCAGGTGGCGCGGAGGGCAGCGGCGGCTCGGGAACGGGAGCGGCGAGATGGCTGGTGATCGCCGATGCCGCCTCCGGACCGTCCGCCGGACCGTCCGCGGAGATGGGCGTGCCGGCCTGGCCGTCGCGGACGGCGGCTGTCGCGCGCAGTTCCGCCAGCACAGCCGCGGCGGTGGCGGGACGCTGGTCCGGCGCGGCGGCGAGGGCCCGCCGCACCAGCGTGACCAGCTCGTCGGGGACGCTGCCGGCCAGTTCGTCGGGCAGTGCCGGCGGCGGCCCGTCCAGCATCTCCCGCAGCAGCTGCGCCGGGACCCGGCCGGTGAACGGCGGCTGTCCGGCCAGCAGGGTGAAGAGGGTGGCGCCGAACCCGAAGATGTCGGAGGCGATGCTGTGCTCCCCGCCCTGGAGCACCTCGGGCGGCGTGTAACGGGGCGTGAACGCCACCGACGCGGTCGTGTTCTCCGCCGCGCTCTCGGCCACGGCGATGCCGAAGTCGCTGAGCACGGCGGTCCCGGACTCGCGGAGCAGGATGTTCGCCGGTTTGAGATCACGGTGCAGGACGCCGTGGCGGTGGGCGGTCACGAGGGCGTCGGCCACCTGCACACCGACGCGCAGCACCTCCTCGACGTCCAGTCGCCCGGCGTCGGCCAGCCGGTCGGCCAGCGACCCGCCCGCGATGTACTCCATCGCGATGTAGGGGCGCCCGTCCCGGGTCGTCCCGGCATCGAAAACCGAGATGATGTTCGGGTGACCGGTCAGCCGCCCGGTCACCCGGCATTCACGCAGGAACCGCCGCTTCGCGTCGGGATCGGTGAGGACGGCGTTCATCACCTTGATCGCGACCCGGCGGTCGAAGATCTCCTGCCGGCCCAGGTAGACCGTACTGAACCCGCCGTAGCCGATCGGCTCCAGCAGACCGTAACCGTCGATCATGTTACGAGGCGGACGGCCATCGCCGGCAGCCGCCGGGCCGGGTGGCCCGCGCCCCCGGCCGGGCCACCTCCGGTGGATCGCCGGCCGCGCGGGCCAACGCACCCGTCCGTCGGCAACCGCCGGGCGCAGGCCCGTTGCGTGCAGGCCCGTTGCTCGCAGGCTGGTCGGGCACGGACTAAATGCGGAGCGCCGTCAGGCGTTACCACGATATCCGGTATCTCCTTGTTCGGCACCGTCACGCCCGGTACCACCACGATAAATCCGATCATCATGATTCAGCCTATGGCGGGTACCCACCCACCAGCGGGACGTCTTTCCGCTGCCCACCGCTGCGGGACAGGCCAGACTTGCGATTGAGGCTGACAGTATCGGGTGAGCGGTATCGGTGAGGATAACGACACCCCAAGTGTATAAGGAGGCTCATGCCGGCAGCCATCATGCCGCCAGGCGCAGCTACTGCGCCGGCGCGCGCGGCCGGGGCCAACGGCCGGGGCGCGGCGGGATCCCGGCCGGACGTCATCGTCGCCGGCGCCGGTGTGATCGGGCTCGGCGTGGCGTGGCGCGCGCGTCTGCGCGGGCTGACAGTCACCGTCGTCGATCCCGCGCCGGGATCGGGGGCCAGTTGGACGGCCGCGGGCATGCTCGCCCCCCTCAGCGAGCTCCACTACGGTGAGCAGCCCCTGCTCGCGCTGAACATGGCGTCGGCACAGCGCTACCCCACGTTCGTCGCGGAGCTGGAGCGCAGCAGCGGCACCGAGGTCGGCTACCTGCGCTGCGGGACGCTGGTCGCGGCCTGGGACAGCGCGGACATGGCCGGTCTGCGCGACATCCACGGCTTCGCGCGCTCGCTGGGCCTGCGCACCGAGCTGCTGACCCGGCGCGAGCTGCGCGCCCGCGTCCCGGCGTCGGCGAGCGGCCTGGCCGGCGCACTGGCGGCACCCGACGATCACCAGATCGACAACCGGCTGCTGCACGGCGCGCTGCTGCGGGCCTGCGTGGCCGAGGGGGTGACGCTGCTCCCCGCCGCCGCGCGGCGGTGGCTGCTGCGCGGCGACCGGGTCGTCGGGCTGGAGCTGGCCGACGGCACCGAGCTGACCGCGCCGGTGGCCGTCCTCGCCTGCGGAGCGTGGTCGGGCCGGATCGACGGGCTGCCGCCCGGGGTGCTGCCGGCGGTCCGCCCGGTCAAGGGCCAGACCCTGCGGCTGCGTACCGTCGGGCCGCCGCCGCTGACCTGTGTGCTGCGGGGCACGGTACGCGGCCACCCGGTGTACCTGGTGCCCCGCGCCGACGGCCGGATCGTGGTGGGGGCCAGCAGCGAGGAGGCCGGCTTCGACCTGCGGCCCCGCGCGGGCGCCGTGTACGAGCTGCTCCGGGACGCCCAGGCCCTCGTCCCGGCGGTGGGTGAGGCGGAGCTGGAGGAGGTCAGCACCGGCCTGCGGCCCGCCTCACCGGACAACGCACCGCTGATCGGCCCGTCCCGGCTGCCCGGGCTGCTGCTCGCCGTCGGCCACTACCGCAACGGCGTGCTGCTCACCCCGGTGACGGCGGACGCCATCGCCGGCCTGCTGGCGGACGGCGCCCTGCCCGGCGAGGCCGCCGCCTTCACCCCGGCCCGGTTCGACCATGCCATCGACCGCACCGTCGACCGGGCCGTCGAGTATGCCGGGGACCGGGCCGGCGAGGGACGCGTCGCCGATGACCAGGCCGTCGAGAACCGGTCGACCAGGGAGGACGTCAGATGACTCTCACCGTGAACGGCAAGGCCATGCAGGTGCCGGCCGGTACCACGCTGCACCAGCTCATGATCATGATGAGCGTTTCCGCCAACGGCCGTGGGAGCGCCGCCGCGGTCGACGGCGTCGTCGCCCCCCGCAGCCGGTGGGAGAACCTGGAGCTGCGCGCCGGCCAGCACGTGGAGATCCTGACCGCCACCCAGGGAGGCTGACATGGCCGACGACGCGTTCACGATCGCCGGTGAGGAGCTCGGCTCCCGGCTGATCCTGGGCACCGGCGGCGCGCCGAGCCTCGCCGTCATGGAAGCGGCGATCAGGGCTTCCGGCACGGACATGTGCACGGTGTCCATGCGCCGGGTGGACACCACCACCCCGGGGTCGACGCTGGACATGCTCGCCCGCTGCGGCGTGCGGGTGCTGCCCAACACCGCCGGCTGCCGCACGTCCCACGAGGCCGTCCTCACCGCCGAGCTCGCCCGGGAGGCGCTGGGAACGAACTGGGTGAAACTCGAGGTGATCGCGGACGAGCAGACCCTGCTGCCGGACCCCATCGAGCTCCTCGACGCGGCGGAACGCCTCGTCGCCGAGGGTTTCACCGTCCTGCCCTACACCAACGACGACCCGGTGCTCGCCCGGCGCCTGCAGCAGGTCGGCTGCGCGGCCGTGATGCCGCTGGGCGCGCCCATCGGGACCGGGCTCGGCATCCGCAACGCCCACAACATCGAGCTGATCGTCGCCGAGGCGGAGGTCCCGGTCGTCCTGGACGCCGGGATCGGCACCGCCTCGGACGCGGCGCTGGCCATGGAGCTCGGCTGTGACGCCGTCCTGCTGGCGTCGGCGGTGACCCGCGCCCAGGATCCCGCCCTGATGGCGGCGGCGATGGCGGCCGGCGTCACCGCGGGACGGTTCGCCGCGCGGGCCGGGCGCATCCCGCGCCGTCACCATGCCCGGGCGTCGTCGCCCGTCCACGGCACGGCGGTGTTCTGAGCCGGCCCGGTTCCGCCGGTGGCGGGATCGGGATCCCGGCCCGCGCCCGGCGGCGTCCGGGTTCCGGGCGGGCTCCCGCCGCCGCCGTTTGCCTGCCCGGGCAGCGGAAAGGAGCCGTATGGGGTGGCGCCCCCGCCCGGTCGGCGGTCCGTCCCGGGGCGGGCGTGTCCCGGCGTGGGCGTGTCATGGCGTGGGCCGGGCAAGGCCGGCGTCCCGCGCCGGGTATCCCCGCTCCCGCCGCTCCCCACTCCCTGTGATCTTTGCTGCCACGCACCGGCCTACGCCGGATGCGGGGCCGCGGCTGCGAGCATCGATGCGGGCACCTGCCCACGTTGTCGCTCGAACGACAGATGGAGCACGTTCGTGGCCGTCCCCAGCGTTTCGTTCTCGATAACAGTGCGCCTTGACGTACCAGCATCGTCACAGATCGTCGGCAAGATCACCACCGCTGTCGGCAAGCTGGGCGCGGTGGTCACCGCCCTCGACGTCGCGGAGTCGCACGCGGGCCGGCTCGTGCTGGACATGACCTGCCTGTGCGTCGACGCCGAGCAGGCACAGGCCATCGCCGAGACCCTGCGCCGCATGCCGGACTTCGTCGTCCGGCGGGTCAGTGACCGGGTGTTCCTGCTGCACCTCGGCGGGAAGATCGAGGTCGCGAGCAAGGTCGCGCTGCGGACCCGCGACGAGTTGTCCATGGCCTACACTCCCGGTGTCGCCCGGGTGTGCCTGGCCATCGCCGACCGGCCCGACGACGCCCGGCGGCTGACGGTCAAGCACAACAGCGTCGCGGTGGTCTCGGACGGCTCGGCCGTGCTCGGCCTGGGCAACATCGGCCCCATCGCCGCGATCCCGGTGATGGAGGGCAAGGCCGCGCTGTTCAAACGGTTCGCGGACATCGACGCGTGGCCGATCTGCCTCGACACCCAGGACACCGACGAGATCGTGCGCACGGTGGCGCTGCTCGCGCCCGTCTTCGGCGGCATCAACCTCGAGGACATCGCCGCGCCCCGCTGCTTCGAGATCGAACGGCGGCTGCGCGGCCTGCTCGACATCCCGGTCTTCCACGACGACCAGCACGGCACCGCGATCGTCGTCCTCGCAGCCCTCACCAACGCGCTGCGGATCGTCGGCAAGTCACTGGGCTCCGTACGGATCGTCACCAGCGGGGCGGGCGCGGCGGGCACGGCCATCCTGCGCCTGCTGCTGCGGGCCGGCGCGGGCCGCGCGGGCGGCAGCGTGATCGTGTCCGACATCGGCGGGATCATCTCGCCGGCCCGCGAGGACCTGGACGACAACGGCCGGTGGATCTGCGCGCGCACCAACCCGGACAGGCTCGCCGGGACGCTGCGGGACGCCCTGAGCGGCGCCGACGTGTTCATCGGCGTGTCCGCGCCGGGCATCCTCACCGGCGCGGACATCGCGGCCATGGCCGACGGCGCGATCGTCTTCGCGCTGGCCAACCCGGACCCCGAGGTCGACCCGGCGGACGCCCGGATGTACGCGACGGTCGTCGCGACCGGCCGCTCGGACGAGCCGAACCAGATCAACAACGTGCTGGCCTTTCCCGGTGTCTTCCGCGGGCTGCTGGACTCCCGGGCCCATGACATCACCGAGGACATGCTGCTCGCCGCGGCCCACGCGCTGGCGGCGGTGCTGCGCGAGGACGAGATCAACCCGCTCTACGTCGTGCCGAGCGTCTTCGACGAGCGCGTGATGCCGGCCGTGGCCGAGGCTGTCAGCGCCATGGCCGCCAACGCCGTGGCCGCCAACGCCACGGCCGCCGGTAGTACCAAGGCGGCTGGCACCAAGACAGCCGGGAGCAAGGCAGCCGGGGCCAGGAGGTCTGGTACCAAGGCGGCCGGCACGGTGGCGGCCGGTGCCGCGGCGGCCGGTGCCGCGGCGCGGCAGGCACTGGCCGACCAACCGTAACCCACGGCCGGCCAGGCCATGCCCGAATGGGCCGGTGACCGACTTCAGGCACGTCGCGACGGGAAAAAAGTCCCTCCCACTGGCCGGTTCACCGCCATCCGGATCATACTGCCATGTGAACGCAATATTTCACGCACATGACCGGCACGGTGGCTCCCCACGGATACGGGCATTTGCCCGGACCATCGTCGACCGGTGACCGGAGTACCACGGAGGTGGCGAATCGTGCAGTCGGCAAGCCTGCGGAAGGAGATTTCCGCCGTAACCACAGCGATTCAGGAGGCACAACGCCATATCCAGTGCCTGTGCATCCAGGCACCGAGCTCGAAGGCCGCCGACCGGCTGGCGGCGGACATCCGCCGGGCCCTGGAGGACATCGACGCGCTGGCCGCGGAAACCGTCGCCCCGGCCAGGGCCGACAGCTGCGAGGAACCGCCGACGGACATCACCCGCGAATTCCGCGAGCCGGTGTTCGTACCGGCCCGCCACGGCGAGCCGGAATTCCAGCCGGAATGCGACGACGAAGGCGTCGCCGGTGGCTGGCAGCGGTATCGCGCCGTGTCGTCGCGGCGGCGGCGGCGCGCCTGGGTGTGACGCCGCGGCCACGGCCCGGAGCGCGGATCATGGCCTGACGTCAGCACTCACATCGACCGACGACACGGTCGCCGCCAAATATAAACAACAAGAATAAAAAATATAAACTACAGAAAAACAACGAAAGGTGGCTCCGACGGACACGACCGCGTAGAGACCCGGATTGCCATGATCGCGCCCCCGACGGCCGACGCCGGCACCAGGCCGAAGGCCGCGCGATCATGGCTCCGCCCACGCGGGCGGGGCCCGATGGCGTGAGAGCGTTACGCCTACGCTCCGCCCACGCGGGCGGGGGCCCCGAGGACGGGCGCTCCCGCCCCACGCCATGCCCGCCCGTCACGACGCTTGCCTGTCACGACCAAGTCGGTTACTCTTCGCGTCGGAATATATTCGGCACTGCTACGTGTGCCGCTTTCGGGTGCGCCACTTCCAGGTGCACCACTGATGGCTCAAGCTTCGGGGGCGACGCGGTGGCCGGATCCGAACCCGTCCTCATGTCGAGGGCGGCCGAAAAAGCGGGAACAGACCGGTCGCCCTCCTTTCACCGCACGGGTGGGCCGATTTTCCGGATCACCGCCAGGATCGCCGTCCCCGCGATTCTTTTCACAGTTCTGATCATGGCTGGACGACCGGCCGCCGCCGAACCGAGCGCCGCCACCACCACCCGGCCCACCTCGTTACCGGCCACCTCGTTACCGGCCACCCCGTTACCGGCCACCCCGTTACCAACCGCCGCTCCCAGGCCGGGCAACACCGCGGACGTGGCGGCTCCCCATCTTTCGATCGTCCAGCTCGGCGATTCGTACGCCGCCGGGAACGGCGCGGGTGCCGGCACCTATGACACCGGTGACGGACCACGTGGATGCCACCGTTCGACGGTGAACTGGGGCGAACAATACGCCCAGTGGCTGCACGACGAACGCGGATACGACGTCACCTATGTCAACCGGGCGTGCAGCGGCGCCACCACGAACGACCTTCTCAGCCCGCGCAGAATGGACCAGCGCACCTACCGGACCCCGCTGCGCATCGGCGAGACCGCCTACGATCCCGCCGTCCTCGACCGCCTGCGGCAGGACTGCTCGGCCGGCTTCGGGCCGGAGGAAACCGCCGATATCGGCCCGGTCGACGTCGCCTACGGCATCGCGTCCGCCTCGTGCACCCGGCTGGTCGCGCCACAGCTCGACGCGGTCGGCCCGGGCACCGACCTGGTCCTGCTGACGATCGGCGGCAACGACGTGCGGTTCTCCGACATCGTGCTGCGCTGCTTCGCGTTCGACGTCCCGAAGGCCTTCGGGATACCCGCCGGGGACATCGCCGAGTGCGAACGGCTCACCGAGCAGGCGACGGACAACCTCCCGGAGGTCCGTGGCCGCCTGGTCACCCTGCTCACCCGCCTGCGGGAGCGGATGCCGCCCGGCGGCCGGGTGGCCCTGGTCACCTATCCGTACCTGTCCAGCCGGGAGCACTACCTGCCGCCAGGAGCGCAGGCCGCCCTGAACGGGACGGTCTTCGACCCGTCCGCCGCGGTCCGGGAACTCGGCGACCGCGGGGACAGCATGCAGATCGCCGCCGCAGACACGGTGAACCGTTCGTCGGGCTTCACCGGGCCGTCCGACCCCGCCGGACACACCTGCTCACCGGACGCCCCACCGGCGGATTCGGTCGGCACGCCGGGCCGTTTCGTCACCGTGGTCGACACCGTCAAATGCCGTTTCGCCGGCCACGAACCGGACCCCGCCGTCGACCAGCGGAATCCGGACCGCTGGATACACGAGTTCCTCGACGGCTTCCTCGCCCTCGACCAGAGCCTGATCTACCATCCGAACCGCGAAGGTCATCGGCAGCTGGCCGGCCTGCTCAGGCCGTTCGGCGACTTCGGCGCTTCGGCCCGCTCCAGTATCAGCGGCAACGCCTACCTGGACGCCGACCGCGACGGTCGGCGGGACGCGGGCGAGGCCACCGCTCCGGAGGTGGCCATCCAACTGACCGGCACGGGCCCGGACGGGGCGGGCATCCTGCGGGAGACCGTCACCGACGCGTCCGGGGAATGGGCGTTCGACGACCTCGTGCCAGGCGTGTACGCCGTCCGGCAGGACACCTCGCGCGGCGGATCCGCCGGCCGCACGATCCTCCACCCGGACACGTTCAGCAACATCGTCCTCGACCGGGTCGGTAGCAGCGTGACCGGATACACCTTCGCCGTGCAACCGGTGGAATCCGTGCGGGAGGTCCAGACCGAACGGGCCAGGCCGACGGAGAGCACCGAGCAGGCCGATGGGATAGCGCGTTCCCTGAGCGCCGCCCGGACGGGGGGCTCCGGTGGCGCGCTCCTCCCGCTCGCGGCGTTCGTGGCGCTGCTCGCCGTCGGCGTCCCAACAGCGATCATGTTCCGTCGCCGGCCCCCGCACGACCAGCGGGACGGGTAGGGGCCGCGGGACGGGACGGGCCAGCCGGCCGGGACCGTTCGATCAGCTGGGGCGCGAGACGGCGCAGCAGGTCAGCCGCCTGCGACAGGCTCACCCGCATGTCCGGCTCCAGCTCGGCGAGGGTCCGCACCGCCGAGAAACCGGCACCGGCCAGCGCCTGGGGATCCAGCAGCGAACGCCCCGCCACCGCGACGACCGGTACGCCGGCCGCACGCGCCCGGGCCGCCACCCCGGCCGGGGCCTTCCCGCGCAGTGTCTGCTCGTCGAGCGCACCCTCCCCCGTCACCACCAGATCGGCGCCGCGCAGCACGTCGTCGATGCCGACAAGATCGAGTATCAGGTCGATCCCGGGACGCAGCCGGGCACCGAGCAGCGACAGGGCGGCGAAGCCGACGCCGCCTGCCGCGCCCGCCCCCGGGGCCCACCGGTGATCGGTTCCGGTCGCGGCCGTCACGACCGTCGCCCACCTGGTCAGCGCCTGTTCCAGGAAGGCGACATCGTCCGGCGTGGCGCCCTTCTGCGGGCCGTACACGGCAGCGGCACCGTGCGGGCCCAGCAGCGGGTTGTCGACGTCGCAAGCGACGACCAGCTCGGTGTCACGCAGCCGCGGATCCAGCCCGGACAGATCGACGCCCTCGAGGACGGCGAGTGCGCTCCCGCCCCGGTGGCGCCGCCGCCCCCCCGGCCTCCCCGGCCTCCCCGGCCTCCCGGGGCTCCCGGGCCTCCCGGGGCTCCCGGGGCTCCCGGGGAGCAGGACGGCGCCCAGCGCCTCGACCAGCCCGGCACCGCCGTCGGTGCTCGCGCTGCCCCCGATACCGAGCACCACCCGCCGGCAGCCGGCGCGCAGAGCGGCGGCGAGCACCTGCCCCGCCCCGTAGCTGGACGCCGTCAGTGGCGCGGGACGCCCGCCCGGCAGCCGGCGCAGGCCGCAGGCATCGGCCAGCTCGACGATCGCGGTGCCGTCGCACTCGGCGTAGGCCGTGTCGACGGGCTCGCCCGTGGGCCCCTCCACGGTCACCGCGACCCGCCGGTATCCCGCCGACAGCGCGGCCTCGACTGTGCCGTCGCCACCGTCCGCCACCGGCAGGGACACCGTGTGCACGTCCGGGCGGGCCGCGCGCAGCCCCTCGGCCAGCGCCGCGCACACCTCGGCGGCGCTCAACGATCCCTTGAACTTGTCGGGTGCCAGCACAACATGCGTCACAGCCGCCAGCCCAGCATGTCAGGACCTGCCGCGGCCAGCCCCAGCGTCCGGAAGACGCGTGACGTCGGCCAGGAAGGGGGCGTGCCGTGGAACAGGCCACCCGAGCACGCGGAAGCACCCTGCCGTCGCCGTGGTGCCCGCACCGGCCTGGCGTGGGCACCTCCCAGCCCGGGTCTCGCCCGTATCCGATCGACAGTGCTGCCATCACGATCCGTGTTTCCCGTTACATGGGACCGTCAAATGGGAGGCCAAGAGGAAAGGTCTGCCCGGTCGCCCCGAACACGATGAAGAGCACCGCAACGATCTGGCAGTAGCGTGCCCCCCGACGCAGCGACTGTTCCTTTGCTGTCCGCGCTTCGCGGGAAAGGGCCCGAGAAACGAGATCGGCGGCGTGTCGTCGTCCCCAGCATCCGATAACGAAGAACACGGCAGCGAACGCGAACTGCGCCAACATCGCGTCACTCATCGCGCCGTGCCGTCGCTGACGGGTGTCGAGCGAGACGAACGCGGTGCCGCCCATGCGGTCGAACATCTGCCGGCCATGGTCTAGTACCCGATGGGCGCGCGTGTCAGCGACCCGAAGAACATCTGCTGGAACACCGCCCCGATCACGCTGACGATGACCAGATTGATCACCATGGATTTCGCCGTGTTCTTGCCGACCCCGACCGGGCCGCCACTGGCCGTGTACCCGTAGTAGCAGCCGACAACGACAATCATCATTCCCATGATTGCGCCCATGGCCAGCGACAACAACACGTCCTGCCGGGTCTGGAAGGCCCAGAAGACGGAAAGATACCCGCCCGCGGACACGCTGTGGAACACGTGCACGTTCAGCATGTACTCGACGCAGTACATGATTCCGGTACCTATCATGAACATGAACGGCGTGACGATGACGACCGCGAGCAGCCGGGTGCTGATGAGATACGAGTGCGAGTCGAGGCCCATGACCTCCAGCGCGTCTATCTCCTCGCTGATCCGCATCGAGCCGAGCTCGGCGACCAGCCCGCAGGCGACCTTCGCCGAGAGAATCCAC
>NZ_CAKKTM010000139.1:0-9789 GCF_920888515.1 Protofrankia sp. CiP1_Cm_nod1 | reverse complement strand
CCCCACATCTCGGGGGCGACCGTGTAGTCGGCGGTCGAGGTGAACACCCCCGTGTAACTACCGGCGCCCAGCTGGCTGAGGAGATAGTGGCCTTCCAACGAGGCCTCCGCGGCCAGCATCGCCATCATGAACCAGATGATCCCGGAGCTGGACAGGATCACGATCCCGGCCTGGCGCAGCACCTCGGAGCCGTAGTGGCGCACCCCCGGCAGGCGGCGCACGGAGGCGACCGCGAACCTGGCGATCTCACCGAGGTCGTACACCAACGACCGTTCACTGCTGTAGGAACCGAAGTTGCCGATACCGGTATCTGTCAGCGGCTTCGCCGCGACATCACTGCTGTTTTCTGTCACGGTCACCGTCGAACCCCTTTCACCGGTTCACCAGCATGTCGGGGTTCAGGCCCAGCAGCGTCGCGTTCGCCATGAAATTGATCACCCACACGGCGGCGAAACACAGCACCACCGCCTCGTTGACGGCCCGTCCGACACCCTCCGACCCACCACGCGCGGTGAGCCCCTTCTGCGCGCAGACGATACCGATGAACAGGCCGGTGAGCGTGGACTTGATCAGGACGCCGACCAGTTCGGGGGCCGTCAGGCTCGACAGGAAATTCGCAAAATAACCGCCGGTGGACGTCGCGCCGAACACGGTCGCGGAAAGCATCGCCATGATGATGCCGAGCAGGCCGCCGATGATGGTGAAGGCCACCGTCATGATCGTGATGGCGAGCACCCGGGGGAGCACCAGCATCCGTGTCGCGTCGATCCCGAGCACCTTCAGCGCGTCGAGCTCCTCCCGGATGCGCCGGGCGCCGAGGTCCGCGGTCATGGCCGTGCCCATCACGCCCGCGACGGCCATCCCGGTGCAGAACGGCGAGATCTCCCGGAGACTCGCCATCACGAAGTAGGTGCCCAGCCGGTTCTGCCCACCGAGCAGGCTGAGCAGGTCGTACGCGTAGTTCGCGATGAGGAACGTGAAGCCGCCGACCGCGAGGCTGCACGGCAGCCAGCAGAAGCGCAGCATCGCGTACATCTCGTCACGGGTACTCCCCCAGTACCCCCGCGGCTGGCGTACCGCCGTGGTCGCCAGCCGCCCGAGTAACTGCCCGCTCTGCCCGACGTCGACGGTCACCCGCTGAAGGAGCGGCGGAAGCCTTGTCATGACACCCGTGGCAATGGGCCGGGGACGTGAGCGGTGGCTGCCGGGCTCGGTTACAACCTGCTGTGTCATCTGTCTCCTCGATCAGTTCGGCGGTGCGCCACGCCCGCGGGCCCACCGCGTCGTCGACGGGATTCCCATCCCTGCCGGTATCCGCGACAGCGAGAAAACCCACGGTCCCGGGAAACGCCGCCCCACACCACGGCACCGGCCAGCCGTTTCAGCCGCCGGCGGCAAGGTACATGGCCACGAGAACCGCACACACCACCACGGCCCATCCGGTGAACAGGAGACGCAGTACTCGCGGAGCCTCCCGGAGCTCCATGAAGTACCGGCCGACGAGGTACACCTTGAAAAAGGCCACCACAATCACACCGGCCGTCGCGGCCGCCGGGGCGCCGTGCCCCTCCCCGAGATACCAGGAGACCACGGTCGCGCCCATGAGCGCGAGCCAGGCGACGACGGTCGGATTCCTGCGGACAGAACTCCTGAGGACGGAACTCCTGACGGCAGCGCTCCCGGCATGCGTCGACATCTGGTCACCTCATCAGGTACAGCAGCGCGAACAGGACTATCCAGAGCAGGTCGACAAGATGCCAGTAGCAGGCGCCGGCCTCGAGATTACGTATGTCCCGGGCCTCCAGGACCGGCTTGCGGGCGATCCTGTACATGATCACAAGGCCGATCATTCCGATCAGCAGGTGCAACAGATGGATACCGGTGAAGACGAAGTAGTACATGTAGAAGCTGTTGGCCGACGGCGTGTGCCCCGCGTCAATCTTGTCCGAGTACTCCAGGTACTTGTTGAGGACGAAGCCGGCGCCGCAGAGCAGCGTGACGAGGATCATCCGCGAGCCGGGCCGGGAAGCCCCTCCGCGCAACGCGCTCAGGCCCAGCACGACGAACATCGACCCGGTCAGCAGCAACAACGTGTTCACCGCGCCGAACGTCAGGTTCATGGTTTCGTGCGCCTGCTCGAAGAGCTCGGTGCTCCGCGACCGTTCGTGGACGAACACACCGAAGAACAGCCCGAAGACGAGCATGTCCCCGAAGATGAAGACCCAGATACCGATCTCGCCCGGCACCCGGCCCCCACCGCGAGGACGCCACTGGGGCGCCCTCGCGGTGCGCGAGGCGAACGGGTCCACGAACGGATCCATCCCGGACGGCACACTCATGGTCACGACACGGCGGCAAGGTCCTGCTCATGGACGAAGCCGCGCCTGACGTTCTGCATCGACAGGTAGCTGAAGTACAGCACCCAGGCGCCGAAGACCACGAACGGCACCCACAGGCACACCACACCGGTCCAGCCGAATGGCCCGCTCTTGAAGAACCACACCGTCCCGCCGGGCATGAAGCACACACCCGACCAGATGCTGAAGTATCCCGTCCAGCGCGGGAAAACCGGTGTCGTCCTGTCCAGCAGGATGTTCAGCCCGAGTGCGATGGCCCAGATGGTGAACGGCATCCAGGTGCCGAGCAGGATGATGAAGCCCGCGTCGTTGAACGCCTGCGTGATCTCCGGTGATGTCTCCCC
Organism: Protofrankia sp. CiP1_Cm_nod1; assembly: GCF_920888515.1. Classification (GTDB taxonomy): domain Bacteria; phylum Actinomycetota; class Actinomycetes; order Frankiales; family Frankiaceae; genus Protofrankia. The sequence continues at coordinate 7,088 of NZ_CAKKTM010000139.1, read as the reverse complement.
GGGGCGGAAGGCGGCGGTGGCCCAGAGACCGCAGTTCACGACGATCTGCGCGGTACCCGCGGCCATACAGGTCAGCTGGACGTAGGTCAGAACCGGGAAGAGCCCTTCCTTGCGCCGGGTCTGGACGGCCATGCACACGCCCCAGACGCCCATCAGCGCATAGGCCAGACAGGTGAACACGAGACCGACCCGAATGGCGTCCTTGTGGTCCCGGTAGTACTGCGCGACCTCCTGGGCGGAATCATTCGGGTGGATGGCGGGCGGGAAGTACCGGGCGAGCCAGACACTCCCGATCACGAATAAAACGAACATGGCCGGGCCGCACCAGGCGACGAGTAACTGCGAGTTGCGGCTCATGCTCCGACGCTCGGCCTGAGCCAGAGCGGATCTGTTTGTGTCCGCTCCCCCTCCCAGCGGGGACGTGATGACATCGGTAGCGCTCACGGGACCCTCCTTCTCCCTCGGTCGAGGTGGTGCAGGCGGGCCGGGCGGCCCGTTATGCCCTGCTTCGCGCCGGCAGAATCCACCCTCGCGCCTCCTCGGGCGCGACCATCACAGCCAGCAGCAAACTCACACCCCAGACGGTGGTCACACTAACAAACAAGTGATTGTTTTCCGCCGACCTTAGTTCCCTGTGTGACCTGTGTCAATGTCGCCGTGTCCGCTACGACACACAAACGTACGATCGTCTGTTCAGATCTTGCGACAGCAACGGCCCCGTCCCGCCGCGGCAGGGCCCCACAGCAAGATCTGCTGGCGCTCGTCCACCGATCGACGCCGCCGCGGAGGACGTGGGCCGCCTTCAGGCCCTCAGCCCCGCAACGGCAGCGTCCCGGGATGGGAGCCCGCGCCGGAGCGCAGGTAGCGGTACCAGAGCAGCGCCGCCGGCCGGTCCCGCGGCTCAGCGGACAGGCTGGCCCGCACGAGATCCACGCCGGCCCGGCCGAGAACACCCTCGACAGCCCGTACGGCGCTCTCCGGCGTGACCGTCCGGCCGGGCGCGAGGATACGGACGATGAACAGGCCGAGTTTGAACAGGTCAGAGCTGATCGACTGCGGCTCGTGTATCGCCGGGGGGAAGAAGTCCGGCGTGTGGCCCTGGTCGACAACCGCCGCGTTGCCGACCTTCCGTACCGCGTCGCAGTCCACCAGGAGCACATCCGGAGTCGGCCGCAGACGGTAGAGGGCGTTACGGGCGGAGATGTCACCGAAGACGATGCCCTGGTTGTGCAGGAAGGCCACCAGGTAGGCCAGCCGCAGGCACAGCCACCACCGCTGCGCACGGTCCGGGAACGGCAGACCGAGCGCCCGCATCTGCTCGGGACCGGCGAACAGCGACCGCGCTTCGCACGGCTGGCGCTGCGGTGGCCCTCCCGTCGCTGCCGGGAAGACCTGGAAGAAGGCGTCGGGTATGAGCCGCATGACGACTCCGAGCACCTTTGCGCGGGCGGAGTCGGCGTCACCGTCGACCACGATCCGCAGTGGCCAGGCCAGATGCGTGTCGAACCACAGGCGCTGGTCCGCCGGCAGCGCCAGCCGCAGCGCAATGATGTTGGCGAGGCCCTGGGCCGGCACCCGCCCCACGATGGAGCGGTACTCCTTGTAGACGAGCGGCACCCCCACCTCGGGAAGGCCGAATTCGGGCAGCCGGTAGACGACGGCCTGCCCGCCCCGGCTCAGCAGATCGGCCCGGCCCAGCCGCTGCCGCTCGACAGCAACACTCTGCCATTTCATGGAATGCTCTCAGTAACGAACGTCCGGGTCGATCCAGGACTCGGGCGGATCGACGATGACCGTGTCGAGGGCGTGGACGTCCGTTTCATCGATCACCACCATCTCCTGGTGGCCCGAGGCCACAACACTTCGTACGATGATCTCGGTCAGGTTCCTGATCGCGCTTTCCGGGCTGGCCAGCCGGCTCTGTATGAACAACGGCGCCGTCGGCGCCGGATGAGCCAGCACCCGCATGATCTCGGGATTCGAGTCGGCGACGGCGCAGGGGATGATGTGCGGGATGGCCGGGCATTCCCTGAGCAGGGTGGCGAACGCCTCCTCCCAGGCACCGGGAGGATCATCGAAGGGTTCACCGTCGCTGAGGAAGAACACCCCGGGGCGGCCCACGGCGAAACCGTCGGCCTCCAACTGGCGGTGGTCGCGGTCGACGGTGGCCCGTAACAGGTTGAACGCGGGCGCGTATCGGGTGCCGTCGTCACGGCACGCCAGCTGGGGGAACGTCGTCGTGGTGAGCAGGTCGCACAGTGGCAGCACCGTCCGGCTGCCGCCGGCAAAGTCAATCATGCCGACCCGGACCCGGGCGGCGGCGACCGAATCACGGGCCAACGCCTCCCCGATCCGCCGCAGAATGAGGTTCGCGGTGTCCAGGCGTGGCCCGTCCATGGACTGCGAGACGTCCACCACGAGGTAGAACGGAATCAGGGTGCTCTGTGGGTGTGTGCCTGTGGGATACACGGCTGTCTCCACCTCCTTCTGCCGATGCCGCTTCCGTCTCCGCCGTCTCCGTCGATGTCACATCTGTCGATGTCACATCTGTCGAGATCACCCGGCCGGCGGACCGCCGGGCACCGGGCTACCGAGTGACCACGGCAACGACGACCGCCAGCGCGAGAAGCAGCAGGATCGCGACAGCCAGCACAACATTGGTGACCTTCGTGGTGGGAGCCACGCCACCGCCGGCAGCGCCGCCGTCGGCACCGCCGGCAAGGTGCGACAGCGCCGGGAACGGGTCGAAACGGCCGGTCCGGGCCCGCGCGCACCACGGGCATTCCGGGAGATGCCCGCTGTAGGTATGGCCCCTCCGGTTGCCGCACACCTGGACGTCGTCCCAGGCCAGGTCGAGCGCGTCGGCCCACTCCTGCGCGGCCGGCCGCGACCCGGCCGTGCCGTGGCCCGCCCCGAACGTCTGCCTGGCCAGCGCGGCGATCGGCGGCGGCAGGACGTCGGGCTCGACGGCCTCGTCCGGGACCTCGACCTCCCTGGGCGCCGTCAGGACGGTGATGCCGTACTGGATGTTCGTCTCGGGTGACGGGTCGACGTCCAGCTCCCGGGCCGGAATCCCCTGGAAGGGATGCTCCCCGCACAGCAGCAGCTGGCATATCAGCACGGCGAGGGTGAACCGGTCCGTCTCGACGCTCTTGCGGCCGGACAGCTCGGGCAGCAGCTCGGGCGCGGCGTATTCCGGGGTGACGGTGTGGCAGGCGAAAACCTCCCCGTCGTACCGGAACTGCAACGAGTCGCAGTCGAGAAAACTGATCAGCCCGTCAGCGCGGACGTGAATGTTCGACGGTGCCAGGTCGCCTATCACGATCTCCTGGTCGTGCAGGACGGCGACCAGCTGGCTCAGGTTGCTGGCCACCCCCAGCAGAAACTTCCAGTCCTTGCCCGGGAAGTTCGTCAGCCGGGTGTAGTGCTCGAAGAACGTGCTCAGCGGCTGGTCCTCGGAGCGCCGCATGACATATCCGAGAACCGCCCCGGTGGAGTCGCGGGCGAGTTCCTCCGGCCACACCAGCCCTGGATGACCGGAAACGGGATCGACGAACTGTGACGCGTGGAAGGCACGCAGCATGCACTCCAGCCGGCGGGTGCGCCGGGCGTCGGGCTCCCGGTAGATTTTCGCCGCCCGCCGGGAGTCACCGTCCACGGCGTGGACGACCGACTCGGTCCCGGCGCCGAGCACGGTCGAACAGGTCAGCCTGCGCCCGTTGACAAAGATCTCCGTCACCGGCACAGGACCGCCACCAACAGCGTCGTGTCATCCTGGGTCGCTTCGGTGACGTCCGCCCGTAACAGCAGCTGGACGAGCCCGGAGGCGTCGAAATGATCGTCGTCGAGCAGCCTGAGCACGGTGTCGATGACCGGTTCCCGGGACACCGCCAGCCGGCCGTCGTCGTCCCGCCGCAGGGTCGCGGGGATCAGGCCGTCGGTCGACACGAACACACCGCTGATCCAGGGGTCGTAGACGGCGTTCACCCGGGCGGCCCGGCTGGTGTCCGAGGTCAGGAAGACCGCGTGGGTGGCGTGCTCGGCGTCGGCGGTCCCGGCGTCGAGCAGGTGCAGGTTATCCTGTCCGCCTTCACCCGTGCGGACGACGACGAAGCCGTCCCCGATGCCGAGACAGCCGACGACGGGATGGGCGAGCACGACGACCGTCAGCGTCGTCGCGAACTCGCCGACGTGCTCCGGCCCGGCGATCGCGGCGACGATCCGCCGGAACTCGGCGACTATCTCCTCGTGCGCGTCCGCCAGGATCCGCTGTAGTTCGGGCGCGGTCGTGGACCGGCCGGCGCGGTGGATCCGGTCACGCACCAGCCGGGTGGCGATCGCGACCGCGAGCCGGGAGCCCTCGGCCGACCGGGGCGCGGATCCCGCGCCGTCGGCCACCGCCAGCACGTGGACGTCGGGCAGCGGCCCCTGCCCGCCCAGCGACAGGTGGGCGAAGGAGTCCTCGCACCATCTGCCCTCCCGCACGTGCGAATACCCCTGGACGCTGGCCCCCCGGATACGCCACCGGTCGGGCCGGCCGCCGGCACCGCTCCGGACGGCCACGGACCGCCGGCCGGGGGTCATACCTGCCTCGGCTGGTAGCCGCGCAGTTTGTAGTTGGGGTCCTCCACGCTTCTGTCCAGCTGCACGAGGATGTCGCTGAAGTCGAACCGTCCGTACATCATGTTCCGCTCCGGGGCCAGCTCGCGCAGGGTTTCCTGGCCCTGGTCGTCGATGGGCGGAATGCCGATCGCGAACAGCGCCAGTTTCTGGTTCGCCTCCAGCCCGCGGATCTCGCTCGCCAACGGCCGCCAGTCCAAGCTCGGATGCCCCTGGTCGTCGGTCGGCCGGCCGTCGGTGACCAGCCAGACGAGCGGACGTTTCCAGGTCACCTTCTCCCGGGCCAGCTGCCGCTTGCGCGCCTCGATGACCGAGATGCTCAGCCGGACCGCCTCGACCAGCGGCGTCACCCCGTCGGCGGTCAGTTTCGGCGGCTGGAAACTGTGGGCCGGCACGAACGGGGTCCGGTCGCTGCGCGGGTCGAAGCTCTCGCTGCCGCGCCATTTGCGCACTCCCCCGGCGCCGAAGGTGATGAGCGCGAACTCGGTGGTCCGCGCCATCTTCTCGCCGGCCCGCATACTGCGCGCCCAGCCGGCGAGCGCGTCGTTGAGCCTGCCGATCGCCTCACCACGCATCGAGTACGAGGTGTCCATGCACAACACCACGAGCACGCGATGGCTCGGCCGGGGAATGGGAATGTTCCCGATGATGTCCCGCGGCTGCTGACGGTCCGCTGGCCTGTCAGAGCTGTTACGAGGTGCCATTTTCCGATGTGTCCCCGTCTGCGTAGTCACTGCGGGCTACCGGTCTGGGCTGCCGTGCGGCGGCCAGGCCTGTAGCCCGTCCACCCTGTGCGTCCTCAGCAGCACCTGGTCGCCGACACGCGGCCGGCTTGCCCCCGGGCCGCCCTTCCAGGTCGCACGGTAGAGCCCGCCGTCGACCTCGACGTAGCCCTGCGGATCGAAAGCGGAATGCACGACGCCGAACGAGCCGATGCCGACGTTCGGTTGCGCGACCGGGGACAGCGGCCGCCTGCCGCCATACCCGTCGTCCTCGTCGTCCTCGTCGTTGTCGCCGCCGCCGGCACCGTCGTCCTCCCGGCCCAGCAGGCGACGCCAGCGAACCAGCCACTGCTGCGCCGCCGATGGTGGGCCGTGCCGTCGGGGCGCGGCGGTGGTCGGCCCGTTGTCGGCACCGCCGCCCTTCCGGCTCGACAGGCCGCGCCGCCAGAGCACGGCAACCAGCCCGAGCGGCACGGCGACGATCAGCACGTAGAACCAGAACGACCGGCCCGAGTCGTCCCGCTCCGACAGGAGCGAATCCCCGGGCCCGGTGAACGGGGTGCTCGAGGAGTCCACCTGTAACACCCGCCTGAGCGTGACGTCCAGGACGAACGGGTCGGTGTTGGTGGCGTACATCCGCGATTCGCGTTCCGTCCCGGTACCCGCCACCTGCTCCCGGCACTGCTTCTTGCAGGGTGCCTGCTGCCCGCCCCCGCTGTCGTTGCGGGCGAAGGCGGCGCGGGCGGAGTCCGCGTCCGCGAACCGGTGGCCGGCCACGGCCAGCAGCAACGAACCGGCCGTCCCGAGATCGGGCTGCGCGCCGGTACGGGAACGGTCCGGCAGGGCGACCTGGACGACGAGCCTGTCCCGGCGATCGAAGATCGTATCCAGGGCGGCCGGCCTGTCCTGGTCACCGGCCAGCCCGGCGGCGCCGGTCACCCGCACCACGACGGCTCCGTCGCCGTCCGGAACCCCGTTGAGCAGGCTGTTCAGGTTGTCCAGGACGGTCCGGTCGACCTGCGCCGGCAGCTCCATGACACGTACCTGGAACACCGGCCGCTGATCGGACACCGGCGCGGCCACCGCAGGCCACCCGGACAGCGGCGGTACGACCGCCGTCACGGCGGCCAGCCCCACGATCACAACGGCCGCCGCGGCCGCCGGTAACCAGGCTCGGGCCCGTAACCGGCCCGGACGCCGCCGTCGCTGCCGCGCGACGCTGTCCATACCCGTCACGGGGCGATGATGGCCGCCTCGCAGCACCGGAACCCCCCGCGATATCTACTGCTGCTCGTGACAGCTACAGGCCACTGTAGTCAGCGGAAAGCCAGCATAGCGACCCGATTGCCCCGGACCTGCCGCCCGGCCCGGCCCCACCAGAGCCCGGTCCGCTTCGCAGGTCCGCTTCGCCGGCCCGATACGCCGGCCCGATACGACGGCGCGGCAGGTGGCACGACCGGTAGCGCGGCAGGACCGCCGCCACCGGCTCCTCCTCGGATCACACGCCGGCAGACCGGGACCGCCGGACCACGCCGATGTTCGGCAGCGGGGAAGTACCCCGGCGGCCACATGATCCACTCCCGGAGTGGTTGAGACCGTTACGCACTCATCTCTGGATGCGGCCGGGCAGCGATCAACGCGGGAACCCAGCTGGCCGCGGTCACGTAGTCGGCAAGTGGCGGCGCTATCAGATGAACGAGGAAAAGCCTGTCTCTTATACACATCTGACGCTGCCGACGACTAGTC